>CAMDFT010000060.1 GCA_945897795.1 Limnohabitans sp. Rim8 | reverse complement strand
AATCGCCCCAACCCGCAGCCCCGCCTCTGGTGCAAGCGGCAGAGGGACACTGGCATAAGAAGAAGGCTAACCACCCAACCCTAATCTTCCAATAAACCGGGGGAATAAAAAGTGTCGGGGCGAGCGAAGCAATGCCCCGCAAGGTCTTCATGCCGTTCTGGCAGGGCTGAGCAGCGCAGCAGCGGGCGGATCAGGGCGGGTGCTTGTTTGAGCGAAGCGAGTTTGCACCCGACCCCGCCCGGTGCGAGCAGCGCAAGGAACCCGAAGGGCCCTGACTGCGGCTCGCCTTTCTTTGCTTACTTTCTTTGGCGAAGCAAAGAAAGTGAGTGCGCTGCCGGGCGCAATCCCGGCCAAGGGAGCTCAAAAAAACCAACTCATTGGGCAACCCAAGGTGGGGCTGTGGCCCGGGGCTCATACTCGCTTCGCTCGCCAAATCGCCCCAGCCCACTGCCCCACCTTGGGCGATAGACGCAAGAGGAAAATTTCCTCAATGTCCCAGAATTTTGGACAAAAAGTCCTGCGCCCGGTCGGTTTGCGGTGAATCAAAGAACTGCTGCGGCGGGGCTTGTTCGACCACCTGGCCTTGGTCCATGAAGATCACGCGGTCCGCCACCGCCTTGGCAAAGCCCATCTCGTGCGTCACGCACAGCATGGTCATGCCCTGGCTGGTCAGCTCGATCATCACGTCCAGAACTTCCTTGATCATCTCGGGGTCGAGGGCCGAGGTGGGCTCATCGAACAGCATGATCTTGGGCGTCAAGCAAAGCGCACGGGCAATCGCCACGCGCTGCTGCTGACCACCGGACAACTGCAAGGGGTACTTGTTGGCGTGTTCGGCAATGCGCACGCGCTCCAGTTGCACCATGGCTTTGTCGATGGCTTCCTTGCGCGGCATCTTGGCCACCCAGGTGGGTGACAAGATCAGGTTTTCCATCACCGTCAGGTGCGGAAAGAGGTTGAACTGCTGGAACACCATGCCGACTTCGCGGCGCACTTTGTCAATGCCCTTGAGGTCATCGCCGAGCACGGTGCCGTCTACCGTGAGCGTGCCTTCTTGGTATTCCTCAAGCGCATTGATGCAGCGGATCAGGGTGGACTTGCCCGAGCCCGAGGGGCCGCAAATGACGACTTTTTCGCCTTTGGCGAACTGCAGGTTCACATCGCGCAGCACATGGTAGCCATTGCTGGCGTACCACTTGTTCACGCCTTTGAACTCGATGATGGGGTTAGCGTTGGAGGTCATAAAGGTCTTTCGTTCAGCGGACTTTGCTCACGGCCGTGCGCTCTTCGATCCACAGGCTGTAGCGCGACATGGCAAAGCAGAACGCGAAATAAATGAAGGTGATGAAGAGGTAGGCTTCGATCTTGAAGGGACGCCAATCGGCGTCCGAGTTGAGCGCCAGGCCCAAAGCGCCGGTCAGCTCATACAGCGACACGATGGTCACCAACGAGGTGTCCTTGAACAGGCCGATGAAGGTGTTCATGATGGATGGCACCACGGTGGCCAGGGCCTGGGGCAAGACGATCATGCGCTGGGTTTGCCAGTAGCTCAGGCCCAGTGTGGCCGCCGCTTCGGTCTGCCCTTTGGGCAAAGCCTGCAGACCGCCGCGAATCACCTCGGCCATGTAGGCACCGGAAAACAGCGTGATGCCCACCACCACCCGCACCAGCACGTCGATCTTCACGCCTTCGGGCATGAACAGCGGCAGCATGAACGAGGCCATGAACAGCACGGTGATGAGCGGCACGCCGCGAACCAACTCGACGTAGAGCGTGCACAAGGTTTTGATGGCGGGCATGTTTGAGCGTCGGCCCAGCGCCACAAAGATGGCCAGCGGAAAGGCCAGCGTCATCGAGATCACGGTGAGCATGACCGTGAGCGGCAAGCCGCCCCATTGGTCGGTGTCAACTTCGGTCAGGCCAAAAAAGCCACCCTTCATCAGCACGAAATACACGGTCAGCATGACCAGCCAAACCAAGGGCAAAGCCTTGTTCCAGAAACGGGGCATGCAGCTGATGACGACCACACCCAACATGAGGGCAGTGGCGATCACCGGACGCCAGTGCTCGACTTCAGGGTAACGGCCCATCACGATCAAGCGGCCTTTTTCGGAGATCACGCCCCAGCAAGCCCCTGCGCCGCGCACTTCGTTGCAGGCTTGCAAGTTGCTGCTGAAAACAGCTTGCAACACGGCCCAGTCGAGCGAGGAAACCAGCGCCCAAAGGCACACGGCCAGCAGCGCCAGCGACATCAGGCTGTTGCTCGGGCTGGAAAACAGGTTGCCGCGCAACCAGGCCACGGGGCCTGTACTGCGGCCGGGCATGGGCCGCGCTTCGGTGGATTTGAAAACAGTGGTCATGTCAGCGCTCCTGGATGGCGGCACTGGCGTTGAACCAGTTCATGAGGGCCGAGGTGAGAAGAGACAGCGTCAGGTACACCAACATCACGATGGACAAGGCCTCGATGGCGCGGCCCGTTTGGTTGAGCGTGGTGTTGGCGATAGAGACCAGTTCGGGGTAACCGATGGCCACCGCCAGCGACGAGTTTTTGGTCAGGTTCAGGTACTGGCTGGTGAGCGGCGGAATGATCACGCGCAAGGCCTGCGGCAACACCACCAGACGCATGGACTGGCTTTTGTTCAGGCCCAAAGAGGCAGACGCCTCGTGCTGACCCAGCGACACCGAGGCGATGCCTGAGCGGACCACTTCGGCAATGAAGGACGCCGTGTAAAACACCAAGCCACACAGCAAGGCCATGAATTCGGGACTGAACGCGCCACCGTCTTCGATTTGGAAGTCACCCTTTTTGGGCAAGTCCCATTCGTTGGGCGCGCCACCCAGCAGCCAACCGAGCACCGCCAGCAACAGAGTGACCGCCAACGACACGGCCCAGACCGGACGGGTGAGGCCGGTACGGTCAAAATGCGTCACTGCCATGCGGCGGTAAACCCACGCGAAAACAAGGCCCAAAGCGACGCCGACCAAGGCCAAGGTCTGCCCCAATTGCCACACAGGCCAAGGGAAGGAAATGCCGTTTTTACTCAAGAAAAAATGACCCGCATTCCAAGCTTCGTCCAGGTCGGGCAGCATCTCGGTGAAGACCAGATACCAGATGAGCAACTGCAGGTAGACCGGCACGTTGCGGAAAAATTCGACGTAGGCGTAACAGATTTTGCGCACCAAAAAGTTGGCCGAAAACCGCCCGACACCCACCAGCACACCCAGCACCGTGGCCAGCAGGATGCCGATCACGGCGACCTTGAGCGTGTTGAGCATGCCAATGGCAAAAGCCACGAAGTAAGAGCTGTTGTGCGCGTACTCAATCACCGTTTCACTGATGTCAAAGCCAAACGGTTGAAATAAAAAGTCGTAGCCGCTTTGAATGCCGCGCAGGCGCATGTTGGTGAGCGTGTTGCGCACCAACAGGGCCACCAGCGCCAAAGCCGACAAGATGGCGACGACCTGGTAGATGACCGAACGTCCTTCGCGGCTGCGCCACGAAATCGATCGGTTTTTCTTGCCGGGCAAGGGCCTGGCCTCGATCATGGAAAAATGGGACATGGGAACTGCCTGAAAAATGACGGGCTGGTAAAAAATACGCCCCGTGAAGGGGCGTATTCAGAACCTTCAAAAAAGGCAGGCGATCAACGCAGCGGTGCAGCGTACATCAGGCCGCCCTTGTTCCACTGGTTGTTCAAACCGCGTGGCAAGTTGATGGCGGTCTTGGGGCCGACGTTGCGCTCGAACATTTCGCCGTAGTTACCGGTGGTCTTGATGGCACGGGCCAGCCATTCCTTGTCCAGGCCCAGGTGCTTGCCCAAGTCCTCTGTGGCACCCAGCAAACGGCCCACTTGTGGGTTCTCGCTGGTTTTCATTTGGTCCACATTGGCTTGCGTGATGCCGTACTCTTCGGCTTCGACCAGGCCGGAAAGGACCCATTTGTTGATGGCGAACCACTCGTCGTCACCACGGCGCACCATCGGGCCCAAAGGCTCTTTGGAGACCAGATCGGGCAAGATCACGTGGGCGGCTGGGTCTTTGGCTTCCTTGGCGCGCACAGAGGCCAGGCCCGATGCGTCGGTGGTGTAGGCTTGGCAACGGCCAGAGAAATAAGCGCCTGTAGCGGCTTCGACTTTTTCAAACACGACAGGCTTCAAGTTGAGCTTGTTGGCGCGGGAGAAATCGGTCAGGTTTTTCTCGGTGGTGGTGCCGGACTGCACGCACACGGTGGCGCCCTTGAGTTGCTTGGCGCTGGTGATCTTGCCTTTGGGAACCATGAAGCCTTGGCCGTCATAGTAATTGGCACCGATGAAGTGCAGGCCCAAAGAGCCATCGCGGTTCAAGGTGTTGGTGGTGTTGCGGGCCAGCACATCGACCTCGCCAGACTGCAAAGCGGTGAAACGCTGCTGAGCGGTCAAGGGCACGTATTTGACTTTGGTGGCATCGCTCAGCACGGCTGCGGCTAGGGCACGGCAGTGGTCCACATCCAGACCCGACCAGTTGCCGCTGGAGTCAGCAGCCGAGAAACCGGCCAGACCGGTGTTGACACCGCAGACGATTTGGCCGCGCTGCTTGATCTGGTCCAGGGTTTTGCCCGCCATGGCGGATGTGGCCACCAGCAAGCCTGCAGTGGCCAGCACGGAGCCGATCAAGGTTTGTGTCATTTTCTTCATGGTTTGAATCCTCTTGTGAAATGGTGAGTAGCAGATTGCCACCCACAGATTAAATGCCAAATCCAGCAGTGAACCGACTAGTAGCTTCCCTAGGCCCGCATCGAACAGCGGAAATGTTTGACACGTACACCGCCATGGTGCACCACAGCATCAGCGAATTGTGCATGTGCACAAAATGTGCCTGCACGCCAGCGTGTGCTGAATATAGTCAGTTTGTTGTCAGACCTCATCAGGGAGTACCCCCGGGCTCCATGCAAAAAATGCATAAGGCGATACATGCCATGAAAAAACCCGCTCAGTTGCGGTTTAACGCGAAGAATGCACCGAAGAAGTGCTTTGGGTCAGATGCAGCCACAACTGATGGGCCGAACTCTTGAAGCAGGGCTTGGCCCCGGATTTCTCGCGGTAGGCACGCACTTCCATGCTCAGCGCCAGGGTTTGCCCACCGGGCAAACTCACCTCGACCAGAGTGCCGGCCTGAATTTCTTTCTTGACCGCACTGCGCGGCAAAAACGCGATGCCATGGCCTTCCAGGGCCATCACTTTCAAACTCTCGGCCATGTCGGTCTCATAAACCCGCTCCAGATGCACCGGCACGCCCGCCTGCTTCAAGATCCAGTCGGTCACACCGCCCAAATAAGCACCGGGCGCGTAGCCCAGATAAGGCAGTGGCCGTGCGGCATGGCCGGGCAAACTGAACAGCGCACGACCATCGGGCGTGCTTTGCGCATAGGGCGCAATCACCTCGTGCCCCAATACCACCATGTCGTAGCGCTCAGGGTCAATTTGCAAGGGCTGCGAGGGGTGGTGGTAGGCGATCAACACGTCGCAACCGCCCTCCACCAGGCGCATGGCCGCGTCGTGCACGTTCAGCGCCATGAGCCGGCTTTTCATGGGCCCAAAGGTCTCGCGCAAGCTGGCCACCCAAGGCGGAAAAAACGTGAATGCCAAGGTGTGCGGCACGGCAAACTGGATGATGTCCTGCCCCACCGCATTGTTGCCACGCAGCATGGCCCGGGTGTTTTGCAGCGACTGCAGCATCTCCAGCGCCTGTGCATACAAGGTCTCACCCGCAGGGGTGAGCCGGGTTGGGTAAGAACTGCGATCGACCAAGTCGGCCCCGGCCCAGGCCTCCAGCGACTGGATGCGCCGGGAAAACGCCGGTTGCGTGACGTGCCGCAACTGCGCCGAACGGCTGAAACTGCGGGTTTCAGCCAAACTTACAAAATCTTCAAGCCATTTGGTTTCCATGCCGGGATTATCGTTTCAGCGAAAAAGCAAGCACAGCCATTGCCCCCCGCAAATCGATCCGGCTGGCACCGCCAATACTCAAAACCGCTCGCCAAACGACTTGGGCGGCGTCACGCCCAAATGTTTGAACGCCGCCAAGGTGGCCATGCGCCCGCGTGGCGTGCGCTGCAAATAGCCTTGCTGAATCAAATAAGGCTCGATCACGTCCTCGATCGTGTCGCGTTCTTCGCCGATGCTGGCCGCGATGTTGTCCAGACCGACCGGACCGCCGTCAAAGCGGTGGATCACCGCTTCGAGCAGTTTGCGGTCCATCAGGTCAAAGCCTTCGGGGTCCACATCGAGCATGACCAGCGCTTTTTGCGCGATGCCTTTGTGGATGGTGCCGTCGCCTTTCACATCCGCATAGTCGCGCACCCGGCGCAGCAGGCGGTTGGCGATGCGCGGCGTGCCGCGTGAGCGGCGGGCGATCTCGAACGAACCTTCGGGGTCAATTGGGGCTTTGAGCAAACCGGCGCTGCGGGTCACGATGCGGGTCAGCTCTTCGGGCGTGTAGAACTCCAGGCGCGAGACGATGCCAAAGCGGTCGCGCAGCGGGTTGGTCAGCATGCCGGCACGCGTAGTCGCACCCACCAGGGTGAAAGGCTGCAAGTCGAGCTTGATGCTGCGCGCCGCCGGGCCTTCTCCGATCATGATGTCGATCTGGTAATCCTCCAGCGCGGGGTACAGGATTTCTTCGACCACGGGCGAGAGGCGGTGAATTTCGTCAATAAAGAGCACATCGTTGCGCTCCAAATTGGTGAGCAATGCCGCCAAATCTTTGGGTTTCTCGAGCACCGGGCCGCTGGTCTGGCGCAGGTTCACGCCCAGCTCGGCCGCGATGATGTGGCTCAGCGTCGTCTTGCCCAAACCTGGCGGGCCAAACAACAGCACATGGTCCAGCGGCTCTTCCCGCATCTTGGCCGCGCTGATGAAAATCTCCAACTGCTCGCGCACCTTGACCTGGCCGACGTATTCGTCGAGCAGCTTGGGGCGCAAGGCGCGCTCAATCGCTTCTTCTTGGTGCGACACGGGGGCCGCTGAAATGACCCGGGGTTCGGGTTGCGGGGCAAAGTCGTCGGTGCGGATGCTCATGGGGTGACCAACTCGATGATGTCGTTGAGCTCAAGACGAGCAGTTTGAAAAATGGTGTCGCTGACCCGCTTCCAGGGATGCGGTGTTGCACCGCGCTGGCGCCAATCAAAGCTCTTGGCCTGGTTGCAAATGATGTAGCTCGGCTGCTTGGCCGTTTTGCTGTTGTCGATCGCAAACGGGTTGGTGGCGTTGTAGGCCGCCGTGGACATGGGAAAGCCAATCACGATGGACGTCCTGTCGTTGAAGGCTTTGGGCGACAGCACCAACATGGGGTGCATGTCTCGCATTTCGCGGCCCACCTGCGGGTTGAAGTTGATCCAGATGATGTCTTGCCGGTCGGGCACCCAAACGGCTGGGCTCACTTGACGCCCTCGGTGCCAGTGCCGAACTCCACGCCTTGCGGCGCATCGGGCATCACTTCGCCACCATGTATTTGAGGGTCAAAGGCGGCAAGCTTGTCTTGCAGGCTCGGGCGCTGGGGCACGGCGCGCAGCTCCAAACAACCCTTGGCCACGACCGTGGCCTGCAAGGGCGTACCGGGTGTGATGCCCAGCGACTGCATCAACTCGCGGCTGAGCCGGATGCCATGGCTGTTGCCCCAGGTGGAAATGGTCAAGGCGGTGGTTTTCATGGCTTTAGTATATCCATCGGATATCCAAATGCAAGACTGCCCGAATGCTTATTTGTTCAGGGCTTTGAGTGCCAGCTTGATGCCCTCGCTCACGCCCACATCGACGGGCAAGCTCTTAAGGGCCGCAGCGGCTTCTTTGTCGCTGTAGCCCAGCGCCAACAAGGCTTGCTGGATATCGTTTTGCGCGTCGCTGGTGTTCACGGCAAACAAGCCGCCCAGGTCACCGCCCAGTTTGCCTTTGAGTTCGAGCAGCAGGCGCTCTGCGGTTTTTTTGCCGATGCCGGGCACCTTGACCAGACGGCCAACTTCTTGGGTGGTGATGGCCTGCGCCAAATCGGTCACGCTCATGCCCGACAGCACGCTCAAAGCGGTGCGGGGGCCAACACCGGAAATTTTGATGAGCTGACGAAACGCCTCGCGCTCGGCCAGTGTGGCAAAACCGTAAAGGATTTGCGCGTCTTCGCGCACCACAAAGTGCGTGACCAAACTGACTTTTTCGCCCGTAGCAGGCAAGTTGTAGAACGTGCTCATGGGCACATTGACTTCGTAGCCCACGCCATGGCAGTCCACGATCACCTCGGGTGGGTTTTTATCGCTCAGGATGCCGGTGAGTTTGCCAATCATGGGGGGTGACGCCTTAAATGCCTGTGATGGGAGAAAATGCGCTCTCGCCCGGGCCATCCTGGCCACAAACCGCGCACAGCGAGGATTATCAACTTGATCGTCAGACACACCTTCACGCCACACAACAACACCCGTCTGTCACACCTGTGTGGCCCGATGGACGCGCACCTGCGCACCATCGAGGCGGGCTTGCAAGTGAGCATCGCGCACCGCCACGAGCAGTTCAAGGTGGACGGCCCCAAGGCGGTGGCTTTGCATGCGATGGAAATTTTGCAGGCCATTTACGAGCGCGCCGACCGCCCCATTTCACCTGACATGGTGCAACTCATGTTGGTGGGCGACAGCGGAGGCGAAGAGGCGAATTTGCCCATCTTGCAAACCCGCCGCGCCGACCTGAAGGCCCGCACACCGGTGCAAGCGGCCTATCTGGAAAGCATCGCTACCCACGACATCAGCTTTGGCATTGGCCCAGCGGGCACGGGCAAGACTTATCTGGCTGTGGCCTGCGCGGTGGATGCACTGGAGCGCGCCAGCGTGCAACGCATTGTGCTCACGCGCCCGGCGGTGGAAGCGGGTGAACGTCTGGGCTTTTTACCGGGCGACTTGTCGCAAAAGGTCGACCCGTACCTGCGCCCGCTTTACGACGCGCTGTACGACCTGATGGGCCACGACAAAGTGCTCAAAGCCTTTGAGCGCAATGCGATTGAGGTGGCCCCACTGGCTTTCATGCGCGGGCGAACGCTGAACAACGCCTTTGTGATCCTGGACGAGGCACAAAACACCAGCACCGAACAGATGAAGATGTTCCTGACACGCATTGGCTTTGGTGCCAAGGCGGTGGTGACGGGCGACGTGAGTCAGATCGATTTGCCCAAGGGGCAACTGTCAGGCCTCATCGATGCCGAGCGGGTCTTAAAGCGCGTCAAGGGCATTGCCTTTACGCGCTTTAGCAGCGCCGACGTGGTGCGCCACCCCTTGGTGGCCCGCATCGTGGACGCCTACGACGCGCAAGGCAGCGCCCCCATGCGTGCGGGCGTCACGACCCGCCGCAAGCCCCTGCCCACCGACGATTGAAACCCGAATCAAGCACCGCCATGGCCCTCCAAAAACTCCAACTGTCCCTGCAATTTGGCGACATCCCCTATTCAGCCCGCCACCGCGCTGCCCTGCCCCGCCATGCCGTCACGCGGGCCATACGCCACGCCCTGGCTGACGACGCCGAGATCACAGTGCGCATCGTGGGCGAAGAAGAGGGACGCGCGCTGAACCAGAGTTACCGCAAAAAAAATGCCGCCACCAACGTGCTGACCTTTGACTACGAGCAAGGGCCGGTGGTGATGGCCGACTTGGTGCTGTGCGCCCCGGTAGTGGCCCGCGAAGCCAAAGAACAAGGCAAGACGCTGGCGGCACACTACGCGCATTTGCTGGTGCACGGCACTTTGCACGCTCAGGGCTGGGACCATGAAACCAGTACCGCAGATGCTGAGGAGATGGAGGCCTACGAGATTGCGATTTTGGCGGGGTTGGGGTTGAAGAACCCTTATCTGTAGTTTTTGCTGGTGAGGTCCGCATGGGCTTGTGAGGCCTCGGAGGGTTTGAGCGGGGTAGGCCAAGAATGGGCTGGGGCCGGGTTCCTCATACCGGGGTACCGAAAATCGTCACCCGGCCCCAGCCCATTCGTGGCCATGGTGCATTTTTAAAACCTGCAGGTCTTCCATGCCGACTGTGTAGCAACTGCACACATCGAATCGAAAACCACTCAGCAACAGCCGAAATATTGCCCTAATAACCACTCAGGTGTGTGAGGGGATGCGGCGGGTGACGATTTTCGGTACCCCGGTATGAGGAACCCGCCGCATCCCCTTACACACCGCCCCCGCAAAAGGCGAAAGGCAAAACGTCAGAGCAACCGAACCTTCACACTCTTGCCCTTGATCTTGCCGTGCAACAACTGCACCTCGACCTTTTTGGCCAACGCAGCCTGCACCGCCACATAGGTCGAAAACTCGTTCACATTGATCTTGCCGACCTGCTCACGGGTCAAACCACACTCACCCGCCAAGGCCCCCATCACATCGCCAGCACGGATCTTTTCCTTACGGCCACCGACAATCTGCAAGGTGCGCATGGGCGGTTGCAATGGCCCGCCTGCCGCAGGCGTCAGGCCAGACAAAGGCTCCCAATTCGATTCGCGGCCTTGCATCACCTCGATCTTGCCGACCGATCCCATCTCGTCCATGCTGGCCAGCGTCAGGGCCAGGCCTTCGGCGTCGCCCCGACCGGTGCGGCCGATGCGGTGAATATGGATTTCTGCGTCGGGCGTCACGTCCACGTTGATCACGGCTTCGAGGCCTTCAACATCTAAACCGCGAGAGGCCACGTCGGTGGCCACCAGCACCGAGCAACTGCGGTTGGAGAACTGCACCAGCACTTGGTCTCGCTCGCGCTGCTCCAATTCACCAAACAGCGCCAGCGCGCTGTAGCCTTGCGCTTGCAGCACTGCCACCAGGTCGCGGCACTGCTGCTTGGTGTTGCAAAAGGCCAGCGTGCGCTCTGGGCGGAAATGCGCCAACAGTTTGGACACAGCATCGAGCCGCTGGCTTTCGCTCACTTCGTAATAAATCTGCCGGATTTTGTGCGCGCTGTGCTGCGCCTCCACTTTCACTGTCTGCGGTGAACGCATGAACTGCGCGGCCAATTTGGCAATCCCTTCGGGGTAAGTGGCCGAGAACAGCAGGGTCTGGCGGTCTTTGGCGCACTGGCGCACCACCTTGGCGATGTCGTCAAAAAAGCCCATGTCCAGCATGCGATCGGCTTCGTCGAGCACCAGCGTGTTCACGCCCGCCAAGCTCAGCGAGCCGCGCTCCAGATGGTCCAAAATCCGGCCGGGCGTGCCCACCACCACATCGGCGCCGTGCTCCAGACTCACCGTCTGGCCACGCAAGGCCACGCCACCGCAGAGGGTGACGACTTTCACGTTTGACCGGGCACGGGCCAATCTGCGGATTTCTTGCGTGACCTGGTCGGCCAGCTCGCGGGTGGGACACAGAATCACGGCCTGAATGGCCGCGCTGGGGGAGCCTGCGGTTTGCAGGCGCTCGATCAGGGGCAGGCCAAAGGCGGCGGTTTTGCCGCTGCCGGTGCTGGCTTGGGCGATCAAATCTTGCCCCGCCAAGGTCAGCGGCAAGCTGGCCGCCTGGATGGGCGTCATCTGGGTGTAGCCCAGTTGTTCGAGGTTTTGAAGGGTGGCAGGGGCCAGCGCGAGCTGGTCGAAGCGAGCAGAACTCGCGGCTGGAGAAGTTGCAGTCATGCGGGGATTATCGTTGCCCACCCCGAGCAGCGACTCAAACCGTCATGCGCATCGGGATGGTAATGGGGCCGTCGTTGATGAGCGCCACTTTCATGTCCGCGGCAAAGCGGCCGGTTTGAACCACCGGGTGGGCTTTTTGCGCCTGCGCCACAAAGTGCTCGTACAAACGCCGCCCTTCATCTGGCGCGGCGGCTTGGGTGAAGCTGGGGCGGTTGCCCCCCGCCACATCGGCGGCCAGCGTGAACTGGCTCACCACCAGCAAGCCACCGCCCACATCCTGCACGCTCAAATTCATCTTGCCTGCCTCGTCGCTGAAGATGCGCAGTTTCAAAATTTTGGCCAGCATCTTGTCAGCCACCGCATCGGTATCACCCTTTTCGGCGCACAACAGCACCAGCAAACCCGCGCCGATCTGGCCGATCACCTCGCCATCGACTCTCACACTGGCCTCACTCACCCGTTGCAACACAGCGATCATTTCAAGTCCCTCGCGTCGTCAAAGTGCGCTTCCACATCGCTGGGCAAGAGCTGGATGGTGGCGCGCAGACCGGGCACCTCACTCATCAGCGCCTGCTCCACGCTGGCGCGCAAAGCAGCAGCGCGGCCCAAGGTCCAGCTGGCGGGCATGTGCATGTGCACATCCACAAAACGGCGTTGCCCGGCCTTGCGGGTGTACAGGTGGTCAAAGCGGATGATCTCGGTCGCGCCGCGCTGGTGCGCAAAACCAGCCAGAACCTTTTGCACATCCGCCAAAACCTCGGGTTCCAGCGCCTCGTCCATCAAGCCCTGCGAGGACCGCCAGACCAGGCTCCAGCCTTCTTTCAGAATGTTCAGGGCCACGCCGATGGCGACCACCGCATCCAGCCACAGCCAGCCGCTCACGCTCACCAAAACAATGCCGACCACCACCCCGGCCGATGTCCAGACGTCGGTCACCAGGTGCCGGGCATCGGCCTCCAGCGCCAGCGAGCGGTGCTGCTTGGCCGCACGAAACATCAACCAGGCCAGCAAGCCATTCAGGGCCGAGCTGCTTACCGACAAGGCCAGGCCCCAGCCCACTTGCTCGATCGGCTGGGGGTCGAACAAGCGATGGACCGCCACCCAAATGATGCCCAGAGCGGCCACCAAGATCAGGATGCCTTCAAAACCAGAGGAAAAATACTCGGCCTTGTGGTGGCCGTAGGGATGCTCGTCGTCGGCTGGGCGCGCTGCGATGGTGACCATCATCAAGCCGAACACCGCACTGGCCAGGTTGACCAGCGACTCCATCGCGTCCGACAACAGGCCGACCGAGCCGGTAAGCCACCAAGCCAAGGTTTTCAGGCCGATGGTGATCAAGGCCACCACCACCGAAGCCCAGAGCATGCGTTTGGGGGTCATCCAGAAATCCAAATTTTTCATGGGCTCAGGATACGCTGCATAAATGAACACCCGCTGAACCAAAACGAGTTCAAGCCAACGTCACCTTCGCAAACTTGCGCTTGCCCACTTGAACCACATACGTGCCGGCTTCGAGTTTCAGGCCCTTGTCACTGACCACGCTGGAGTCCACGCGCACACCGCCGCCATCGATCAGGCGTCCGGCCTCGGTGGTCGAGGGGGCCAGCCCCGCCGATTTGAGCAAAGCGCCAATGCCCATGGGTGCGCCCGACAGGCTGACCTCGGGGATATCGTCGGGCACGCCGCCCTTGCTGCGGTTGTTGAAATCCTGCTCAGCCGCATCGGCCGCCGCCGCGCTGTGAAAACGCGCCGTGATTTCCTTGGCCAGCAAGACTTTGGCGTCTTTGGGGTTGCGCCCGCCTTCAACCTCTTTTTTAAGCGCCTCGATCTCGGCCAACGATTTGAACGACAGCAAGGTGAACCAACGCCACATGAGGGTGTCCGAGATGCTCAACACCTTGGCGAACATGGTGTTGGCGTCTTCTGAGATTCCGATGTAGTTGTTCTTGGACTTGGACATCTTGTCCACACCGTCCAGGCCTTCAAGCAAGGGCATGGTCAAGATGCACTGAGGCTCTTGACCATGTTCGGCCTGCAAATGGCGTCCCATCAACAGATTGAACTTCTGGTCGGTGCCGCCCAGCTCCAGGTCGGATTTGAGCGCCACCGAGTCATAGCCCTGCATCAGCGGGTACAAAAACTCGTGCACGCTGATTGGTGTGCCCGCCTTGAAGCGGTCATGAAAGTCGTTGCGCTCCATCATGCGCGCCACGGTGTACTTGGCCGCCAACTGGATCATGCCCATGGAGCCCAATGGGAGCGACCACTCGCTGTTGTAGCGGATCTCGGTTTTCGTGGGATCCAGCACCATGCTGGCTTGTTTGTAATAGGTCTCGGCGTTGGCCTTGATCTGTTCGGTCGTGAGCGGTGGGCGGGTGCTGTTGCGCCCTGACGGGTCGCCAATCAGGCTGGTGAAGTCGCCGATCAAAAAGATCACCTGGTGACCCAGATCCTGCAATTGGCGCATCTTGTTGAGCACCACGGTGTGACCGATGTGGATGTCGGGCGCCGTCGGGTCCAGGCCCAGTTTGATGCGCAATGGCACGCCGGTGGCTTCTGATTTGGCCAACTTTTGTAGCCAATCTTCTTTAGGAATCAGCTCTTCACACCCTCGCAAAGTCACTTCCAAAGCATTCAACACCCGGTCATTTACAGGGTATTTTGTAACAAGCGCTTGATTCATAAGGGTTTTTTCTGTGTTGAATGCGATGTAGACGGATACAATGACTCTTCGAGTTCAAATCGCATTTTATGTGCGACCTGACTATTTTTGACCCATTTGGCTCACCGCTTTGCGCCTGACATCGTCTCCCTCTCATTTTTCATGCCGTTCTTTTACACCCTACAGACGCGACTGATCTCTTTGCTGCTCAGCATTTTGTTCCTTGGCACGGCCGTGCTGGGTGCAATGCTGATTGCCACGCAAAAGTTTTTAGCATGGGTGGACGGCTACCATCCGCACCTGAATCAGGCGAATCTGGCTCTTCAAGGATGGCTCAAGCGTCACCCTAAAACAATTGCTGCTAGCCTTGCCAGCGTCTTGTTGGTCGGTGGCGGCGGTGCTTTTGCCATTGCCAATCTGGCGCCTGATATTTCAGACCAACCCGTTGTCAACATCACTGTGCCCGTTGAAATTGCTCAGCTTGAATCGCAGGCACAGCTGCTGGACATTTTCGAAGTCATTTTGACCCGGTCAGACAACACCCGCACTGCAGATTCGCCCGAAGCTCTGCTGCGTCGTTTGGGACTGGTCGATGCCGAAGCTGCAGCGTTTTTGCGAAGTAACCCACAAGCCCGCCAAGCCCTCCAGCAAGGAGGGCGCGCAGTATCCGCCGAAGTCACCCCCCAACAGTTGCTTCGCTCACTGAGCGTGCGGTGGCTCAAAAACGAAAACGACACCTTCTTCCAACGTTTACGTGTGGAGCGTTCCACACAGGGCTTTCAGGCGGCACTTGAAACTTCGCCTATGAACACCAGCATCCGCATGACCGGCGGCACGGTGTCGCGATCCCTCTACGATGCCGCTGACGAGGCCAAACTTCCTGACCCTGTCATTCACCAGCTGACCCAGATATTTTCCAATCAGATTGACTTTCACCGCACCCTGCGAAAAGGTGCTCGCTTTTCAGTGGTCTATGAAGTCCTGGAAGCCGATGGAGAACCCTTGCGAACAGGTCGTGTGCTCAGTGCCGAGTTTCTCAATGACAACCAACAATACGATGCCATTTGGTACCAAGAACCCGGCCAAAAAGGCAATTATTACGACATGGACGGCAAGAGTTTGAGTCGCTCCTATTTGGCTGCTCCACTGACTTTTTCCCGTCAGTCCAGTGGTTTTGCCATGCGGCTACACCCCATTTTCAACACCCAACAAGCGCATCGTGGCGTCGACTATGCAGCCCCCACAGGCACCCCCACCATGACCGTGGGTGATGGTGTGGTCACTTTTGCGGGTCGTCAAGGCGGCTACGGAAACGTGGTCGAAGTTCGCCATGGCAACGGCCACTCCACCTTGTATGCGCACCTCAGCCGCATCCATGTGCGCAACGGTCAAACCGTGCAAAAAGGGCAAGCCATTGGCGCTGTCGGATCTACGGGTTGGTCAACCGGCCCCCATTTGCATTTTGAGTTCCGAGTCAACGGCGTCCACGTTGACCCCCAGAAGATCATCCAGCAAGCTCAGAGCGGTCCGATAGCGCCCTCTTCCATGGCTCGATTCGTGGCCTTGGTGGGTCAAGCTCAGTCTCAGTTGCAGGCAGCGGCCCAAATGCGGGAAGTCAACAGCCAATAATTGGCGGACACACTGACAGCAGGACCCTTTCTCTGATCGGTCCAACGCTGGTCTTGGGCTGATCACTTCAGGCGCTTTTTATGCCCTCCTCCTATTTCATTGGCCTCATGTCCGGCACCTCTTTGGATGGTGTGGATGGGGTCCTTGCCCAAATAGACGATGCGGGGCACCTGAATGTCCTGGCCCATGACTTTGTACCCTTTGAAAATGCTTTTCGCAGTGAATTGTTGTCGCTCAACCAAAGCGGCCCCGACGAGTTACACCGCAGCGCCTTGGCGAGCAACACCATTGCCCGCCATTACGCAGCCGTTGTGGGCGCTTTGCTCCACAAAACCCGATTGACGGCCACACAAGTCAATGCCATCGGCGCCCACGGCCAGACAGTGCGCCATCGCCCGCTCGAATTTGACCCAGATGTGGCGCGCAATCTACCCGCTGTAGGCTATACCCTGCAACTGATCAATCCGGCTTTATTGGCTGAATTAACGGGCATCGACGTGGTAGCAGACTTCCGAACTCGGGACCTGGCTGCAGGGGGTCAAGGCGCTCCGCTGGTACCTGCTTTTCACCATGGCGTGTTTGCCCAACCCGGTCGCTGCGTGGCTGTACTCAACATTGGCGGTATCGCCAATCTGAGCGTGCTCAAAGCCGACGGCTCGGTGTTGGGCTGGGATTGCGGCCCAGGCAATGCACTGATGGATTTCTGGTGCGCTCGCCACACTGGACAAGCGTTCGACCACGACGGCGCTTGGGCGGCCAGTGGCCAGTTGCACCCCGAATTGCTGTTGAACATGGCCAGTGAAAGTTTCCTGCACAAGCAGCCCCCCAAAAGCACTGGGCGAGACCTGTTCAATCCGGCCTGGCTACTGCATCACCTCGCTCCGTTTGAAGACTTGGAACCGGCCGATGTGCAAGCCACCCTCTGCACTTACACGGCCTATGCCTGCAGCCAAGACCTTTTGCGTTATGCCCCTGAAGCCTGCCAACTGGTCGTATGCGGTGGGGGTGCTTTGAACAGCGCGTTGATGGGCCAGATAGCGGCGCATGTGCCGGACATGCCTGTCGCGAACAGTGAGGCCTTGGGCCTGCCACCGCTTCAAGTGGAGGCCGCCGCCTTTGCCTGGCTGGCGTTCAAAACCGTGCGGCGCGAAGCATCGAGCTTGCCAAGCGTCACGGGCGCCAGAGGCGCCCGTGTCTTGGGGGCCATTTACCCCCGTTGATGCATGGCCAGCTGCTGGCCTTAACCGCAAATCAGGTCGAGAAAGAAGAGCCGCAACCGCAAGTGGAGGTGGCATTAGGGTTCTTGATCACAAACTGTGCACCTTGCAGGTCTTCTTTGTAATCGATTTCGGCACCAGTCAGGTACTGGTAGCTCATGGCATCGATCAGCAGGGACACCCCGTTTTTGCTCATGGTGGTGTCGTCTTCGTTGGTGATTTCATCGAAAGTAAAACCATACGAAAAACCCGAGCAACCGCCGCCTTGCACAAAGACGCGCAATTTCAAATCTGGGTTGCCTTCTTCTGCGATCAAGTCGGCCACTTTGGCGGCAGCGCTGTCGGTGAAGACAATCGGATCGGGCATAACAGTTTGGATATTTTCAGCAACAGCGCTCATGGTGTTTCTCCGGTTCAGTGTCAAATAGTATAGCGCGCTGGTCGGGAATTACAGACTGTCCCGAGCAGTAACGCTACTGGCCTCATGGGCTTTTCACCCGACAAGCAGCCAAACAAAAAGCCGCCACGGCGAACCGGGCGGCTTTTTGATGAAGCAGGAAAAGCGGATTAACGCTTGGAGAACTGCTTGCGGCGACGAGCACCGTGCAAACCGACCTTTTTACGTTCAACTTCACGGGCGTCGCGAGTGACGAAACCAGCTTGGCTCAGCATAGGCTTGAGCGTTGCGTCGTAGTCAATCAGGGCGCGGGTGATGCCGTGGCGCGAAGCACCGGCTTGACCGGATTCCCCACCGCCGTGCACGTTGATCATGATGTCGAAAGTTTCGGCATGGTTGGTCAACATAAGGGGTTGCTTGGCGATCATGATCGAAGTCTCGCGGCCGAAGTAGGCTTGGATGTCCTTGCCGTTGACCGTGATCTTGCCAGTGCCTTTTTTCAGAAACACGCGGGCGACGCTGGATTTGCGACGGCCTGTGCCATTGTTCCATTCACCAATCATCTCAAGGCTCCTTAGATGTCCAGCACTTTAGGCTGTTGGGCGGTGTGTGGGTGCTCAGCGCCACCGTACACCTTGAGTTTTTTGATCATGGCGTAACCGAGTGGGCCCTTGGGCAGCATGCCCTTGACAGCCTTCTCGAGTGCGCGGCCAGGGTGTTTGGCTTGCATGTCGCGGAAGTTGGTGGCCGTGATGCCGCCTGGATAGCCGGAATGGCGGTAATAAATCTTGTCCGTCGTCTTGGCGCCCGTCACTTTGAGCTGGGCAGCATTGATGATGACGATGAAGTCACCGGTGTCGACGTGAGGCGTGTAAATGGCCTTGTGTTTGCCGCGCAAACGGAGAGCAACTTCGCTGGCTACTCGTCCGAGGACCTTGTCGGTCGCGTCAATCACAAACCACTCGTGCACGACCTCAGCGGGTTTGGCGCTGAAAGTTGTTGTCATGAGTTTTCTCTT
>CAMDFT010000059.1 GCA_945897795.1 Limnohabitans sp. Rim8 | reverse complement strand
ACCTTGAGCGGCATGTGCCGGGTGCTGGACGTTCACCGCAGTGGCTACTACGCGTGGTTGCAGGAGCCCTTGTCGCCAAGGGCCGTGGAGAACCAGGCATTGACTGTGCAGATCAAAGAGTTCTATGACCAGAGCATGGGCATCTATGGCAGCCCCCGAATCTTTTGTGATTTGAGGGAGGCAGGAGTTCAGTGCAGCGAGAACCGGGTGGCAAGGCTCATGAGGATGGCTCAAATCAAGTCTGTGCGGGGCTACAAGCGGCCACGCTACAAGGTGGGCCGGCCCTCACAGGTCTCGCCTAACCAGTTGCAGCGCCAGTTCCAGCAAGACGAGGCAGATCAAGTTTGGGTGACCGATATCACGTACATCCGCACGTATGAAGGGTGGCTGTACTTGGCGGTGGTACTGGACTTGCACTCAAGGGCTGTGGTGGGCTGGAGCATGCGAGGCAGCATGGAGACCACTTTAGTTCTGGATGCTTTGACAATGGCTGTGTGGCGTCGCCGTCCAAAGGGTTCTGTGATCATTCACTCGGACCAAGGTTCGCAGTTTGGAAGTGACGAGTTCAGCCGCTGGTGCAAGGAAAACCGTTTAAGCCCCAGTATGAGCCGAAGAGGAAACTGCTGGGACAACGCAGTGGCCGAATCGTTCTTCAGTAACTTGAAGAGTGAAAAGATCAAAAAGAGGATTTACAAAACAAGACAGGAGGCCAGGTCTGAAGTCTTTGAGTACATTGAAGGCTTCTACAATCCAGTTCGGCGTCACAAACATCTTGACCAACTCAGCCCCCTTGAGTTCGAGAGACGTCAAATTACGCTATGAAGAGTGTCTACAAAATTGGGGGAATGCCAGACATTCAAACGATACAAAGGTGGGTTTGATTCATTAAAGGCTTGATTAGCGAGGCTCAGAATAGATTGATTGATTATTTGTTCTGGTTTGTTTTTAAGCTGTTCCCTAAAAAACGGGCGAAGTAGACGGTAGGGTACCCATCTCAGTAGTTCATTTTCAATTTCTGAGCTAATTGGTGTGCCACTTAGGAAGGCTTTGGTTTGGTCGCGGACACCAAGAGATAGGTGACATTTCATTGCTGGAAATTCAGCAATTTTTAGCATGCCAGCTTGTAACTCCGCGGGAGTAAAAAGAAGGTTGGTAGATGAACGTCTCGGGAGTTCGTAAAGTAAAAAACCAAAAAGTAGATGTTTATAAGAATTCTGAGTTTCAAGTAAGAGTTCACCAAGGGCTTCAGTGTTGAGCTGTTCGTCCTTAGGGATTTTTATCATATAAATTCCTGATTACCAGTACTTTGCTTTTTCTGGGATTAACCAGCGAACACCACCTCGTGGATCTTTTTGGTCGCCTTTATAGCGTGGGATCAGATGCATGTGCAAGTGAGGTACTGTTTGACCAGCTTCGGGACCGTCGTTTATGCCAATGTTGTAGCTAGAGGGCTGATGCATCGCCTCAACCCGTTGACGAGCTATTGCTAAAAGTTGAAGCATTGCAATTTGTTCTTCCGGCCCGATTTCAAACCAAGAACCAACATGACGCCGTGGTATCACTAGGCAATGTCCTAGTGATACAGGATATGCGTCGTCGAAAAGCAAGGCCAATTCGTTTTGAGCAGCTATTCGTGCAGATGGAAGATTGCAAAAGACACAGTTCATTACGACAGTGTAGGGTACATACGCAAATTTAATTACAATTTTGACTCTAAAGCGGGCTTGAATTCAATTTTTTACTTCACCAGTTGCGGTCATATTAATTCAACTGCTGCCTTCAATTGACTGGGGCTGCTGTACAAATAGGCTGCAGTCGTGCTAATACTGCTATAAAGCAACTTATTTTCTGTAAATTCCACGAACAGGTTCTGAGCTGTTGCGCTAATGAGCCGAATCAGGGCTTCATGGTCAGATAGATTTTTGCAGTCATCCACTCCTCATCTTGTTCCGCCAGGATGGCGCTCACCAGTCGCAGGCAACTCGCTGAATTGGGGAACAAGGTGGCGACCCGTGTTCTACGTTTGATCTCCTTGTTCAGGCGCTCCACCCCATTGGTCGTGCGCATGCGCACCCGGTGCTCGGGCGGCAAGCCAAAAACCGCAAAGCCTTCAGCCAAACTCTCCTCAGCCCACGTTGCCAGTTTGGGGTGCTCTTTACGCCAGCCCTCCAGCGCCAAGTTCAGCAAGCGGTTCGCCTCGTTGACGTCCGGTGCGTTGAAGATCGAACGAATCGTGCGCGCCACGGGTGCGCGTTGATCGAGTTTGGAAACATAGCCTTGCGCGTTGTGCTGCAGGTGAAACTGGCATCTCTGCCATGGAACGCCAGCAAACATGGCTTTGCGTGCCGCCTTCAAGCCCGCATGGTCATCGCTGGCAATGAACTTGACCCCACGTAGGCCGCGCTTGATCAAACTGTCCAGAAACTCGCGCCAGTGCACTTCAGCCTCGGACAGCGCCACCGATACACCCAACACGCGTCTGTGACCGCTGGCTGTGACGCCCACGGCCACCAATACGGCGCAGTCCACCACTTGGCCTGCTTCACGTACGCGCTCATAGCGCGCATCCAGTAGCACGTAGGGTGTCTCCTCCAGCGGGCGGTTGCGCCAGGCTTCAAGTCCGATATCCAACTTCTCGGCGCAACGGCTGATCTGGCTCGAGGAGATGCTGACCTCAGGCCCCACCAGCTTTTGCAGCACTTCGATCACCTTGCGGGTGGACACGCCTTGGACATACATCTCGGCCAGCGCCAGATTGACGGACTGCTCCGAGCGACTACCGCGCTCCAGGGCGCTGGGGTAAAAACCTCCGGACCTCACCTGGGGCACCTCAAAGGTGATCTCGCCCATGCGGGTGAGGACGGTCTTGGGCTTGAAGCCATTGGCCTGGTCAATGCGCTGGGCGCTGCGCTCATAAGGCATTGCCTGCAAATGCTGGGCGCGTTCAATGCGAGAGGCTTCGTTGACCAGAATGCGCAGGGCTTCGCCTGCGCCATCCAGGCCGTTGGAGAGTAGGCATGCATAGGCTTCATGCAGAGGGTGGGAAACTTCTTCGAGGTTGGTTCGTTGGGCCATGATATTTCTTTCTGTCGTGAGTCCCGGTGGGGGGGCCTCCGGCGGCCTGGCGGGGCCTGTTTAAAAAATTCCCAGAACCGAGAACTGCCAGGTTCAATGCTCGGGGAAATTACAGAAAGGATGTTGCACTAACTTTTCAGGCCGCAGGACTTGTGCATTTTGGGTAACTTCTCAGCCCTGCGGAAGGATGGGCAGTGTGTTGAGGCTTGTTTCTCTTATGCTCTCAATCGCCAATTTCAAAGTGCCTGCGTCAATATGTGTGTAGACCCTCGCGCCAACACTGCCCTGTGACTCATGACCCATCAACCGGTCAATGACCGTTTCCGGCACGCCAGAGGAGCTAAGGGTTGATCTTGCGGTATGCCTGAAACTGTGGAAGACGATTGATTGAGGGATACCCAGAGACTTCCGAAGCGTGCCGAACCACTGGCTGAAATAGGCTCCCGGTTTTCCTTCGCGCTGCGGCAGGTTCGGCCAAAGCTTGGGGCCTTCTACGGATTTTACGTAGTCCAAAAAGCCCAATCTGATAAGTTCACTATGGATGGGAATGGTTCTGTGCCCAGCCTCGGATTTGACGTTCTGGCCTTCCCCCTCGTCGGTGATTCGGATGGTCGGGATCGTAGCCTTGGTTTCAATGTCATGCAGCATCAACTGACAGAGTTCGGAGCACCTTGCCCCCGTGTAAATGCCCAGCAGCGGCACCCAGTAGGCAGCGAGTCCTCCAGCTTTGGAGTCTTTAGGTAAAGAACCCTTCTGCCAAATTTCATGGCCTAGCAGAATGCTCAGATGTTCGTTGGTCCAAGGCTGCCGTTGTGAGGTGGTTCGACTCTTGATTTCCAGACCTACCCACGGACTCTTCGAGATCAACTCTAGGTCTTGTGATGCGTACTTCAGGAGGCTCTTGATCCAGTTGAAGCGGTCTCTGGCGGTCTTGGATGTTGTCGGCAATTCACGCAGCTTGGCCCGGAATTGATCCCCTTGTGCCCTTGTCAGTTGGCTCAAGGGTGGGTTACCCGAGTATTCTTCAAAGAGTTTCAAGGCACGGCCGCAAGAGGCGACCGTATCGGCAGACTTTGGGCTTGACTTGATCCATAGTTCATAGACCTCTCGCAATGACGCGGAAGGCTTCACTTCTGTGAGTGTTGGGATTGGGGGCTGGCTCGGCTTTAGATCAATGTGACTGGCCGTTGCAAGACTCGGTGACTTGCTTCCCCAAAGAACCTCGGCTCTTTTCTGTGTCCCAATCCTGATTGCTTCCCTGTAACTGCACTTGCCCAGCGACTGGACAACCTTACCGCTGCGGTAAAGGTTTCTGAGGGGGTGATGCTGAGGCAGGACAACACGCAGGTAGTAGGAACCCCCGCGTTCAAACAAACCGATGAGATGAGCCATGAGACCGGACCTTTGAAAGGTTAGGTGACACAGCTAGGTGACACAAAATGAGGGTTAAGACCGCCTGTTAAGGGCTAAGTCTTTGATTTGACTCATTTTTTGAGATGTAAGGTGACGAGCCTTGACCCCGGCACTGGATTCACAGTTAGGGCTGCTTGGTTCCCCACCTGACCCGGTTGGCCGCTTCACCATGCGGGAAGGCCCGTCGGAGATGATTGTAGGCGAGCTGGCCGTGGCTTTGCCCCTTGGACCGGAATTTTGTCGGAACCACCTTGTCTGAACACACGCCCCGGCCCGATAGAATCCCAGTCCATGTCTTATCTTGTCCTCGCGCGCAAATACCGCCCCCGCAATTTCACCGAAATGGTGGGGCAAGAGCACGTGGTGCAGGCCTTGACCAATGCTTTGGTGCAACAACGCTTGCACCATGCCTATTTGTTCACCGGCACCCGGGGGGTGGGCAAGACCACGGTGTCGCGCATTTTGGCCAAGTCGCTCAACTGCCAGGGCGCTGACGGGCAGGGCGGCATCACCTCCGAGCCCTGTGGCGTGTGCCAAGCCTGCCGCGACATCGATGCCGGGCGCTTTGTGGACTACACAGAACTGGACGCGGCGTCCAACCGGGGTGTGGACGAGGTGCAAAGCCTGCTGGAGCAAGCGGTGTACAAACCGGTGCAGGGTCGCTTCAAGGTCTTCATGATCGACGAGGTGCACATGCTGACCAACACCGCGTTCAACGCGATGTTGAAGACCCTCGAAGAGCCCCCTGAATATTTGAAGTTCGTGCTGGCCACGACCGACCCGCAAAAAGTGCCCGTGACGGTGCTCTCGCGTTGCTTGCAGTTCAACCTGCGGCCCATGGCCCCCGAGACTATTTTTGAGCACCTCACGCAGGTGCTGGCCGCCGAACAACTGAGTGCAGAGCCCTTGGCTTTGCGCCTGTTGGCTCGCGCCGCGCGCGGCTCCATGCGCGATGCGCTGAGCCTGACGGATCAAGCGATCGCCTTTGGCAATGGCTTGGTGCAAGAAGCGGGTGTGCGCCAGATGCTGGGCAGCGTGGACCGCAGCCATGTGTTGCACATGATCCGCGCCTTGACCGATGGCGACGGCGCAGCGGTGGTGAACCAGGTCAATGCCCTGCGCCTGCAAGGCGTGTCGGCCGCCGCCACGCTGGAAGACATGGCCATGCTGTTGCAACGCATGGCCGTGATGCAGATGGTGCCCAGCATGGCGCAAGACGGTGACGACCCTGACACCCAGGGCTTGGCCGATCTGGCCCAGGCCATGCCCGCTGAAGAAACCCAATTGCTCTACAGCCTGTGCCTGCACGGGCGCACCGAGCTGGGCTTGGCGCCGGACGAATACTCGGCCCTGACCATGGTGCTGCTGCGCTTGTTGGCCTTCAAGCCCCAAGCGGGATCGGCGGAAAAAAAAAGCCCGCTGACCAGCCCTCGGGCCACCCCTGAGCCCACCCCAGCTGCCGCGCCAGTCGTTGCCGACCCGCAGCCCAAGCCAGCCCCGCAAGCCACCCCGCCCAGCGAGGTCACGCCACCCGTGGTTGCAACCATCGCTGCTCCCATCGCTGCTCCCATGGCCAGGCCTGTGCCGTCAGCGCCGCCCGCAGAGCCTGTCATCGGCCATGCGCAAGCCGAGCCGACCCTGTCCGAGCCTCCCCCTTGGGAGGACTGGCCCGACACCACCGACTACGCCGATGTCCAGCCCATCCACACGCATGAGGAACACGCTGCTGTGCCCGAGCTTCGTCCAGCAGCGCCCGCTTTGCGCGTTTTGCCGGTGCGCGAGGCCCCGTCTGGCCGCGCCGATGTACCCACGCTGGCCGCACCGCCGGCTGTGCAGGCCACGCCCGAAGGCGATGTCTGGCTGGAGGTGGTGCAAGGCCTGATGGCGCAAGAGGCCATCACGGCCTTGGTGCGCGAGTTGGCCCTGCAGTCGCAGCTGTTGGCCCGCGACGCGGACCACTGGCAACTGCGCGTGGAGCGCGAGACACTCAACCACCCGGCCAGCCGCGAGCGTTTGCAAGCGGCTTTGCTGACCGCCGGCCATGGCGATGTCAAACTGGGCATCGAAATCGGTCCCGTGACCGACAGCCCCGCCAAGCGCCTGGCCGTCAAAGCCGCCGAAAAAATGGTGGCCGCTCAAGAGCTCATCCAAAACGACCCTCTGGTGCAAGCCATGGTGCGCGACTTCGGGGCCAAAATTGTGCCCGGCAGCATCCAGATCATCTGATTTTTCACCTCCCCCATACCCACTCTGACTGAAGGAAACCCCATGTTCAACAAAGGACAACTCGCTGGCTTGATGAAACAAGCCCAGGCCATGCAAGACAACCTGAAAAAAGCCCAAGACGAATTGGCATTCGTTGAGGTCGAAGGCCAAGCCGGCTCCGGCATGGTGAAGGTGTTGATGACTTGCAAGCACAGCGTGCGCCGCGTGACCATCGACCCCAGCTTGCTGGCCGATGACAAGGACATGCTGGAAGACCTGGTGGCCGCCGCTTTCAACGACGCCGTGCGCATGGCCGAAGAAGTCTCGCAGCAAAAAATGGGCAAGCTCACCGCCGGTTTGCCACCGGGCATGAAGCTGCCTTTCTGAACGCCTGAACATGGCCGATACCCACGCCCTTGCCACATTGGTGCAGGCCCTCAAGGGCTTGCCGGGGGTGGGCATCAAGTCGGCCCAGCGCATGGCTTTTCAGCTGCTGCAAAACGACCGGGCTACGGCCCGCCAATTGGCTGCGGCACTGGACAATGCGGTGCAAAAAATTCGCCACTGTGCGTGTTGCCACACTTTCACCGAAGCCGAGTTGTGCGACACCTGTTTGGACAGTGCCCGAGACCGCACGCTGCTGTGCGTGATCGAAACCCCGGCCGACCAGTCGGCCATCGAGCGCACGGGCACCTACCGGGGTTTGTACTTTGTGCTGATGGGCAAGCTCAGTCCGCTTGACGGCATTGGCCCGCACGACATTGGCCTGGCCAAGCTGAAAGCACGCGTGGGCGATGGGGTGTTGACCGAGGTGATCTTGGCGACGAATTTCACCGCCGAGGGCGAGGCCACCGCCCATGTGATTTCTGAAATGATCCGCCAGCAAGGGCTGAAAGTCACGCGCCTGGCTCGCGGTGTGCCCGCAGGCAGCGAGCTGGAATACGTGGACTTGGGCACCATCGCCCACGCCTTGGTCGACCGGCGCTGAACAGATCCTGGGCTGCAATTTTTTGGGTTTTCGGCTTGTCAATGCCCTGCAATCCATTACGTAAAAACCCGATCGGGATCAATCCCGATGCGCGAAGCGCTGCGCCTGATTAAGCTTGACTGGTGTCCATTTTTCTCCAGGAGTGATGCGGGTGAATTCAGCCCACGCCCTTCGCCGTTCGCTGCTGCTGGCTGCTGTTGGCTCGCTGGCCTCAGCGCAAGCACCCGCTGCCCCGTCCTCTGAGGCCGGTCGTGCTTTGCCACGCGTGCGCTTGGCCTTGGCCGCCAGCCACAGCCTGTACCACTTGCCTCTGACCCTGGCCGATCGGCTG
Organism: Limnohabitans sp. Rim8; assembly: GCA_945897795.1. Classification (GTDB taxonomy): domain Bacteria; phylum Pseudomonadota; class Gammaproteobacteria; order Burkholderiales; family Burkholderiaceae_C; genus Limnohabitans_A. The sequence goes on along the minus strand of CAMDFT010000059.1, from coordinate 10,983 downwards.
GGTTTTTTTCGGCAGGCGGGTGTGCAACTGGAGTGGTTGCCACAGGAGTCGGGCGCCAAGGCGTTGAGCCTGGCCCTGTCGGGGCAGGCCGATGTGGTGGCCGGGGCTTATGAGCACCTGTTTGCCCTGCACCTGAAGGGGCTCAATTACCAAAGTTTTGTGCAAATGAGCCGCACGCCACAAGTCAGCCTGGGTGGCAGCACGCGTGGCGGCATGGCTTGGCGCTCAGGGGCAGACATCCGGGGCGCGCGTTTGGGCATTTCGGCTTTGGACTCAACCACTTACTGGACGGCTTGCCAATGGCTGTTACGTCAAGGCTTGACGGCCGAGGATGTGGTGTTTGTTCCGGTGGGCTCGTCGCAGGGGGTGATGGAGGTGCTGCGCAACGGCAGCATCGATGCCCTGTGCAATCCGGACCCGGTCATGTACTGGCTGGAGCAAAAAAACGAGGTCCGAATGCTGTGCGATGCCCGAACCCTGCAAGGCACTCGCCACTTGATGGGGGGCCCGGTGCCGGGGGCCAGCCTGTTTGCGCATGCTGCTTTTTTGCAACTGCATCCCGATCGGGCGCAGGCTCTATGCGATGGTGTGGTGCAGGCCCTGAAGTGGCTGCAGACCGCCGGCTTGACGGACATCTTGCGAGCCGTTCCTGCGGGCCATTGGATGGGCGACCGGGCGATCTACCTGGGTGCGTTTGAGAAACTGCGTGAGTCTTATGCCGTGGACGGGCTTGTGCGCAGCGAAGATGTGACGCATGCCTGGCGTGTGCATGCCAAGTTGCTCGGCACTGACGGGCCCAGACAGCTTGTGCCTGAGCGCACATTCACCAACGTTTTTGCGCAAAAGTCCAAAAGCCGTCGGTTGGCATGATCTGCGGCGTCATGGACTGAGCGCCCAACTGCCCCAAGGTGTTGGGCAAAAGATGCGCTGTTCAGCGTTTGGGTGCAGCTTTGGCTGCAGGCTTGTCAGAGCGCTTGTCAGAGCGCGCAGCGGTTTTGGCGGGTGCTTTGCTGCGTTGAGGCGCTGACTTTCGGGAGGCCTTGGCGGGCACATAAATGCTCAAAATTTGTCCGTTGGACAGCGTGGCATTCGGTTTGAGCCGGTTCCAATCTGCCACGTTGGCAGCGCTCACGCCATGGCGCGATGCCAAGCGCGCGAGGGTGTCGCCCGAGCGGGCTTTGACCATGATCTTGCGCAGCACCACCTCGGGGGCCAGCAGCAGTTGGCCGTTGTCGGCCAGGTGCTCGGTCACATCGTTGTCCAGCTTGCCTTGGCGCGGCACCAGCAAAGTGGAGCCGGCCTTGACCAGCATGCGAGCCGGAATACCGTTGACACTGCGCAGCTGCTCTGCCGACATGCCCACTTGTTTGGCCACTTCTTCGGCGCGCATGGTGCGTGGTGCTTGCCAGGCTGTCCAGCTGGACAGGCGGCGTTCTGAATGCGCTTGCACGTTGGTTTGAAACACCGTGGCGTTGTCCCAGGGCAGCAGGATCTGCGGCGTGCCGGCCGCCAAAATCACGGGCCGGTTCATGGCCGGGTTCAGCGCCTTGAAGTCTTCTAGGCTCACGTTGGCGAGTTTGGCGGCTATGGCCACGTCGATGTCGCGTTCGATGGCCACGCTCTTGAAGTAGCGGTGGTTCTGGATGAGTGGTAATTCGGTGTTGAAGGCCTCGGGCTGGGCCACGATGTTTTTCACCGCCTGCAACTTGGGCACGTAGTAACGCGTCTCGTTGGGCATGCGCAGGTCGCTGTAGGTCAGCGGTTTCCCTTGGGCTCTGTTTCGCGCCAGCGCACGGCCGACGCTGCCTTCGCCCCAGTTGTAGGCGGCCAGGGCCAGGTGCCAGTCGCCAAATAGGGTGTAGAGCTTTTGCAGGTAATCGAGTGCCGCACGGGTGGACTCCAGCACATCGCGGCGCTCGTCCCTGAAGAGGTTTTGTTTCAGGTCGAAATATTTGCCTGTGGCCGGCATGAATTGCCACATGCCCGCAGCTTTGGCGCTGGACACGGCTTGTGGGTTGAAGGCCGATTCGATGAAGGGCAGCAAGGCCAGCTCGGTGGGCATCTTGCGCCGCTCCAGTTCCTCAACGATGTGAAACAGGTAAGGCCGCGAGCGCTCGGTCATGCGCAGCATGTAGTCGGGCCGACTGGCATACCACTGCTCACGGTTACGGACCAGGGGGCTGTTCAAGTCGGGCATGGCAAAGCCCCGGCGGATGCGCTCCCAGATGTCGATTTGCTCTTGCAGGCCGAGAATGGCATGGGGATTGAGGGCCACCGGCCGCTCCTCGTTCATTTCGGTCACCGCAGGCGCCGAAGGCATCGCAGGGCCTGTCACGGTGGCAGGCACCGGCGGCACGGGTGGCACCGGCGGCACCGCCAAGACGGCGGGTGTGGGCGTTGTGGGCGCTGCCTCGGCCGCAGGCAGGCGCTCCATGGGAGGCTGCGGGCTAGGCACCGAGGTGGCGCATCCAGATAAGAAAGCCGCCAGCAGCAAGACCCAGCTGGGGCGAATGAGGCGGGCTGGGGCAAGGGCAGTCGGGTTCATCGGAAGTCGTTTTTCCATTGGCGAAGGGCTGCAAAGGTGGTCACATCATCCACGGCCAGGCGGTCATGCTGGCGCACGGCAGCAGCGACAGAGGCCTGGCGGCTTCGCAAAAAAGGGTTGATGGCGCGCTCGGTATGAAGCGCCACCGGCAAAGTGGGCAGCGTTTGGCTGCGCAGACGCGTGCAATGTGCCCAGTGGTCTTGCAGCGCCAAGTTGCCGGGTTCGACGGCCAGTGCAAACTTCAGGTTGGACAAGGTGTATTCGTGGGCGCAGCAGACCCGTGAGGCCCCTGGCAAAGCGGCCAAGCGGTCAAGCGAGTCCAGCATTTGGGCCGGTGTGCCTTCAAACAACCGGCCACAGCCGCCCGAAAACAGCGTATCGCCACAAAAAAGCAGCGGGTCCTGGCCTGTGGGCTGCGCCCAAAAGGCGATGTGCCCCAGGGTATGGCCTGGCACCTCATGAACTTGAAATTGCAGGCCGTGCCAGTCAAAGCCGTCGCCTTGTTGCAGGCCCTGGGTGGGCACGGGCATTTGCTCTAGGGCGGGGCCCAATACGCGTGCCCCGGCTCGGGCCACCAGTTCGGCCAGGCCGCCGGTGTGATCGGCATGGTGGTGCGTGACTAGAATCGTGTCCAGCTGAAGACTTGGGTGCGCTTGCATCCAGGCCAGCACGGGCGCACTGTCTCCGGGGTCCACCACGAGGGCGTGACGGTCGGTGTGCAACAACCAAATATAGTTGTCTGCGAAAGCGGGCAGGGCAATGAGTTTCATGGAGCCTGTGATTATAGAAAGCCAATACCCCACGCCCGCTTGGCTGGCCCATTTGGGTCAACCGGTGGCCTCGCGCTTGCTCGCCTGGGAGCAAGCCCAGACCGATGCGCTGCTGGCCGATGTCTTTGGCTACCACGCGGTGCAACTGGGTTGGCCCGAACTGCAGGCCTTGCGCCACAACCGAATGCCCCACCGCTGGCAAGCGGGCGCCGAGTTCGAATGGCCTCAATCGAACAAGGCCTTGTTCGCGCCAGAGCTGCAGAACTTGCAGCCGCCGCAGTCCCTGACCACGGCCATACCGCTGGAGGATGACCCCGACGTGTGGCTGGACAGCCGCGCTTGGCCTTGGCAAGCCGACAGTCTGGACCTGGTGGTCTTGCCGCACACGCTGGAGCGATCGGCCGATCCGCATGCCTGCTTGCGTGAGGTCGAGCGGGTGCTGATTCCCGAGGGGCAGGTGCTGATCACGGGCCTGAATCCTTTGAGTTTTTGGGGGTGGCGGTCGCAGCGCGGCAGCATGCGCCGTGTCGCGGGCGCGCCGGTGCACAGCCTGATCGCTTATCGGAGACTGCGTGATTGGCTGCGGTTGCTGGGGTTTGAGGTGCAGGTCAGCCGGTTTGGGGGCTGGAGCCCAGCCCTGGGCAGTGAGCGCTGGATGCAGCGCTTGGGTTGGATGGAGCGCGCGGGTGAGCGTTGGTGGCCGATTTTGGGTGGCGTTTATTTGTTGATGGCCACCAAACGTGTGCCCGGGGGGCGCTTGCTGCCGGCGCGCCCATGGCGCACGGTACGATCGCCCGCTGCAACGACCGCGCCCGTAGCCCGCTCCGATACCTTCATGGCCCACCCCCCCGCCGAGAAAGACGCTTTTGACCCACGTTGAAATTCACACCGACGGTGCCTGCAAAGGCAACCCCGGCCCCGGCGGCTGGGGCGTTCGCCTGCAGTCCGGCCAGCATGTGCAAGAGCTGTTTGGCGGCGAGTTGAACACCACCAACAACCGCATGGAGATGACGGCCGTCATCGAGGGCCTGTTGGCCCTCAAGCGCCCCTGCCAGGTCACGCTGTACCTGGACAGCGAATATGTGCGCAAGGGCATTACCGAGTGGATCCATGGCTGGAAAGCCCGGGGCTGGCGAACCGCCGCCAAGCAGCCTGTCAAAAATGCCGACTTGTGGCAAAAACTCGACGCCGTGGTGTCCTCTTCGGGACATCAGATCGATTGGCGCTGGGTCAAAGGCCACAACGGCGATCCGGGCAACGAGCGGGCCGATGCACTGGCCAACCTCGGCGTAGACAAAGCCTTGGGCCGTTGAAACGGCTGGCCCAAGCCGGCACAGGCCAGCGCCCATGCCGCACGGATGCCAAAAGCTTGGTCTGTCTCAAGGCCCTTGCAGGTATGGGGAAATAGCTTGCACGCTGTTACATTGCTGGAGCCTTGGCGTATGCAACCTGAGAGAAACCTGAATGGCTTACAAAAAGAAATATGCAGTGCTGGCCCTGTTGGGCATTTCCGTGGCCTCTGGGGCCGCATGGTGGTGGCAAAACAAGGCCCCGGCTGACGGTACGGCGTCCACCGCGGCTGCTTCTGCGCCAGGCGGTCCTTCTGGTGCCTCCGGTGGTGCACCCGCTGGAGCGCCAGGGGCTGGGCCGGCAGGCGGAGCAGGCCGGGCGCCTGTCGTGGAGGTGGCTAAAGTCGAGAGCATGACCTTGGTGGACGAGACCCAGGCCGTGGGCAGTTTGCGCTCGCGCCAGGGTGTGATGCTGCGCCCTGAAGTCGCTGGGCGCGTCAAACAGATTTTCTTCAACGACGGCCAGCGCGTGCGCAAGGGTCAGTTGATGGTGCAGTTGGAGGACCAACTGCAGCAGGCCCAAGTCGCTCAGGCGCGTGCAGAACTGTCCATTGCCGAAGCCAATCACAAGCGCAACCAGGAACTGGTGGCGCAAAACTTCATCAGCCAGCGCTCGCTGGACGAGAGCGCAGCAGCCCTGGAGGTCTCGCGTGCCAAATTGTCTCTGGCGCAGGCCACGCTGCAGCGCCTGCAGGTGTTGGCCCCGTTTGATGGCATCACCGGTCTCAAGCAAATCAACGTGGGCGATTACCTCAAAGACGGCGCGGACATGGTCAACGTGGAAGACATCGATGCGGTGCTGCTCGACTTCCGTTTGCCCGAGCGCTTTCAAGCCAAGGTGCGAGCGGGTCAAAAAGCGCAGCTGACGGTCGACGCCTTGCCGGGGCGGCCTTTCTCGGCCATCGTGCAAGCGGTGGACCCTTTGATCGAAGCCAATGGCCGCTCTGTCGGCGTGCGTGGCTGTATCGACAACCGCCAGCAGCAATTGCGTCCGGGCATGTTTGCCCGCGTGAATGCGGTCTTTGGCTCGCGCGACAACGCCTTGGTCATTCCCGAGGAAGCCATCATCCCGCAGGGCGGGCGCACCTTTGTGGTCAAGGTTGTTCAGGGTGACAAGCCCGATGTGCGTGTGTCCGAGCGTGTGGCGGTCAAGGTCGGCTTGCGCCAGCCGGGCAAGGTGGAAATTCTGGAAGGTCTGTCTGCCGCTGACACGGTGGTCACGGCGGGTCATCAGCGCTTGCAAAAAGACGGCACGGCCGTGCGCGTGGTGTACTTGCCCCAGGGCGCTGGTGGCAAGCCTGGCGGTCCCCCTGGGCAACCCGGCCCTGCTGGGCCTGGTGCTGCAACACCAGGAGCTCCCTCTGCAGGCGCTTCGCCTGCAGGGGCTGCAGCACAAGGTGCAGGTCCGCAAGGTGCTCGCGCTTCGGGCGCTGGCCGACCCAGCCAGGGCGCGGGCCGTCCTGTGGCCTTGACAGGTCCCAACCCTTGCCTGAGGGAAGCCGATGCAGCTCGCTGAACTCTCCATCCGACGGCCCGTGTTGGCCGTGGTCATGTCCTTGTTGATCGTGTTGATTGGTGCCGTCAGCTTCAAGAGCCTGTCGCTGCGTGAATACCCCAAGATCGACGAGCCCACTGTCACCGTGACCACCCGCTACGTCGGGGCCTCGGCCGAAGTGGTCGAGTCGCAGGTCACCAAACCTCTTGAAGACTCGATTGCTGGGATTGACGCGGTGGATGTCATTACGTCCATCAGCCGCGCTGAGCAGTCGCAGATCACGGTGCGCTTCCGTCTGGAAAAAGACGCCGACACGGCCGCTGCCGAAGTACGCGACCGCACATCGCGGGTGCGCAACCGCTTACCCCAAACCATCGAAGAACCGGTCATTGCCAAGGTCGAAGCCGACGCCTTTCCGGTGATTTGGCTGGCTTTTTCCAGCGACACGCTCAATGCCTTGCAAATTAACGACCTGGTCAACCGCGTGGTCAAACCGCGGCTGCAGACCGTCACGGGAGTGGCCGACGTCCGTATTTTTGGCGAGCGCAAGTACGCCATGCTGGTCTCGCTGGACCATGCGCGTTTGTCGTCATACAAACTCACGCCGCAAGACGTTGAAGACGCCATCCGCCGCAACAATCTGGAGCTGCCAGCTGGTCGCATCGAATCCCAGACCCGCGAATTCAGCGTGTCCTCGCAAACCGACTTGAACCGTCCCGGTCAGTTTGGCGAGATCGTGATTCGCAGCGTCAACGGCTTTCCCGTCAAGTTGCGCGATGTGGCGCAAATCCGCGAAGGAGCTGCCAACGACCGCAGTCTGGTGCGCCTGAACGGCCAGTCGGCTATTTCTGCAGGCGTGATCCGCCAGGCCACGGCCAACCCGCTGGACTTGTCAGCAGGGGTGCGCGAGATGATCCCCCGCTTGAAGGTCGATTTGCCTGAGGACATCACCATCGACATCGCCAACGACAACTCCGTGTTCATTGACCGATCCATCAAGAATGTGTTCACCACCATTGTTGAGGCCGTGGTTCTGGTGGCCTTGGTGATTTTCGTGTTCTTGCGTACCTTGCGGGCCTCGATCATCCCGATCATCACCATCCCGGTCAGTTTGATCGGGGCTTTTGCCATGATGGCTTTGGCCGGGTTCACCATCAACACCTTGACCTTGCTGGCGCTGGTGCTGGCCATTGGCCTGGTGGTGGACGATGCCATTGTGGTGCTGGAAAACATTTACCGGCACATCGAAGAAGGGCTGGACCCGTTTTCTGCCGCCATCAAGGGTGTTCGCGAGATCAGTTTTGCGGTCATCGCCATGACCATGACGCTGGCTGCGGTGTTTGCACCCCTGGCTTTCACGCCTGGGCGCACGGGCAAGTTGTTTGGCGAGTTTGCGCTGGCGCTGGCAGGCGCGGTGGTCGTGTCCGGTTTTGTGGCCTTGACTTTGGCCCCCATGCTGAGTGCCAAACTGCTGCGCCACAACCCCAACCCGGGCTGGTTCGACCGCTCCATGGAGCGCGTGCTCACGGGATTGTCCAACGGCTATGAAAGTCTGTTGACCTTGATTCTGAACCGCGCCCGCTGGGTGGTGCTGCTGGTCATGTTGGCCTGCGGGGCGGGCATTGCCTACATCTACCCCAACATGAAGCAAGAACTAGCGCCGCTGGAGGACCGGGGTACGATTTTGGCGACCATCAATGCGCCCGATGGTTCGACCTTGGAGTTCACCGACCGCTATGCACGTACGCTGGAAAAAATTGGCCAAGCCTATCCTGAATTTGATCGGATTTTTGCCAGCATGGGCAACCCCACGGTGGGCCAGGGCTCAGTGATTTACCGGGCCGTGGACTGGGATGAGCGAAAACGCAGCACGCTGCAAATCGCCCGAGAAATGGGGCCGAAATTCGGTGCCTTGTCGGGGGTGAATGCCTTCCCGATCACCCCACCATCGCTTGGGCAGGGTTTCCGTGAGCGGCCGTTGAACTTCGTAATCCAGACTTCGGACAGCTACCAAAACCTGAGCGCTGTGGCCAGGCAAATGATGGACGAGGTGGCCAAAAACCCGGGTATTTTGCAGCCTGATGTGGACCTGCGCTTGAACAAACCCGAGCTGCGCATCGAGGTGGACCGCGTGAAAGCCGCCGAGCTGGGCGTGAGCATCGATGTGGTGGCCCGCACCATCGAGACCATGTTGGGCGGCCGGGTGGTGACGCGCTACAAACGCGATGCCGAGCAGTACGACGTGATTGTGCAAACCTTGGCCGCCAGCCGAAACACGCCGGACGACATCGACGTGATCCAGGTGCGCGGTCGCAACGACACCATGATTCCCTTGTCCAGCTTGGTCAAGGTGCGAGAGAGCGTGTCACCGCGCGAGCTGAACCACTTTGGTCAGCGCCGTTCGGTGTCCATAACTGCCAACCTGGCCCCCGACTATTCGCTGGGTGAGGCACTCAAGTTCATGGACGCCACGGCCGCCAAGGTGCTCAAGCCGGGCTACACCACCGAGCTCAATGGCACATCGCGTGAATTCAAGAACTCGCAGGGCGCTTTGGTGGTCGTCTTCGTGCTGGCGCTGCTGTTCATCTTTTTGGTGTTGTCCGCACAGTTTGAGAGTTTCATCGACCCCTTTGTCATCATGCTGTCGGTGCCCTTGTCCACGATCGGGGCGCTGCTGGCGCTCAAATGGACGGGCGGGTCGCTCAACGTGTATTCGCAAATCGGCCTGATCACGCTGGTGGGCTTGATCACCAAGCACGGTATTTTGATTGTGGAGTTCACCAACCAGCTGCGCGAAAAAGGTATGGATATGCAAGAGGCCTTGATCAAGGCGTCGGCCCAGCGCCTGCGCCCGATCTTGATGACCACCGGTGCCATGGTGCTGGGCGCGGTGCCGCTGGCCTTGGCCACCGGCGCAGGTGCTGAAAGCCGCACACAAATCGGCTGGGTCATTGTGGGCGGCATGAGTTTGGGCACTTTGCTGGCGGTGTTTGTGGTGCCCACCATGTATTCGCTGTTGGCCCGCAAATCGGTGCCAGGGCCGAACAAGGCGGTGGCGCATGAGGCACCGTCCGAGACAACGGTGCATTGATCGCCTGAAACGCAGACGCTGTGCAGTGTCTGAGCCATGAAAAAAGCGGCTTAGGCCGCTTTTTTCATGCAGGTGAAGCCCCCGGGTCAAAGGTGACCGTCAAACATCATCACATTCACCGCGTCGCCCACGGCCACGTTGCCTTGGGCATGGCCCAGCACGATCAAGCCGTTGGCTTGCACCATGGAGCTGAGCACGCCTGAGCCTTGGTTTCCGGTGATGCTGACCTGCAACTCGCCCGCCGCGTTGGTGCTGACGATGCCGCGCTGGTATTCGGTGCGGCCGGGTTTTTTGCGCAAGGCCTCGGTGCTTTGGGCTTTGAGCATCGGCAATGGCGGCGCTTGCCAGCCCATGAGCTGCTGCAAGGCAGGGCGTACAAAGGCGGCAAAGGTCACCATCACCGCCACCGGGTTGCCTGGCAGGCCAAACAGCACGGCTGAGCGATCGCCCTGCGTGATGCGGCCCACCGCCATGGGGCGGCCGGGGCGCATGGCAATGCGCCAAAACGCCACATCGCCCAGTTTTTTCATCATGGCCTTGGTGTGGTCGGCCTCGCCCACGCTCACACCGCCGCTGGTGATGATGGCGTCGGCCTGCTCGGCGGCATCCACAAAGGCTTGCTCCAAGGACGCCGGGTCGTCGCGCACCACGCCCATGTCGATCAATTCGCAGCCCAGCGCCTGCACCAGGCCTGCCACGGTGTAGCGGTTGCTGTCGTACACCGCGCCTTCGCGGGGCGCTTCGCCCAGGCTCAGGATTTCGTCGCCGGTTGAAAAGTAAGCCACCTTGGGCCTGCGCCATACGGTGGCGGTGGGCAGCCCCAGGCTGGCCAGCAGGCCGCAGGCGGCGGGTGTCAACCTCGCTCCGGCCGACAAGGCGGCTTGGCCCGCCATCAGGTCTTCGCCCAGCAGGCGGCGGTTATCACCTGACTGCAGCAGTCCAGAGGGAATCTGCACCGTGTCGCCCTCGGTTTTGGCCAGCTCTTGCGGGGCCACGGTGTCCAGCTCGGCGGGCATGATGGCGCCGGTCATGATGCGCACGCATTCACCCGCTTGCACCGAACCTTGCCAAGCCGCGCCAGCGAAGGCGGTGCCTACGACCTTGAAGTGCGTGACTTGTCCGGCCAGCAGTTCAGCCCCGCGCAGGGCGTAGCCGTCCATGGCCGAGTTGTCATGCGGCGGCACGCTGATGGGCGAGACCACGTCGTGCGCCAGGATGCGGCCATGGGCCTGCATCAGTGGCACGGTTTCTTGCTCGCGCACCGGTTGCACCAGTTGTGCCAAAAACGCGTTGACCTGGCTGGCCGACAAGGCCTGTGGGTCGTAGCCTTGCAGGCGTTCGGCGATCTGATCAAGGGATAGGGCAGGGGTGGTCATGGCAATAGCAATGGCAATGGCAATGGGGCACGGCGCTGCCGTGCGGCACGTTTCAAAGGGATTCGAGTTGTTGCAGTTCGGCCAGCGTGTTGGCGTTGGCAAAGGCTTGCGGGCTGTCGCTGCTCTGGTCAAACGGTACGATGGCGCAGCGGTGCTGGCCCGTCCAGGCGTCGATCTTGCGGCCACCACTTTGGGTGAACTTGACCAGGCTTTCGAGCAGCTCGGTTTTTAGCAGGCAAAACACCGGTTGCGGGCGCACCGTGCCATCGGCCTCGGGCGCAGCGGCCATGGCCATGTCGGCGTCTTGCTCATGAAGGGCTGTGCACAAGCGCTCCACCAGATCCAGCGGCAACAGCG
>CAMDFT010000058.1 GCA_945897795.1 Limnohabitans sp. Rim8 | reverse complement strand
GCCATCTTGCGCCTGTGTGCCCTGTACCTGATGCACAAGACCCCCGAAGCCCGGGGCGATGCAGTGGGCAAGTTTCACCTGAGCAATGGCGCGACCTTGCACCAGATCAATTGGGCCGCTGACCTGTCCAAAAAAGGGCTGCAACAGGCAGGTGGCCTCATGGTCAATTACCTGTACGAGCTGGACAAAGTGGAGGAACAACACGAGGCCTTTAGCCAAAAAAAGGTCAGTTTTTCACGCGCCGTGGACAAGCTGGTTTAACAAAGCGGTCAGCCTCTGAAGGCGCAGCGCGATGACCGCTTGCTTCGGGCCTTTGTCAAACAGAAGACAGGCTTGGCATGTGATTCTGATAGTCTGAATCTGTCTTTTATTTCTATCGGGAAATTTGTCGTGAATGCTCTGACTTTGAACCAAGCCCATCAAATTTTGCAAGGCGCCATCCAGGCCGCTCGGGCTGCCAATTACAAACCCATGGGCATTGTGGTGCTCGATGCCTCGGGGCAGTTGGTGGCTTTTTCCCGTGAAGACGGTGCCAGCATGTTCCGCTTCGACATCGCGCGCGGCAAGGCCTGGGGCGCCGTGGGCATGGGTTCGTCCAGCCGTGCGCTGGCCGAGCGGGCCAAGGACAACCCGAACTTTTTTGTCGCCTTGGCCGCCACGGCCGAGGGCAAGTTCTTGCCTCAACCCGGTGCCGTTCTCATCAAGGACGCAGCCGGTCACATCCTGGGTTCTGCCGGAGCCAGTGGCGGCACAGGCGACGAAGATGAGTTGATCTGCATCGCGGGCATCCAGGCTGCTGGCCTGGTGGCCGGTTAAGCCCATGGCCTGACTGCGTCCGGACAAACCGAGGCGGCTTTGCCGCCAGTGGGCATTGTGGGTCGACAAAAAAGACAGGCTCCTCAAAACACCAGGGTTGTCGATGGTCACCCTGCACTGACACTTTCGGCCCATGGTTTTGGAGCCGACGGTGCATGCAAAATAAGGCATGAATTCAATTTTGCGTACCTCGGTCAACAGCGGCATTTGTGCCCTGCACAACCCCGCTGGCCTGCATGTGGGCAACTTCAAGTGGATCCAAGGCCAGTGGAAGTTCAAGGCTGCGGGTTACGGGCCGTCGGGTCAGGTGATGCCAGGCGGTGGCCCCTTGACCGATCGGCACAACACCACGTTTGACCAACTGGACGAAGCCCTGATTCGGGCAGCGTTTTTCAAGGAGGAATGAGCATGTTCAAAGTCCACGCGGTTTCCGCTTCGCGTTTGCCCGAGTTGCTGCGTGCCATGCCCAAGGCCGAGCTTCACATCCACATCGAAGGCTCGCTCGAACCCGAGCTGATCTTTGCCTTGGCCAAGCGCAATGGGGTGAAACTGCCTTATGCCGATGTGGCCGCCTTGCGCAGTGCCTATGCCTTCACCAACCTGCAAAGTTTTCTGGACCTGTATTACGCCGGTGCCAGCGTGCTGTTGCACGAGCAGGATTTTTATGACATGGCTTGGGCTTATTTTGAAAAAGCCGCCGCCGATAATGTGGTGCGGGCCGAGTTGTTCTTTGACCCGCAGACCCACACGGCACGGGGCGTGAGCATGGGCCACGTCATCGGGGGCCTCAGCCGCGCTTGCCGCGACGCGCGCACACGATTGGGCATCAGCGCCGATTTGATCTTGTGCTTCCTGCGTCACCTGTCCGAGGACGATGCACTGGCCACACTGGAAGAAGCCATGCCTTGGCGCGAACACTTCATCGGCGTGGGCCTGGACTCCAGCGAGCTGGGTCACCCACCCGAAAAGTTTGCCCGCGTGTTTGCCTGTTCCCGCGAGTTGGGCCTGCATGTCGTGGCCCATGCGGGCGAAGAGGGCCCGCCCGCTTACATCTGGAGTGCACTCGATGTGCTGAAGGTGGAGCGCATCGACCACGGCGTGCAAGCCATCCACGATGCCGCGCTGATGAAGCGCCTGGCCGACAGCCACATGCCACTCACCGTGTGCCCGCTGTCCAACCTCAAGCTGTGCGTGTTCAAAAACCTGGCCGATCACAACCTGGGCCAAATGCTGGACGCCGGTCTGTGCGTGACCCTCAACTCGGACGACCCGGCTTACTTTGGCGGTTACCTGAACGACAACTACCTGCAGACCTTTTCCGCGCTGAACCTGAACGCCCAACAAGCCTACAAGCTGGCGGCCAACAGCATTGAGGCGAGCTTTGCGCCCGAGGAAGACAAGCACCGCTGGATGCATGAACTCAAAGCCTGTTTTCAGGGGTTTTCCGAGCAGGATTGAAAGCTTTGCCTGTCAAAATGGCGCGATGTTCAAGCAAGAATCTCAGCACACCGAATGGAAAGAAACCTGGCGCGATGACTACCTGCGCTGGGTATGTGGCTTTGCCAATGCGCAAGGCGGGCGCTTGCTGCTGGGGGTGAACGACAAGGGCCAAGTGGTCGGCTTGCCTGATGCAACCAAGCTTTTGGAAGATTTGCCCAACAAGGTGCGCGATCTGCTGGGCATTGTGGTGGACGTGAACCTGCACACTGAAGGCGATTCGCACTACATCGAGGTGGTGGTGCAGTCTTATCCCAACCCGATCAGCTACCGGGGCCACTACTACATGCGCAGCGGCAGCACGCTGCAAGAGCTCAAAGGCGCGGCACTGGACCGTTTTTTGTTGGGTCGCCATGGCCGCACTTGGGACGGCGTGCCGCTGCCCCAGTTCAGCCTGGCCGATGTGTCGGCCCCGGCCATGGCGCGGTTTCGACAGTTGGCCCAGCGCAGTGGTCGGCTCGATGCCGAGACGCTGGCCTATACCTGAAGGCGGTCATTTCTTACGACGGGATTGTCCGGGTGGAGACCTTTCCGGTGCCGCGTGCGGCGCTGCGCGAAGCATTACTGAATGCGCTGGTGCACCGCGACTATGCGGTGACCGCGCCTGTGCAGATTCGGGTGTACGAAAACCGCTTGCGCATGTGGAACCCCGCTGTGCTGCCCGAGGGCTGGACGCTGGACACGCTGCTGGGCGCACATTCGTCCAGCCCCTACAACCCGGCGATTGCCAATGCTTTTTTCAGAGCAGGCGAGATCGAGGCCTGGGGCCGTGGGGTGGAGCGGATTTTTGCGGCATGCGCGGCGGCTGGCTCGCCCAAACCAGTGCTGCGTTACGACCCGTATGACATGTGGCTGGAGTTTCCGTTTGATCCCGCGTATTTGAAGGCGCTGAGAGTGGGGCAGGGAATAGCCGAACAAGTCGAGGCCCAAGTCACCCCCGAAGTCACCCCCGAAGTGGTGCGTATGTTGAAGTTGCTCAAGGGCGAGATGAGTCGCGTTGAGTTGATGAGCGCTTTGGGTCTGAAAGATGAGAAACATTTCCGTACGCATTACCAGCAAGTGGCGTTGGCTTTGGGTGTGCTGGAGATGACGGTGCCCGATAAACCCAACAGCCGCTTGCAAAAATACAGACTGACGCAAGCCGGTCGACGATGGCTTGAGGAGCATGACTGACCATTAAAGGGCGCCAGTTAGAATCCCACCCCAAAGACCGCTGCCCCGGCGGGCTTTGTTTTGTGTATCACCGGGGCCATGTAGAGGACTACCATGTATAAAAACCTCGTTGCCACGCTCGTGGCCGCCTGCTTTTTTCTTTCGGCCGTTCAGGCCCAAATCTCAGCACATTCCACTCCCAAATCCACAGAGCCCATCAAGGCGGGTTTTGTTTATGTCTCGCCCATCACCGAGGCAGGCTGGACCAAGCAGCACGACGAGGGCCGCAAGGCTGTTGAACGGGCTTTGGGTAATCAAGTCAAGACCACATTTGTGGCCGATGTGGCCGAGGGTGCTGATGCCGAGCGCGTGATCCGCGACTTGGCTCAGCAGGGCCACCAAATCATCTTCACCCCCAGCTTTGGTTACATGGAGCCCACGCTCAAGGTGGCCAAAGAGTTTCCGAATGTGAAGTTCGAGTCGGTCACCGGCTTCAAGACGGCCCCCAATGTGGCGGCGTCCAACGCCCGTTATTACGAAGGCCGTTACCTTGCGGGCATCGCCGCTGGCCGCATGACCCGAACGAATGTGGCGGGTTATGTGGCGGGTTTCCCAATCCCCGAGGTGCTGCAAGGCATCAATGCCTTCACTTTAGGCATGCGCTCGGTCAACCCCAAGGCCACCCTGAAAGTGGTTTGGCTCAACGCCTGGTTTGACCCACCGAAAGAGCGCGAAGCGGCCATGGCCTTGTTCAACCAAGAGGTGGATGTGATCGCGTTCCACACGGGGTCCACTGCGGTGATGGCCGCGGCGCAAGAGCGCGGCAAGATGGCCGTGGCCTACCACTCCGACATGCGCAAGATCGGGCCGGATGCGCAGATCATCGCCGTGACCCACCAGTGGGGTGATTACTACACCGCCCGTGTCAAGGCGGCTTTGGCCGGCAGCTGGAAAACCGGCAGCGTGTGGGGCGGCGTGAAGGACGGCATGATCCGCGTCGGCGACTTTGGCCCCAAGGTGCCCAAGGCCGTGCAAGACGAGATTGTGGCCAAGCAAAAAGCCCTGGGCACTGGCAAGTTGTTGCCGTTTGCCGGTCCGATCACTGACAACGAGGGCAAGCTCGTGCTGCCAGCAGGCCAGGCCCTGAGCGACCCCCAGATCCTGAACATGAACTACTTGGTGCAGGGCGTGTTGGGGCGCGTCAGCCGCTGAGCTTCTTGTAAGCGGCAAGCCCGGGCACCAAAGCCCGGGTCAGCCCCTAAAATAGCGCGATTCAACAAGGGCACACCATGAGCATCAAGAGCGACAAATGGATCCGCCGCATGGCGCAAGAGCACGGCATGATTTCGCCGTTTGAGCCGGGCCAGATCCGCCAGGACGCGACGGGACAAAAAATCGTCAGTTATGGCACCAGCAGTTATGGCTACGACATCCGTTGCGCCCCTGAATTCAAGGTGTTCACCAACATCTACAGCACGGTGGTCGACCCCAAAAACTTCGACGAGCGCAGCTTTGTGGACATCCACAGCGATGTCTGCATCATCCCGCCCAACAGTTTTGCGTTGGCCCGCACCATGGAGTACTTCCGGATTCCGCGCAATGTGCTGACCATTTGTTTGGGCAAAAGCACCTATGCCCGTTGCGGCATCATCGTCAACGTCACCCCTTTCGAGCCTGAATGGGAAGGTTATGTGACGCTGGAGTTCAGCAACACCACGCCGCTGCCTGCCAAAATTTATGCAGGCGAAGGCTGCGCCCAGGTGTTGTTTTTTGAGAGTGACAAAGACGATGTCTGCGAGACCAGCTACAAAGACCGGGGCGGTAAATACCAAGGCCAAGTGGGCGTGACGCTGCCCAAAACCTGAGCCCTTGGCGCATCGGCCCGACCCCGTGGTCTTTTGCAGGACAATCTAGCGGCATATGAGACATTCGACGAAAAGACAATATGGCCAAATCAGCACCACCAGAAGACAACGTCCTGACCGAATCGGAAGAGGTTTTTGAAAAAGCCGCCGATTTGTTTCGCGTCATGTCCGCCCCCATGCGCCTGCGCATCATCAGCGCCCTGTGCAATGGCGAAAAAAACGTGGGTGAGTTGCTCTCTGAGATCGACACCACCCAGCCCAACATGTCGCAGCACCTGAACACCCTCTACCAAGCGGGCGTGCTGGGCAAGCGCCGAGAAGGCGTACAAATTTATTACCGCATCGTCAACGAGCGCGTCGTCACGCTGTGCCGCGCCGTGTGTGTGCAGATCGCCAGCGAAAGCGATTGAAAGATCGACGTCAGTTTGAGGCCGGGTTTTCACGGGTTCACATTCGCCTTGGTCGCCGCTAATATCCATACTTAAGGAGAAACGAATGAAGAAACACTTGGTATTGATGTCCGGCCTGCTGGCCTGCACCCTGAGCTGGGCCGAGATCAAGGTGGTTTACCACCTGAGCGAGGGCATCCCCCAGGCATCTCGGGCCATCGGCAACATCCGCAACCACTTGGCCGCTGACCCGACCGTCAAAATTGTGGTCGTCACCCACGGTCTGGGCATCGATTTTTTGATCAATGGTGCCACCAACCAAATGGACCAACCTTTTGCAGGGGGTGTTGCTGACTTGGTCAACAAAGGCGTGGAGTTCCGTGTGTGCAACAACACCTTGGTGTCGCGCAAAATCTCGCCCGACAAACTTCTGATGGAAGCCAAAGTGGTGCCCTCGGGTGTGTCCGAAGTGGCCAAACTGCAGGCCAACGAGAAATTTGTGTATCTGCGCCCCTGATGGGCGTTGAGACATTCAATCGCCCCGACTGTTTTTTTCGAGGAAAACCCATGAAGATTCAACACGCTTTGACAGCGGCCGCCTTGGTCGCCTTGTCTGGCCTGGCGCAAGCCCAGGTCGATCCGCTGCATGTGCGCAGCTGGGCCGCTTCGTGCGCAGCCTGCCATGGCACCGATGGCCGCGCCCAGCCGGGCATGGAGTCCTTGGCCGGAGCCAACAAAGACGACATGGTCAAGAAAATGCTGGATTTCAAGGCTGGCCGCAAGCCCGCCACCATCATGCACCAGCTCGCCAAGGGCTATTCCGACGAACAAATCGTTGCCATTGCTGGCTACTTTGCCGCCCAGAAGAAATAAGGAAGAACTGTCATGCAACGTCGTCATTTTCTGCAGACCGGCTCCGCTTTGGGTGCCATGGGATTGGTTTCGGGCTGCGCCACCGTGGGCGGCGGCAGCGGCCCCAAGGTGGTGGTCATAGGCGGGGGCTACTCCGGTGCCACGGCCGCCAAATACCTGCGCATGTGGTCTGAGCACAAGATCCAAGTCACGCTGGTCGAGCCCAGCGATGCCTTCATCTCCTGCCCCATCTCCAACTTGGTGATCGGTGGCAGCAAGACGATTGCCGACATCACCACCCCCTATGACAACCTGACCAAGCGTCATGGTGTCAAGATCATCAAGGACCGCGTCAATACCATCGATGCCGACAAGCGCATCGTCAAACTGGCCGGTGGCACTGAGCTGAGCTACGACCGCCTGATCGTCTCGCCCGGTGTGGACTTCATGTGGGAAACCCTGCCCGGCATGAACAAAGCCGATGCCAAAGACAAAATCATGCACGCTTGGAAAGCTGGCGCACAAACCCTCACCCTGCGCAAGCAACTCGAAGCTATGCCCGACGGCGGCGTGTTCGCCATGTCCATTCCGCTGGCCCCTTACCGCTGCCCCCCCGGCCCTTACGAGCGCGCTTGCCAAGTGGCCGAGTACTTCAGCAAAGCCAAGCCCAAGAGCAAGGTGCTGATTCTGGACGCCAACGACGATGTGACCTCCAAAGGTCCGCTGTTCAAAAAAGCTTGGTCCGAGCGCTACAAAGGCATCGTCGAGTACCGTGGCAAACACCGCGTGACCGATGTCGATGCGGCCACCAATACCTTGAAGTTCGAGTTCAATGACGACCTCAAGGCCAATGTGCTCAACGTCATCCCCAACATGCGTGCCGGTGACATCGCCGTCAACGCGGGCCTGGCCACCGCCAACAAGCGTTGGTGCGAAGTGGACTTCCTCACCTTCGAATCCAAGGCCGCTAAAAACGTGCACGTTTTGGGCGACTCGATTCAGATCGCCCCGGGCATGCCCAAGTCGGGCCACATGGCCAACCAGCATGGCAAAACCTGCGCTGCCGCTGTGGTGGCTTTGTTGATGGGCAAAGAGGTCAACCCCATGCCCATTTACAACAACACCTGCTACAGCTTTGTCAGCTCGGAAGACGTAGTGCATGTGGCCAGCGTGCACAAGTACGACGCCGAGAAGAAGACCATGCTCACTGTGCCCGGTTCTGGCGGTGTATCCAGCGCGGCCAATGAGTTGGAAGGTCGTTACGCCCATGCTTGGGCACGCAACATCTGGGCCGATACACTGGCTTGATGACGCTTGCCAAAAACGCCGCAGTCAGCCGACTCGCGGCGTTTTTTTACGGCAAATTTTTAAAAATTTTTTGTATTCCCATGCATTCGATGCCGAGGTGGATCATGAACACACGCTTTTTACCAGGCCGCTTGGCCTCTGCCATTTTGTTACTTTGTGCAACCTGCTTGTCCCCGTCAGCCATGGCCCAAGCAGACGAGGCCCGTGCCAAGAAAATTGTGGGCGGTTCTTGCTTTGTGTGTCATGGCGCAGAGGGCGAATCGTCAAGTGAAGTGTTTCCGCGCCTGGCAGGTCAGCACTGGGAATACACTGCCAAGCAGTTGGAAAACTTCAAAAATGGCAAACGTAAAAGCACGGCCATGGCCGATATGGTGGCCAAATTGACACCGGACGAAATGGTGGCCCTGGGTAAATTCTTCGAAAAGCAGACCGCCGCTGTGGAGCCTGCCAAAGACGCTGACCTGGCGGCAGTAGGTAAATTTATTTACCACAAGGGAAACAAATACAGTGGCCTGGCATCGTGTGCCAGTTGCCATGGTGCTGAAGCCAAAGGCACTTCAGCTTTGCCGCGTTTGGCTGGACAGTACGCGGGGTACACCGAAACCCAGCTCAAGCAGTTCAACCAGCGAGAGCGCACCAACGACAACGCTGTGATGCACGCCATTGCCAGCAAAATGTCGCCTTTGGAAATGGCCGCTGTGGCCGAATACCTGAGCGGTAAATAAGTGAGCCCGGTGTAAGCGTCCATCCGGTTGGCGATGGGTGCTTGCTCCGCGTCTAAGCGCACCAACTTATGGCCGCTTGAAACCCGCCGCGGGCAGGGAGGTCGGTTTGGCAGAAGCCCCACCGTCCAGCCAGCGGTCCGTCAGGCCTGCGCCTACCCACATGCCCACCAGACTGAGCCACGCGGTCAGAGCAAAAATGGCACCGCCCGTCACGCCCGCACCCACAGCGCAGCCGCCTGCGAGCATGGAGCCAAAGCCCATCAAGATCGCGCCACCGATGTAGCGGCGCATGCTGTAGCCATCCGAAAACCCTTCGAGCTTCCAGTCACCACCTAGCAGTGCCCCGATCAGGGAGCCAGCGAACACCCCCGGCATCAAGCCAAAGTCAAAACCTAAGGCGGGTGCAGGCCAATGCAGCACCCGCATCAACCATTCTGCGGATGGGCCGCTGAAAGTCAGGCCTTGAATCTGCACCGGGTCAAAGGACTCGGTCGCCACCCACTGGCTAAAGCCCCAAGCGGCAGCCACGGATAAACCGGTACCAATGCCACCCAGCCACATCCACCTATTGCGGTGCGGGCTGCGCAGGGCAAAAAACAAGGCCGCAGCCAACCAGATACCGCCCATGGTCAAACCGGCCCAGTGGTTCATGCCCGTCAGAGCCAACAGATCGCGTGGCGCACCACCCTCCACCGTCCACCAGCCGCTGATGTGCGCGCGCAAGGGGGACAAAGCGCCGCCTAAAGCGGCTTGTGCAGTGACCGCAAAAATCAAACCTGAGAGCAGGGCGCGCAAATTCCCGTTGGCTGACAACACCAGCAAACGGCTCGCGCAGCCTCGCGTCATGACCATGCCCACGCCAAACAACAAGCCGCCAATCAATGCGCCCGAAATGCTGCCTTTGGCTGAAATTTGACGTGCGCTGCCCGTGTCTAGCCAGCCGAGCAACACCAGCACCTGCACGCCGATGACTGCTGAGGCAAAGGCCAACAACCAGACTGAAAGTTTGTCGCCAAAGCGGCGGTGCCAAAATTCAATGACAGCGGCCCGAAGGCAAAAGCGCGAGCGCTGCGCTAAAAATCCAAAGGCCAAACCCAAAAAACCACCGCCAGCAGCCAGAACTGCGCCTTGTCCATACGTCTCTAACCAGTGCGCCATAGCCATGGCAAGCTCCATTCATATCAGTAATTACTGATATGAAATATACGCTTTAACCGGTAACGCCCAATTGACGCGGATCAAGTATTCAGATCTGCCAGCCCATGCTGCGGTGAATGCGCCAAGACAGGCCCGCGCCCAGCCAAATGGCGATCAGGGTCAGCCAGGCGGTGAGCGAAAAGATCGATCCGCCGGTCATGCCCGCGCCTACTGTGCAACCGCCCGCCAGCACGGCACCAAAACCCATCAGCACCGCACCCGTGAGGTAGTGCCCCAGCTTGTTCTCGGTCTTGAAGCCCTCGAACTTGAAGTCGCCGCCCAATAGTGCGCCCAGCAAAGAGCCCACGAAGGTGGCGGGCAGCAAACCCGCATCAAAACCCAGGCTGGGTGATGTGGCGCTGGACAGGACCCGCATCAGCATCTCGGCCGAGGCACCGCTGAAGCTCAGGCTTTGGATTTGAATGGATTCAAACGATTGCGAGGCAATCGCCTGCGTCAGACCCCAGCCCAGCGCAATGCTCAGGCCCACAACGATGGCCCCCAGCGCCAAGCCCCAACGGCGCTGGTGCGTCTTGAAGAAAAAGTAAAACCCGGTGCCCAAAGCCAGCAGCGCCAGCACCAGCCCACCCGTGGGGCCCATGCCCGTGATCTGCAGCAAATCACGCCCGGCTCCGCCATCGATGGGCCACCAACTGGCCAATGCCTGGCGGGCAGGGGCCAGCCAACCGGCAATGCTCGCTTGCACCGTGACGGCAAACACCAAGCCAGCCAGCAAGGCGCGCAAATTGCCATTGCCCGACAAAATCAGCAAACGGCTGGCGCAGCCGCGCGTCAAAATCATGCCTGCCCCAAACAACAAGCCACCCAGCACCGCGCCTGAGATGCTGCCGACAGCCCCTATGTAGCGGGCGTCAGAAGGCTTTAGCGCGCCTGCCCACACCAGCGCCTGCACGCCCACCAGCGCCGCGCCAAAAGCCAGCCACCACACGCTGAAACGGTCGCCCGTTTGACCTTCGCAGCACTCCACCACGGCCGCACGGGCACAAAATCGGCTGCGCTGGGCCGCCAGGCCAAAGATGAAGCCCACCAATGCACCGGCCATGGCCAGTACATTTGTGTCTCCCCAAGTTTCAAGCAAGCTTGCGAGATTCATGGATTTCTCCAATAATTCATTGGTTTCTTATATTAGATAGTGCGGGTCATTGGACGTGCCAGACCGCCACGCAAAACCCGCTATTGTCCACGGTCCGCAATTCATGGCTTCCAACCTGACTATGTTTTCTTCTTCTGTTTTGCGTCGTCGCGATTTGCTTTTACGGGTGGGGGTATCTCTTGCAGCCACACCCGTTTGGGCGCAATCGGGTCGTGCGGCCACCTTGCCTGCCGCTCAGTCGTTGCCCGACGAACTGGCCCGCGCCCTGAAAAACAAGCAGCCCTTGATCGTCATGGTCAGCTTGGACGGCTGCGTCTTTTGCCGCCAGGCCCGGCAAAGCCATCTCTCGCCCATGGCGCTTGCAGGCACTGCCATCGTGCAAGTGGACATGCGCAACAACCAGCCCGTGCTCGACTTCTCGGGCAAGCTGACCACGCATGATGAATTGACCCGGCGCTGGAAAGTCTCCATTACCCCCACGCTGCTGTTTTTTGGACCCGGTGGCAAAGAAGTGGCCGAGCGCATGGAAGGGGCCTACCTGCCCGACTTTTATGGCCCCTACCTGGAAGAGCGCATGGCGCAAGGGCGCAAGGCCCTGTAAAGCCAACCCGCGCGTCAGTTGGGGCCCGTTGGACGTGCTAAATTCGAAGCATGATCCCCATCAAGATTGACTCGGCCTGGAAAGGCACCTCGGACTGCCGCAACTGCGGTATCCGCGACATGGTGCTGTTTGCCGATCTGAACGAGCAGGACTTTGGCGAAATCCACACCCCCATCGACGACATGGTGTTTGCGCCCGACATGGCGCTGTACACCGAGGGCCAAACCGCCGTGGGCGTGTTCACCTTGCGCAAAGGCATGGTCAAACTGGTGCGTACCACCGCCGATGGCCGCGAACGCATCGTGCGGGTGCTGCGCCCGGGCGACGTGATCGGCCTCGAAGCCTTGGCCACCGCCCACTACGACAGCGAAGCCATCGCCTTGGTCGAAGCCCAGGTTTGCCGTATCCCGCTGTCGGTGCTGCACCACCTGTCGTCCAACTCGCCCCGGCTGCACAAGCGCCTGATGCAAAAGTGGCAGCACGCCCTGAAAGACGCCGACGATTGGCTGGCCGACCTGAACTTCGGCTCGGCCCGTCAACGCGTGGCCGCATTGGCCCTTAAAATGCGCGACCCCGACCAACCCAGCATCACCTCGTTTTTTGCGCGCGACGACATGGGCGCCATGCTCGACATCAAACTCGAAACCGTCAGCCGCGAGATCAGCAGCTTGGTGCGCGACGGCGCCTTGAAGCCCTGCGACAAACAGGGCCGAAGTTATGAAATTACGAACGAGGTGCTGTTGCAGCGCTGAGTGGGTTGACGGCGTGTCAATGAAGTCTGATAGGGCCGAAGGCTGGAGGCTGTCATGGCCATGCAGGCTTGATTGAATCTCAAATGAGATACATAATGGGGCAAAATCCAGGAGCAACCGCCATGCCAACACACACTTCCATGCTCCACATCCGGGTGGACGATGACATCAAAGAGCAAGCAACGCAGGCCTTGACTGCAATGGGTCTGTCAGTGTCAGATGCGGTGCGTCTGTTTTTGCACCGAGTGGTCGTTGAGCAGGCTTTCCCGCTTGAACTCAAGGTGCCTAACGCCGAAACCCTTGCAGCCATGCAAGAGTCGCGTGACATGATGTTAGCAAGTCGCGCACGCTTTGCTTGTGCTGACGAACTGTTTGCTGATCTTGAAAAAAACAGCGGCAAGTAAACGTGCGGCACCACCGCGTGCCGCCGATTACACCAAAGCGTTTCTGAAGGATTGGCAACGCTTGTCGCATTCCGGGCGTTTCGACTTGGTGCGGCTCAAAGAGGCCATGATGCTGCTGATTGCCAACGATGCCCCTCTTGGTCCTGAATGGCTGGATCACCCATTAAAAGGGGATTGGGCCGATCACAGGGAGTGCCACATCGGAGGTGATTTTTTGTTGATTTACCAGATCGAGGCCAACACCATCAATTTCGTGCGCTCTGGAACGCACTCAGAACTTTTTAGTAGCTGACTGCAACCGCAGACATATTTCTTCTTGCCCGAAATTGATTTGTCTCAAGTCGTTTGTTTTTCAAACTGCCAAGATGCCCTCTCTGCAAGAGGAGACACCATGGCAACGAATCCAACCCCCACCCCAACCCCAACCCCCACCCGCGCGTCAACCCCCGCGCTGAGCCGCCGCCAGTGGTTGCTGGGCTCGGCAGGCGCTGCCGTTTTGGCCAGCGCTGCGCCTGCTGCCCAGGCGGCCAAAACCAAAACGCAGGCGCACATCGTGATTTTGGGTGGTGGCTTGGGTGGCATTGCCGTGGCCAACCGGCTCCATGCCTTGCTCGACGGGGCCAAGATCACCCTGATCGACCGCAAGGAAGAGCACAACTACCAGCCCGGTTACACCCTGGTGGCCACGGGCGTTTGGCCGGTGAGCAAGGTGCGCGACCGCAACGCCGACTTCCACCCGCCGCAGCTCAATTGGATCAAGGACATGGTCAGCGAATTGGACCCGGCCAGCAACACGGTGGTCACATCTTCGGGCCAGCGGGTTAAGTATGACTACCTGGTGGTGGCCATGGGCACGCACCAGGACTGGTCGCTGATCGAGGGCATGGATGTGAACGCGATTGGGCAAAAGGGGCTGACCAGCGTGTACCCCAGCCCTGAAGCGGCGCAGGCCACTTGGGCCAGCATGGACGCGTTTCGGCTCAAGGGTGGCAATGCGGTGCTGACGCTGCCCGCCACCCCACTCAAGTGCGCGGGTGCGCCGCTGAAGATGACCTTCATGCTGCGCGACCGCCTGGCGCAGTCGGGCACGCTGGGCCAATCCAAAGTCACCTTTTACTCGGCGCTCGGCAATGTGTTTGGCGTCAAGGTGGTGAATGACAACGTGCTCTCGCGCTGGAAAGATCTGGGCATCGCGGTCGAGACCACGCAAAAGCTGCAGGGCATCGACATCGGTGCGCAGCGGGCGCGTTTTGTCTCGCCCGAAGGCGCAAGCACCGAGGTGCCTTATGACTTCATCCATGTGGTGCCGCCCATGCGCGCCCCCGATGCCGTCAAGAATTCAGACCTGGCCTGGAAAGAAGGCCCCTTTGCCGCAGGTGGCTGGTTGGAGGTGGACAAGGCCACCTTGCAGCACCGCCGCTACCCCAATGTGTTTGGCGTGGGCGATGTGAACGGCACACCGCGTGGCAAGACGGCGGCCACCATCAAAAAGAGTGCGCCCATCGTGGCCGAGCACTTGGTGGACGTGATCACGGGCCGTGCGCCCGGCCAAAAGTTTGATGGCTACACCTCCTGCCCGCTGATCGTGAAAGAGGGCTCGGCCATGTTGATCGAGTTTGACTACGCGGGCAATCTCACGCCCTCGTTGCCACTGATCGAACCACTGCAAGCCAGTTACTTTGCCTGGCTGATGAAGTACCGCATGCTCAAGCCCGCCTACATGGCGACGATCAAGGGCCGGGTCTGAAGACCACTCAAAACATCAGGAGACGCACATGTATGAAATCTGGCTGGCGATGAACATTGCCTACGAAACGGCCTTAGGCCTGGTCCCCGCTTTGGCGCCTTTGGTGTTGATGTGGGTGGTGATGATGGTGATCAACCGAAAGAAGCTCAAGCGGGTCAAGACTGTCACGCTGGCGGCTGTGGCCGTGCTGTTGTCGCTGGCGGCAGTGCTGGCTTTGCCGTCCTTGTCCCAGTCCACGCTGGCCGATATGGGGTATTGGGTGGACTGGACCGCTTTGCTGGGCATGGCCGCAGGTGTGGGCGTGGCGGCAGCGGTACTGCTGTGGCCCGTGCTGGCGATGCGCCAGCGCTGAAAGCGCCAAGCTTTCAGGCCTTGGGCCAGTGCATGCCAAAGCGCTGGGCCAGGTGGCTTTCGGCTTCTTCGAGCATGAAGTAGCGAAACGACTCGGCAGCGGGCGACAGCATTTTGGATTGGGTGTGCACCACGTTCCATGAGCGGACCACAGGCGCGCCTTCCACATCGAGCATGCGGATCAGCTTGTGCTCCAGCTCCAGGCCAATCGTGTGCAATGACAAAAAGCCCAGGCCCAGCCCGGCCATCACGGCCTGCTTGATGATCTCGTTGCTGTGCAGCTGGATTTTCATGCGCGGCTCGACGTGGGTGTCTTCAAAGAACTTTTCCATGGCGGCGCGGGTGCCCGCGCCTTTTTCGCGCACGATGAAGTCGTAGGGCCGCAGGTCTTCCACACGCAAGTGATCCCGCTGGGCCAGCGGGTGGTTCACGGCGGAGACAAACACATGGGGGTGGGCCGCAAAAGGCTCGGCCCTTGTTTGCAGCTCTTTGGGGGGGCGTCCCATCACGGCGATGTCGACCTCGCTGTTTTGCAGCATGCTGACGAGTTGGTCGCGGTTGCCAATTAGGATCTGGATGTCCACACCCGGATGCAGGTTGCGAAAGTTGGCCAACATATTCATCAAAAAATACTTGGCAGTACTAACAAAACCAATCGTCAGCACGCCAGTCTCTGCCCGCTGCAATCGGGCTGCGGCGTCTTCGGCGTCTTTGACAGTGGCCAGAATTTTGCGGGCATAAACCAGCATGTACTCGCCCGTGGTGGTTAGGCTCACTTGCTTGCCGCGCCGATCAAACAAGGGCATGCCCACATGGCCTTCGAGCTCCTTGACCTGCATGGTCACGGCGGGGGGCGTCAGGTGCAGATTTTCAGCAGCGCGCACAAAGCTCAGGTGACGGGCCACCTCGTTGAACACGCGAAGTTGGCGGAAGGTGGCGTTTTTCATCGGTCAGGTCCTGGATCAAGCGGGGCAGGGCAAGTGCAAATTATGGACGGTGCTCAAACAACCAGGCCTTGAAGGCCAGTGCCGCTGGCGACTGGCGCTTGCCCCGGGGGTAGACCAGGTGCCAGCGCCGGATGAGGGGAAAGCCCATGACGTCGAGCTGGACCAGTTCGCCCAAAGCCAATTCGGCGTCGAGTGTGGATGCCGACAGCACGGCCAGCCCCAGTCCGCCCGAGACGGTTTTTTTGATCGCCTCGTTGCTGCCCAGCTCCAGCCGGTTGATGGGCGTGAGGCCGTATTCGTTAAAAAACCGCTCCATGGTCAAGCGCGTGCCCGAACCCGGCTCGCGCATGATGAAGGGCTCATGGCGCAGCCGCTCGGGGCGGATGCGGCGTTTGCCCGCCAGCGGGTGGGTGGGCGGTGCCACCATGACCAAGGGGTTGTCGGCAAAGGCTTCGCAAAACACGTCCATGTGCTCGGGGGGTTGGCCCATGATGTAAAGGTCGTCTTGGTTTTGCGACAGACGCTGCAGCAGGTTTTCGCGGTTGCCCACCACCATGGCCACGTCGATGCCGGGGTGCTCCGCGCAAAAGCCGCCCAGCAGTTTGGGCACGGTGTATTTGACGGTGGTGAGGATGGCAATTTTCAGGCTGCCGCGCTCCACGCCTTGCAGCGCCGCCAGGTCGTCGCTGAGCAGGTCCATGCGCCGGGCGATGTCCTGGCAGGCCTCGGCCAGGATCTTGCCTGCGGCCGTCAGAAAAATCTTTTTGCCCAGTTGCTCAAACAAGGGCTGACCCACGGTTTCAGCCAGTTGCTTGACTTGCAACGACAAGGTTGGGGGTGAGAGGTGCAATGCCTCAGCCGCCCGGGCAAAGCTGTTGTGCTCGGCCACGGCCTGAAAAATCCGCAGCTGATGCAAGGTGGCGTGTCTCAGGTTCATTGATTTAGTAAAGTAAATGATGATGATCTAAACATTTTACTTTTACTTATTGTCAGTTTGTCTAAAAATTCGCATCAGTTCAGAGCACCACGGTCCCACTTGCCCTACGCAAAGCCTCGGTCACTTTGGGCAACTCAGCCAGACATTCAACTTTCAACAGGAGCACAACGCATGGCCACCAAAACCTACAACGCCGGTGTCAAGGATTACCGCAGCACCTACTGGGAACCCCACTACACGCCCAAGGACACCGACATCCTGGCCTGTTTCAAGATCACCCCACAAGCGGGCGTGCCCCGCGAAGAAGTCGCCGCTGCGGTGGCCGCTGAATCGTCGACCGGCACTTGGACCACAGTGTGGACCGACTTGCTCACCGATCTGGACCATTACAAGGGCCGCGCTTACAGAATTGAGGACGTGCCGGGCGACGACACCTGTTTTTACGCCTTCGTGGCCTACCCCATCGACCTGTTCGAAGAGGGCTCCATCGTCAACGTGTTGACCTCCTTGGTGGGCAACGTGTTCGGCTTCAAGGCGCTGCGCGCCCTGCGCTTGGAAGACGTGCGTTTCCCCATCGCTTACGTCAAAACCTGTGGCGGCCCACCCGCCGGTATCCAGGTCGAGCGCGACCGCTTCAACAAATACGGCCGCCCCTTGCTGGGCTGCACCATCAAACCTAAGCTGGGCCTGTCGGCCAAGAACTACGGCCGTGCCGTGTACGAATGCTTGCGCGGTGGTTTGGACTTGACCAAGGACGACGAGAACGTCAACAGCCAACCCTTCATGCGCTGGCGCGACCGTTTTGAATTCGTCGTTGAAGCCTGTCAAAAGGCCGAACGCGAGACCGGTGAGCGCAAAGGCCACTACCTCAACGTGACCTCGCCCACGGTAGAAGAAATGTTCAAGCGGGCTGAATTCGCCAAGGAACTGGGCGCTCCGATCATCATGCACGACTTCTTGACGGGGGGCTTTACCGCCAACACCAGTTTGGCCAACTGGTGCCGCGACAACGGCATGCTGCTGCACATCCACCGCGCCATGCACGCCGTGCTCGACCGCAACCCGCACCACGGCATCCACTTCCGCGTCCTCAGCAAGTGTTTGCGCCTGTCGGGTGGTGACCACCTGCACTCGGGCACCGTGGTGGGCAAGCTCGAAGGCGACCGCGAAGCCACCTTGGGCTGGATCGACATCATGCGCGACAGTTTCATCAAGGAAGACCGCAGCCGCGGCATTTTCTTTGACCAAGACTTCGGCTCCATGCCCGGCATGTTCCCCGTCGCCTCGGGCGGCATCCACGTCTGGCACATGCCCGCGCTGGTGAACATTTTTGGCGACGACTCCTGTTTGCAGTTCGGTGGTGGCACCTTGGGTCACCCATGGGGCAACGCGGCCGGCGCTTGCGCCAACCGCGTGGCGGTCGAGGCCTGCGTCAAAGCGCGCAACGAGGGCGTAGCTGTTGAGAAAGAAGGCAAAGCCGTGCTCAGCGAAGCCGCCAAGCACTCGCCCGAACTCAAGATCGCCATGGAAACCTGGAAAGAAATCAAGTTCGAATTCGACACCGTCGACAAGCTCGACATCGCCCACAAGTGATTGAACCCATTATTTTTAGGAGCCACTCATGCAAGACTACACCTCACGCCTGTCCGACCCCGCCAGCCGAAAGTTCGAGACTTTTTCTTACCTGCCGCCCATGACCGATGCAGAGATCCGCAAGCAAGTGGAGTACCTGGTCAAGAAAGGCTGGAACCCCGCCATTGAGCACACCGAACCCCAGTACCTGATGGACTCCTACTGGTACATGTGGAAGCTGCCGATGTTTGGCGAGACCGATGTGGACAAGGTTTTGGCCGAAGCCGCCGCTTGCCGCCAAGCCAATCCGGACAACCACATCCGCTTGATTGGCTACAACAACTTCTCCCAATCGCAGGGCACAGCGATGGTGATTTACCGCGGAAAAACCGTGTAAGTCCCCTTTGGAGCCTGCACCGCCATCCGTGGTGCAGGGTTCAATGTCAAGGTGCCGCCGAAAGAAGCGCGCCTTGACATTGAATGGCACCGGGCACTGTCAGCCCTGATCTGCGGAGACCAACATGAGCGAAACACTCGACGCCTACCGCGTCGCCCAGCAACCCTACTACCGTCCCGTGGCCGACGAGGTCGAGCTGTTCGAAGCCGCCTATTCGGTGCGCATGCCCATGATGCTCAAAGGCCCCACCGGCTGTGGCAAAACGCGGTTTGTGGAGCACATGGCTTGGAAGTTAAATAAGCCCCTGATCACCGTGGCCTGCAACGAAGACATGACCGCCAGCGACCTGGTCGGCCGGTTCTTGCTGGACGCCAACGGCACCCGCTGGCAAGACGGCCCCTTGGCGGTGGCTGCGCGCCATGGTGCCATTTGTTACCTCGATGAAGTGGTCGAGGCGCGCCAAGACACCACCGTGGTGATCCATCCCTTGACCGACAACCGCCGCGTCTTGCCCCTGGAGAAGAAGGGCGAGCTGTTACAAGCCCACCCCGATTTTCAAAT
>CAMDFT010000057.1 GCA_945897795.1 Limnohabitans sp. Rim8 | reverse complement strand
ACGGTGGGCGTGTTGCCCGCGCTGGCAGGCTCAGCCGCTGCGGTGGCGGGCCTGATGCAGCAACTCACCGGGGCCAGCGCCGGCTACCTGGTGGGCTTGGTGCCGCACGAAGGTGCGGTGAACTTGGGTTGGATGATGCTGGGCTTTGCCACGACGGGCGCTGTGGCGCAATTTTTCCTGCGCAGGCGCTGAGTTGTTTAAATGGCTGAACGCTGGTTTTTGAGCTTCAGTGGCTGTTGAATGTTGACGCCGATGACAATTTGATCAATGGCGCCGATTTCAGTTTGACCAGTGCGTGCCCATTGAACGGGCTGCTCTCAGCACGATCGGCACTACTCTCATCAGTTGGTCAAATCGTGGTTGGCGGAAACAATGTCTAGCTTCCAGGCCCATCCGATAACCTTAGCCAATTTGGCTTGGGCTTGCTTGCTGATTAATTAACCCGCAGCACCTCAAATTGCTGTCGGATTGGAGCGACCTGTATCCACACCTCATCACCCTCGTATTTCCCCAGCATGGCCCTGCCCAATGGGGCTTCGCTGCTGATGACCTGAATGAGCTGTGCGCCACTGACCAACTTCATGCTGCCCCCATCCGGTCCGAGAAAAAGCAGTTGCTGCTTGTCGGCGGAATCGACTAGGCAGACCAGCGCGCCGAGCCTGGCCGGTGGCCAGGTAGGCGGCTTCGAGTCCCAATGTGTCGTATTTGTTTTCGGCAATGTTTTCTTCGTGAGTCGCCGTCTCATGGGCCGCACGCACTGCCTGTTCGGCTAGCAGAAGGTCTTCGGCGAGCCGCTCCAGCACCTGCTGCTGTAGTAAGAGTTTATCCATGATCAACGGTAGACATCTCGAAAAGCAGAGGTGAGGGGCTAGATTATGAAGTGCCTTACCAGCCTTAGATGCTTCTGTTGCCACAACCGCATCGTCCGCTTATGGACGGCAGCTGCAGTTCAGCTTGTTGGCGATCAATGTCTGCAACCGCTGCAAATCAGTCGTTGGTGACGTCAGAAGCCAAGTCTATTTTGTCCGGAACCAGCGTCAAAACCCGACGTGCCGGGCCATCAGGCCCAGCCCCTGGCGTCAAGCTGCTTCAGTTGTTCAACTCGGTCTCGTGCATCCAAGCCGCGTGTTTGGGGGCGCGTTTGGTTTGCGCCCACTCGTTGAGCATGTCCCATTTGCACGCGTCGAGCTGTGCGTACATCTCGGGCGTGCCCACGTCGGCGGCCAGTTCCAGGCGGTGGCCGTTGGGGTCAAAGAAGTAGATGCTCTTGAAAATGGTGTGGTTGGTCGGGCCCAACACCTCCACGCCGTTGGCTTGCAGTCGGGCCTTGGCGTCTTCCAGCGCTAGCAGGCTGTCGACCTTGAAGGCGATGTGCTGCACCCAGGCGGGGGTGTTTTCGTCACGGCCCATCTCGGGTGAGTTGGGCAGTTCAAAAAAGGCCAGCACGTTGCCGCCACCCGCATCCAAGAACACATGCATGTAAGGATCAGGGGCCTTGGTGGAGGGCACCAGGTCTTCGGCGATGGCCAGTACGAAGTCCATGTTCAGGTTTTTCACGTACCACTCGACAGTGGCTTTGGCGTCTTTGCAGCGGTAGGCGGCGTGGTGGATGCGGTCGATTTTCATGGGGGTCTCCGGTGTTCGTTGAGGCTTGTCTGTGGGCTCAGGCGGTTTGGCGGGCGGCTTGCAAGGCCTCGCGCAGCACGCGCAAGTCGCCAATGTGGTTGGCCAGCAGCAAAATCAGGCGGGCGTTCAGCGCCTCGCTTTGCTCGTCGCTCAGGCCGTTGTGGGCGTCGATCAAGTTTTCGTAAAACTCGTCACCCGGTGAAAAGTCGCGAAAAAATCGGCGGCCGGCTTCATGGAAGTTGGGGTCGGTTTTGAGGGCGGTGTGCATGTCGTTGCTCATGTCAGTCCTGGGTGCGGCTCAGGCCGTGCCGATGTGGGCACCGATGGCGCGGGCCAAGGCAGTTTGAAGCTTGGCAGCGTCTAACGCACGCCAGCGCGCCGCCACATGCTGGTCGGGGCGCAGCAAATAGGTGGTGCCGGGTTGGGCGTCGTAGCGTTTGGCCACCAGGCCTTGGGCGTCGACGATGACATTTATGCCGGGGATATCCAAGGGGCTTGGTGCGACGATGAGCAGGGTTGGCTTAATGGGAGAATCAAACGCGCGCAGGGGCGTGCTCCCACCATGCAAGGGGACTTCCGCGAGTTGCGTAATCGCGCGCAGGGGCGTGCTCCCACCATTCAAGGAGACATCCGCAAGTTGCGCCAGCACATTGGGCGAGAGCGGCGCATCCACAAACAACATGACCTGGAAACCCTTGCCCACTTGGTTGAGCAACCAAGCATCTTGTCCGTTCAATTGGACGGGTGCATCGTCCATGGGTGCGCCGGGCACCATGTTGCCTTCAAACGTGTCGGCATCGGGCGTATTCAGAACCGAGCCAGTCAAGAAAGACGGCATGGACAAGCGGCCCGAATTGACCAGCTTGCGCGCAAACGGGTGGTGCTTGGCCAGCGCCAGCACCTGGTTGCGAAAGGTCTTGCTGGTGCGGCTCTTGGGCGTAATGAAGTCGGTTGAGCGCGTCGAGTTCATGATGTTTTCGTCGGCGGCAAACTGTCGGTCGTGCGCGTAGCTGTCGAGCAATTTCTCGCTGGCCTGACCCTTGATCACCAAGCTCAGTTTCCACATCAAATCGTCGGCATCCTGAAAACCCGAATTGGCCCCGCGCGCGCCAAAGGGCGAGACCTGGTGCGCCGCGTCGCCTGCAAAAAGCACGCGGCCGTGACGGAAGTCGGTCATGCGGCGGCATTGGAAGGTGTAGATGCTGACCCACTCCAGCTCAAACGGGCGCTCGTCGCCCAGCATGGCTTTCAGGCGCGGGATGACTTTTTCGGGCTTCTTTTCTTCTTCGGGGTCGGCGTCCCAGCCCAGCTGAAAATCGATGCGCCAGACGTTGTTGCTTTGCTTGTGAAGCAGCACGCTCTGGTTGGGGTGAAACGGTGGGTCAAACCAGAACCAGCGCTCGGCGGGGTAGTCGGCTTTCATGATGACGTCGGCAATCAAAAAGCGGTCTTGGAACACGCGGCCTTCGATGTCCAGGCCCAGATGGCGGCGGATCGGGCTGCGTGCGCCATCGGCCACCACCAGCCAGTCGGCTTCGATGTCGAACGTGCCTTCGGGCGTCTCCACCGTCAGCGTAGCGTGCGCGTCGTGGGGCGTGACGGCCGTGACTTTGTGCTGCCAGCGAATGTCCGCGCCCAGTTCCAGCGCTCGGGCGATCAGCATTTCCTCCACATGGTATTGCTGCAGGTTGATCATGCCGGGGCGCTTGTGACCGGCGTCGGGTACCAGGTTGAACTGGTAAACCTCGTCTTCTTCGAGGAAGGTGCGGCCAATGTTCCAGCTCACACCCAAGCCGCAAGCCTCGTCGGCAATGCCCAGGCGGTCCAGAATTTCCAGCGATCGCTTGGCGTAGCACACCGCCCGCGAGCCGACCGACACGGTCTTGTCGTCGTCGAGCACCAGCACCTCAAGCCCCTGTAAACGGGCATCAATGGCTGCGGCCAAGCCCACAGGCCCCGCGCCAATGACGATCAAGGGTTTGCGCTGCGGCGGCGTGGACATCAAGTCGGCAGGCGACTTGTACGGATAAATCGGGTTGACGTAAGCACCCATGTGCGAGCTCCAGAATGGTCAAAAAGCACCCTGCGGTGCCCAGGCCGTAATTTACCATTGATAAATCAATTTACCTAAACGTAATTTTAAAACGCCCAACGACACCTGTTTGACAGCACCCCGTTGCGCGGCCCGTTATGATCAGATTTGTTTTTTTGTATGACAACTCCATGAGCCAGCACTTCACCCCCGTTTCCAGTGGCGCACGCCTGTCCGACCAGGTGGCGGAGCAACTGAGCGCCGAGATCACGCAGGGCCGTCTGGCCCCGGGCGACAAGTTGCCCACCGAGGCGCGTTTGGTCGAGCAGTTTCAGGTCAGCCGCACGGTGGTGCGCGAGGCGGTGTCGCGCCTCAAATCGCTGGGTCTGGTGGACTCGCGCCAAGGCAGCGGGGTGTTTGTCAGACAGCAATTGCCCTTTGCGCCGCTGCAGTTCGAAGCCCGGCAAGCCGCTTCGCAAGAGGCCGTGATTCAGATGGTGGAGGTGCGCCGCGCCTTGGAGGCCGAGGTGGCGGCGCTGGCAGCCGAGAGGCGCAGCGCCCGCGACCTGCTGGCCATCGAACAAGCGGTCCAGGCGCTGGAACAGGCCGTCCAGTCGGGCGGCGATGGTGTGGCCGAAGATGTGCATTTCCACCGGGCGATTGCCGAGGCCACGCACAACCCTTTTTTGATTCAGACCCTGGGCTACCTCAGCCAGTTCCTGCACGGGGCCACCCAGGTCACCCGGGCCAACGAGGCCCGGCGTAGCGACTTTGCCGCCGCTGTGCGCAACGAGCACCAGGCCATCTTGCAGGCCGTGCGGGCTGGTGATCCTGTGCAGGCCCGGCAAGCCGCCGCCGCGCACATGGACAACGCCATCGGCCGCATCCGCAAAGCCGACCCGGCCTTTTGGGTGCAAGAAGGCGAGCGGCTGGCGCAGCCCCTGGTCAAAGGGCTGCAGGGCTGAATCATTCGGCCTTGATGCCCGCCGCTTTGACCACGGCCGCGTAGCGCGACAGGTCACGCGCCATGTCGCGGCCAAAGCGCTCAGGGCCACCAGGGCTGGCGGTGATGCCCAGGGTGTTCAGGCGCTCGCGCACGGCCGGGTCGTTCAGCACCGCGTTCAGTTCGGTGTTGAGCTTGTCCACAATCGCCTGGGGCGTTTTGGCGGGGGCCAGCAAGCCGACCCAGGAGTTGATGTCGAAATCGGTCACGCCGCTTTCAATGAAGGTGGGCACATCGGGCATGGACGGGGCGCGTTGCGCGCTTGACACCGCCACCGCATGCAGCTTGCCCGCCTTGACGTGTTGAATGGCACCCGCCACGGCGGTGTAGACCAGCGGGATGGAGCCGCCCATCACATCGATCATGGCCTGACCGCCGCCTTTGTAGGGGATGTGGGTGAGGTTGGCACCAGAGCGCTGCTTGAGCAATTCACCGGCGATGTGCGGCGTGCCGCCCGTGCCGGAAGTGCCGTACGACAAGCCGCCCGATTGTGTTTTGGACAAGGCGATCACTTGTTGCAATGTCTTGGCGGGCAAGCCGGGGTGCGACACCAAAATCAAAATCGCGTCGCCGATCTTGCCGATCGGCGCGAAGTCTTTGGCGGTGTCAAACCCCACTTTGGGAAACACATGGGGGTTGATCACCATCGTGCCGTCAAAGCCCAAGAGCAGGGTGTAGCCATCGGGCGCTGCCGTGGCCACCATTTGTGTGCCGATGTTGCCCGAGGCCCCGGGCTTGTTGTCCACGATCACCTGCTGGCCCAAGCGCTTGGACAACTGCTCGGCGATCAGGCGGCCGCTGGTGTCGGTCACCCCGCCCGTGGCAAAGGGCACCACCAGGCGGATCGGTTTGGCCGGGTAGGCCGCTTGCGCTGCGGCCGTGCTGGCGCTCAGGGCCAGACCGCCGAAAGCCGCCGCCATCATTGCTGCGTTCAAAGTGGTTTTGAGCCATTGGCGGCGGGGTGTTGTGGTCTTTTGGGTCATCGTTGTCTCCTGGAGTTTTCAGAGGGGGAAATCAATCGGTCTCGGCGTAGCGCTTTTCAAAAGCCCACACGTCTTCAAAACCCATGAGCTTGGTCAGATCAGCAAAGTCATAGAGCGGCGTGCTGCCCTTGGCCGACGAGCCCGTGTCCTTGAACTGCTGGTACACCTGCGTCATGGCCTGCACCCCGGCCAGCAAGGCGGTGACAGGGAAGATCGCGATCTTGTAACCCAGCGCTTCAAGCTCTGGCTTTGTCAGGACGGGGGTGCGGCCTTTCTCGACCATATTGGCCACCAGCGGCAGGTCAAAGCTTTGGCCAATGCGGCGCATTTCTTCTTCGGATTCGGGCGACTCGACAAACAAAATGTCGGCCCCGGCCTTGGCATAGGCCTCGGCCCGGCGCAGCGCTTCATCGAGGCCCAGCGTGGTGCGGGCGTCGGTGCGGGCGATGATCAAAAAGTCTTTGGATGCTCGCGAATCGACGGCCACCTGGATCTTGCGCACCATGTCGGCTGTGGGGATCACGCGGCGGCCCGGGGTGTGTCCGCATTTTTTTGGGAACTCTTGGTCCTCAAGCTGGATGGCGCAAGCGCCTGCGGCTTCGTAACCCCGAATGGTGTGGCGCATGTTGAGCAAGCCGCCGTAGCCGGTGTCGGCATCGGCAATCAGGGGTGTGCGGGCCATGCCTGCCATGGCGGTGACGCGTCCGACCATGTCGCTGTAGGTGGCCAGGCCCGCATCGGGCAGGCCCATGTGCGAGGCCACGGTGCCATAGCCGGTCATGTACAGCGCATCAAAGCCAAAGCTGTCGGCCAGGCGCAGCGACACCATGTCGAACACGCCGGGCGCCACCACCAGACCCGGTTGATTCAAACGCGCACGCAGGGCAGAGGTTTTTGAGTTCATGGGGCAAAGAAAAAAGAAGGGTGTTTAAATCACGACATTCAATTTGTCATTTCATCAGAAAAGTCCCCCATGAATCTGCACCTAAGCGACAAGCATGTTTTGATCACCGGCGGCAGCAAAGGCATTGGCCTGGCTTGCGCTCACGCCTTTCTGGAAGAGGGCGCGAGGGTCACGCTGGTCTCGCGTGACGCGGCCAACCTGAACAATGCCCTGCAAAAACTGCACGCCCACTTTCCGGCTGAACGCATCCACACGGTGGCCGCCAATTTGCGCGATGCGGCGCATGCCCTGACGGCGCTGAACTCGGCCGAAGCCGCGTTCGGCCCGGTCGATGTGTTGGTCAACTCGGCTGGTGCGGCCAAGCGCACGCCCGCGCCTGAGCTCACGCCCGAGGCCTTTGCCGATGCGATGCAGGCCAAATATTTCACCACCATCCACATGCTCACCCCCACCATCCAGCGCATGGCTGCGCGCGGCCAAGGCGCGGTGGTGAACATCGTGGGCAACGGCGGCAAAGTGGCCAGCCCCATCCACATGCCCGGCGGTGCTGCCAACGCGGCTTTGATGCTGGTGAGCGCGGGTATGGCCGCGGCTTATGGGCCACAGGGCATTCGGGTGAATGCGGTCAACCCCGGCCTGACCCTGACCGATCGCCTGCAAGAAGGCATGGTGGCCGATGCACGGATTAAAGGGATCGACACCGAAGAAGCCATGGCGCAAGCGGTCGCCAAAATCCCCTTGGGCCGCATGGCCGAGCCCGAAGAAATCGCCAATGCGGTGTTGTTTTTGGCCTCATCCAAAGCCAGCTACGTCACCGGCATTTGCATGAGCATGGACGGCGCCTTGAACCCGATCGTGGTGTAACAGACAGACCGGTGCAGGGGCGCTGTGGCCAGATCGTTGCAGTGGCCCAGACGCCCCCCGTATCCGCCTACAGGACAACCCCACTATGAACCCCATAACCCGGTCTATGAACGCGCCACGCCGAGGGGCCGTCCCAGCCCTTCTTTCTGCTCTGACCCGCTTGGTTGCAGGATGGCTGGCTCTGGCACTGATCGCCTTCACGGCCATCGGGCCAGCGCATGCCGAACCTGCGCCTTTGGTCTCCGTACCTTCTGTCGATGTGCCGCGCTACATGGGCACCTGGCACGAGATCGCCAAATACCCGAACTGGTTTCAGCGGAAATGCGCCAGCAGCACGCAGGCCACCTACACGCTGCAAGCCGATGGCCGGGTACAGGTGCTCAACCGCTGCAAAACCGACAAGGGCGAATGGACCGAGGCGCTGGGGGCGGCACGCCAAATCGGCGGGCCGAACTCTCCACGGCTCAAAGTGCGCTTTGCCCCGGAGTGGCTGTCCTTTATCCCGATGGTCTGGGGCGATTACTGGATCATCGACCTGGACCCGAACTACCAATGGGTGGTGGTGAGCGAGCCGAAACGCGAGTATTTGTGGATCTTGTCGCGCACGCCGCAAATGCCTGCGGCCATTTACCAAGATCTGTTGGGCAAACTGCACGACCGTGGCTTTGACCTGAAACGTATCGAACCCAGCCGGCCTTGAGCTAAAAGGGATTCGAGCAGGGCCACCGCATGCCTGTGCAGCGGCCAAGGCCATTGCCCTTGGCCGTGCACGGCAGCGCCTGCTGAACCACACTGGGGTTTTTCAAAATCTGCAGGCCATGGCCAGTTTTTCATTTTTCCAATCCCCTTGGCGCACGCAGCTGCAAACGCACCTGGAAGCGCAGATCAAGGACCAACTGGGCCAGCGCGTGCGGGCCATGACCGGTGCCACGGGCGATGCACGCGACTTTTTGCAGCCCGCAGGCGACCCTGGCCTGTTCGGGCCCGACTCGGTCGCCTGGCAGGTGCACGCCCACTTTGTGGCCATGATGACGGGGGGCTTGTCTTCGCTGGTGCTGCAGGCCCTGCACCCCCGGGCGTTGGGCGCCGTATGGGACCACTCCAGCTTTCGCACCCAGCTGCAGGCGCGCTTGGGGCGCACCGCCCTGTTTGTGGCCACCACCACCTATGGCGGCACGGCAGCGGCCTTGCAAACCATCGAGCGGGTCAACCGCATCCACGCGCACATTCGCGGCACGCTGCCCGATGGCACGCCCTATGTGGCCAACGATCCGGAGCTGATCCGATGGGTGCACCTGGGCGAAACCACCAGTTTTTTGCGGGCCTACCAAGACCTGTCGCTGAAGCCTTTGCGCACGGACAGGCAAGACCTGTACTTTGCCGAAATGGCGCACATCGGCGAGCGTTTGGGCGCGCACGACCTGCCCCTGACGCGCCACCAAGCCTTGAGTCAGCTGCAAGACTTTCGCCCCGAGCTGCGGGTAGACGACCGTACCCGAGAGACGATTGCGCTGATCGAAAATTACCCGTGCGCCCCCTTGGACCGGCCCTTGGTGAATTTGATCGTGCGGGCCGCGTTTCAGATGCTGCCCGATTGGGCGCTGGAGATGCTGGGGCGCGAACGCAGTTGCGCTCTGGAGCAAGCCGCTGTGCGTACGGCCTTGCAAGGCATGGGCGCGTCGCTGGCCTGGGCTTTTGCCGAGACGGGGGTGGCCGCCCGGGCCCGCCAGCGCATGGCCCCAGGGTTCACGTCCCCTGCATTCAAGGTCGTTGGATCGTCTCCAGGAACTTGAGCAAAGACATGACAAAGTGGACCCCAGGTCTTCGCCCGGGGTGACAAAAAAGGGGGCGGAGTGCTGGTTGGGTTCTGCAGAGCGGCTTGCAAGTCAGTTGAGCGTGCCGCCACTTAGGGCCACATCGCCCAAGCCCTGCTGCCGATGCGCCGCCATCACTTTGAGGGCGTGCTGCGCCGCCGCGATCTGAAGGCTGGCAGGCCAACTGGGCAGGGTGGGGCCCTTCCAGTGCGCGGCTTGTTCGGGCAACAGCGGCAAATGCACAAAGCCGCTGTGCACCCCCAGCCCCGCCAGCGCGTGCTGCAAGGCATAAAACACTTGGTTGCAGACAAAGGTGCCTGCCGTTTGCGACACCGATGCCGGGAAGCCGCCAGCGCGCAAACCCGCCACCAGCGCCTTGATGGGCAAGGTGCTGAAGTAGGCCGCCGGCCCCCCGGCGATCACCGGCACATCAATCGGCTGCGCTCCCGCGTTGTCGGCGATGCGCGCATCCATGACATTGATGGCCACACGCTCGACCGAAAAATCACAGCGCCCCTCGGCTTGGCCCAGCGCCAGCACGATGTCGGGCCGGTGCTGCGCCAGGGCCTGCTGCAAGGCGGGCAGCGCCTGCACAAACACACAAGGCAGCTGCACCGACACGACCTGAGCTCCCTCCAGCGCAAAGCCATTCAAGGCCCGCGCCACTTCCCACGAAGGGTTGAGGCTTTGCCCGCCAAAGGGCTCGAAGCCCGTGACCAGGATGCGCATCACGGCCATGTCTGTCAGGCGTTGAAGATCGATACCGTCTTGGTGTTGAGGTAGGCCTCCAGCGCCTCGGGGCCGCCTTCGGAGCCGTAACCCGAATCCTTCATGCCGCCAAAGGGCAGCTCGGGCCAAGGCGCGGCGGGCTGGTTGACCCACAGCATGCCCACGTCCAGGCGTTGGTTCAGCAGGTGCATGGTTTTCATCGAGTTGGTGAACGCGTAGCCCGCCAAGCCAAAAGGCAGGCGGTTGGCTTCGGCGATGGCGTCTTCGATCTTCTCGAAACTGCGGACTGCAGCGATGGGACCAAAGGGTTCATTGACCACCACATCGGCATCCAGCGGCACATGCGACAGCACAGTGGGCGCAAAGAAGTTGCCTTGCGTGCCGATGCGCTCACCACCGGTGAGCACCTTGGCGCCTTTGGCGCGGGCGTCTTGCACGATGGATTGCATGGCCGCCAAGCGGCGCTCGTTGGCCAAGGGGCCCATTTGGGTGCCCGCTGTCAGGCCGTCGCCCACCTGCAACGCTTGAGCTTGCGCGGCAAAACGCTCGGCAAACTCATCGGCAATGGCGTGGTGCACCAAAAACCGGGTGGGCGAGATGCAGACCTGGCCCGCGTTGCGAAACTTGGCCGCACCCGCAGTCTTCAGGGCCAAACCGATGTCGGCGTCTTCGGCCAGGATCACCGGGGCGTGGCCGCCCAGCTCCATGGTCGCGCGCTTCATGTGCTGGCCCGCCAACGCGGCCAGTTGCTTGCCCACGGGGGTGGAGCCGGTGAAGGTGATCTTGCGGATCAGAGGGTGCGCGATCAGGTAGTTAGAAATTTCAGCCGGTGTGCCATAGACCAGGCCGATGACGCCCTCAGGCACGCCTGCGTCGTGGAAAGCGCGGATCAATTCGGCTGGGGCAGCGGGTGTTTCTTCGGGCGCTTTGACGATGATGGAGCAGCCGGTGGCCAGCGCGGCGGACATCTTGCGCACCGCCTGGTTGATCGGGAAGTTCCAGGGTGTGAAGGCTGCGACCGGCCCGACGGGTTGCTTGAGCACTTGCTGCTGCACGTTGATGTTGCGCGGCGGCACGATGCGGCCATACACGCGGCGGCCTTCCTCGGCAAACCATTCGATGATGTCGGCGGCCGACATGGCCTCGACCTTGGCTTCAGCCAGGGGCTTGCCTTGTTCTTGTGTGAGGAGTTCGGCAATTTGCGGAGCGCGCTCGCGCATCAGCGCGGCGGCTTTGCGCATGATCGCGCTGCGCTCGTTGGCGGGTGTGTCGCGCCAGATTTCGAAGCCCTTTTGCGCAGCTTGCGCGGCACGCTCCAGGTCGGGGATGCCCGCATGGGCCAAGCGGCCGATTTCGGTGCCGGTGGCGGGGTTGAACACGGGCAGCGTGCGGCCACCCTCGGCATCGCACCATTGGCCGTTGATGAAGAGTTGGGTGTTGGGGTAAGTCATGTCGTGTTCCTGAATTCGAGGGGGTGGCGATGAAAAAAATAAAAGCCCTTGGCCATGGGCAAATTGTGGCCGCATTTTGCGACAAGTTGGTCAAACCCGAGACAGACAGAGAGGTGTCCGTTGCATTGGCCTACAGTGGGGCACCTCAAAGCCTCATCTTGAGAGCCAAATATTCAGAGCCAAATCAACACCATGCACACACCCTCATCCGTCTTGTTTGTCCCCCATGGCTCGCCCATGTTTGCCCTCCACCCCGGTGCGGCAGGTGCCGCCATGAGCGCTCTGGTGCCCCAATTGGGCGCCCTGCGCGCCATTGTGGTGGTCAGCCCGCACTGGGAAACCGGTGTGCCTACCGTGGGTTTTGCCACCCGGCCCGAAACCATCCACGACTTTGGCGGGTTCGACCCGCGCCTGTACGAGATGCAATACCCCGCCATGGGCAGCCCCGAAGTGGCGGCCCAGGTGGTCAGTGCGCTGCAAGCAGCGGGCTTTTCAGTGGCGCAAGACGCCCAGCGCGGCCTGGACCACGGCGCCTGGACGCCCCTGCGCCAGATGTTCCCCGATGCCCAAGTGCCCGTGGTGCCCCTGTCGGTGCAAAGCCACCTGGGTCCCGAACACGCTTACCGCGTGGGCCAAGCGCTGGCCCCTTTAGCCCAGCAAGGCATTTTGGTGCTGGCATCGGGCAACATCACCCACAACCTGCGCGATTTGATGGCCGTACGCACGCAAGGCGGCGCCACGCCCGACTATGTTCAGGCCTTTGCCGACTGGATCCACACCCACATGACGGCCCGTGATGTGCCCGGCCTGCTCGCTTACCGTCAGCAAAGTGCAGGCCAGCGTGCCCACCCCACTGACGAACACCTGCTGCCGCTGTTCACCGCATTGGGCGCGGCGGGGCCCGATGCACAGCCCGAGGCGTTTTTCCGGGGCATCAGCGACCACGTCATCGCCATGGACGGCTACGCCTTTGCTTGAGACATTGAATACTTGCGGCCGCTGCATGTGGTGCGGGGGGGTTGAGCCCTCCGGTGCCGCAAGGCCCTTGGATGCAGCTCCCCGCAGGACTCAGTCGATCTT
Organism: Limnohabitans sp. Rim8; assembly: GCA_945897795.1. Classification (GTDB taxonomy): domain Bacteria; phylum Pseudomonadota; class Gammaproteobacteria; order Burkholderiales; family Burkholderiaceae_C; genus Limnohabitans_A. The sequence continues at coordinate 7,214 of CAMDFT010000057.1, read as the reverse complement.
CGCGCCCGAGGCCTTGACCACTTGCGCCATGCGCACAAAGTCGGCCGCCAGCAGCTTGCTGAAGTCGGCGTTGCTCATGTCGCGGGGCTCGATGCCTTGCTTGTCCAAGCGCGCCAACACCACCGGGTCTTTGAGCAACTTGCTCACAGCCGCGTTGATGCGGTTGGCCTCGGCGGTCGGGATGGCTGCAGGGCCCAGAAAACCGAACCACGAATCAAACTGATAACCCGGCAAGCCGCTTTCGGCAATGGTGGGCAGCTCGGGCAGGTATTTGCTGCGCTGGGGCGAGGTCACGCCCAACAAGCGCACGCGGCTGTCCTTGGCAAACGCCAGCGCGCCAATGCTGGCGGCAATCACGGCCTGGGCGCGGCCTGACAGCACTTCATTGATGGCTTCGCCAGTGGCCTTGAGTGGGATGTGCACCACATCGATGCCCGCCAAACCGGTGAAGTAGGCCATGGCCAAATGCGTGGCGCTGCCCACACCGGCGCTGGCGTAGTTCATCTTGCCGGGGTTGGCCTTGGCGTAGCGGATGAATTCCGCAGCGGTCTTGGCGGGCACATCGGGATTCACCATGAGCACGTAGCTCGCGCTGCCAATGTGGGCCAGTGGGGTGAAATCTTTTTGTGGGTCGTAGGCCAGCTTGGTGTAGAGCGAGCCTGCAATGTTGTGGCTGGCGGCCGCCGCCACCATCACGGTGCCATCGGCCTCGGCGCGGGCCACATAGCCTGTGCCCACGGTGCCGCCCGCACCTGGGCGGTTTTCCATAATCACCGTTTGGCCCAAGGCCGCGCCCATTTCCTGCGACAGTGCGCGGGCCAAGGTGTCCTGCACGCCACTGGAGGCAAAGGGAACCACGATGCGCACCGTTTTGGTGGATTGGGCCTGGGCCAAGCCCACGGCCGACAGCATGGCCATGCCGAGGCTGGAGGTCAAAATTTCACGCCGTTGAATCATCTGAGTTTCCTTGAGTTGGGTTCAATTGTTGGGGTTCAATTGTTTGAAAAAATCAGGCCACGCACACCCGGTCGGCCAAGCGGCGCATGAAGCGCTCGCACCAAGCCAATTGGTCCAGCGTGACCCATTCGTTGGGCTGGTGCGCCTGCGCAATGTGGCCGGGGCCGCACACGATGGTGGGCACTCCGGCTTGGTGAAACAGAGCAGCTTCCGTGCCAAACGACACCTTACCCGCGCCGCTGGCCGGGTCGACCTCGGCGCAGTCAAAACACAGGTTGGCGATCTCGCTGTCGGCGGCCGTGGCAAAACCGGGCAACACCGATTTGAGCTCGTGCGTGATGTCCGTGCCCGGAGCCACTGCCTGCATGGCAGGCACCAGGCTTTCGCCAAAGGCTTGGGCCCGGGCAAACAAATCTTCGGGCGTGTTCAGGTGGTGGTGGCGAATTTCCCAAGTCACTTCGCATTGGCGCGGGATGATGTTGAGCGCCGTGCCACCCGCGATCACGCCGGTGTGCACGGTGGTGTGGGGCACGTCGTAAATCGGGTCAAACGGGCCGTTTTGCACCAGCTCGCGGTGCATGCTTTTCAGGTTGGCCACAAATTCGCAAGCGATCTCAACCGCGTTCACACCCAGCGGCGTGAGCGAAGAATGCGCCTCAAAACCGTGCACCGTGGTTTTGTAAGAGTGCTTGCCCTTGTGCGCAATGACCACCTGCATGCCGGTGGGCTCGCCGACGATGCAACCTGCGGGTTTGAAGCCCTGGGCCTGCATGTCGGCGATCATGCGGCGCACGCCTATGCAGCCCACTTCTTCGTCGTAGCTGAAGGCCAGGTGGATCGGGCGCTTGAGTTTGCGCTTGAGCAACTCGGGCACCATCATCAAACAGATGGCGCCAAAGCTCTTCATGTCGGTCACGCCCCGGCCGTACATCTTGTCGCCTTTGATTTCGACCTTGAACGGGTCGGTGTCCCAGGGCTGGCCGTCCACCGGCACCACGTCGGTGTGGCCCGACAGCACCAGGCCGCCGATTTTGGTTTCGCCATCGTGCGCGGGCAGCGTGGCCCACAGGTTGGCCTTTTGGCCGCTGTCGTCATAGGTGCGGCTGCAGGCAATACCCAGGTCCTTCAGGTAAGCCTCGGTCCAATCCAGCAAGGCCAGGTTGCTGTCACGCGAGACGGTGGCAAAGGCGATCCATTTTTCGATCAGGGGCAGGGCGGCCAGGTCGGCGGCCTGAACATTCGCCAAGGCTGCGCGGGAGAGTGGGGCGTTCATGGGGTTCCGTCCAAAGAAATCAGGGTTGGAATCATCTTACAGGTCGCCAGAACCGGCAGCGTCACCTTGCCGACAGCGCCGCCGCCCAGGGCCGCCTAAAGTGGGCAGCCCATCTAACAGGAGTTTTTCATGGCCATTTATGAGCTGCGCACCTACAACGCCATCGTCGGGAAAATGTCGGAACTCACCTCGCACTACAAAAACGAGGGCTGGCCTGTGCTGTCCAAGCACCCGTCCAAACTGGTGGGTTACTTCACGGGCGATGTGGGTGCCTTGAACCAGTTGATCCACATCTGGAAATTTGACGACGATGCCGACCGCCGCGCCTTTTGGGTCGGGGTTTATGGCGATGCCGACTTCATGGCCTTTGCCGCCAAAATTCGGCCGCTGATTGCCGAGCAGCAAAACAAGCTCATGCTGTCCGCGCCATGGGGGCCTCAGCCCTGAGCCTTGGCTGGGCTTATTGAATCAGGTAGCCACCGTCCACGGGCAAGACCACGCCCGTGATGAAGCGCGCCGCCGGGCTGGCCAGAAACAGCACCGGGTCGGCCACATCTTCGGGTTGGCCCCAGCGGCCCATGGGCGTGCGGCCCACGATCTGGGCGCTGCGTGTGGGGTCGTTTTGCAGGGCTTGGGTCAAGGGCGTGGCGATCCAGCCCGGGGCCACCGCATTCACCCGGATGCCGTCGGCCGCATAGGCAATGGCCAGCGACTTGGTCAGCTGCGCCACGCCGCCCTTGCTGGCGCTGTAGCCCGGCGTGAGCCCGCCCCCAAAAAAGCTCAACATCGAGGCGGTGTTGACGATGCAGCCCCGGCGCGCTTTGAGCCCTTCACGCGCTGCGGCGCAGGCCCGCATGGTGCCGTTCAGGTTGATGTCCACGGTTTGGGCAAACACCTCGGGGTCGTGTTCAACGTTGCGTTGGATGATGCCTGCGCAGTTGACCAGCACATCGAATTCGCCAAACTCACCCAGCACGCTTTGCACATGCGCGTTTTGCCTCACGTCCAGCATATGAAAAGCCACCAGGCGATTGGCACTCAGGGCTTGCGCCGACTCCACCTCGGCAGGCGTGGCCCCGGTGGCTGTCACGCTGGCACCGGTGGCGGCAAAGGCCCGGGCAATGGCCGCCCCAATGCCGCTGGTGCCGCCGGTGATGAAGACTTTTTGGACCGTGCTCATGAAACTTCTCCCTGGCTGCTTTTAAAAATCGAGGGTGATCACACCCCCGGTATGTTGAGCGCGTGAGCAGCACAAAATGATTTTGTGCTGCCGCTCTTTTGGGCCGAGCACAAAGTCGCGGTGCTCGATGTCACCCGACAGCGCCGCATCGTACTGCCGGGCGCACACGCCGCACAAACCGTCGCTGCATTTCACATCGATGGCCACGCCCGCCTCGGCCAGCACCTCGGTGGCGCTGCGATCGGCGGGCACTTGCAGGCGGCGGCCAGATGTTTTCAGCACCAACTCAAAGGGCTGGTTCACCCAGGCATCGGCCTCGGGCACGCTGAAGTATTCGCGGTGCAGGGCTGCATCCGGCCAGCCGTGCGCCGTGGCGGCTTCGAACACGCCGTCCATGAAGCGCGGCGCGCCGCAGGTGTAGACATGCCCACCCACAGCGAAGTCGGGCACAAGTTGCATCAGGTCGGCGCGTTGGCCTTCGTCCTTGAAGTGGTACTGCACCCGCTCTGCCCACGGTGCCTCAGCCATGTCTTTCAAAAAGCCCGCCGTCTGGCGGCTGGCCGCGCTGTAATGAAAGTCAAACGGCTTGCCCAAAGCATGCAATCGGTGCGCCATGGCGATCATGGGCGTCACACCAATCCCACCTGCAAAGAGCCAGCTGTGCGTGGCGTCTTCGTGCAGCGCAAAGTGGTTGGCCGGGCGCGTCACGAACACGCGCCGCCCCTCGCGAAACACCCGGTGCATCAGCGCCGAGCCGCCGCGCCCGCCAGACTCGGGCGGTTCGCGCAACACGCCCAGCACATATTTGCTGCGGTCGGCCGGGTCGCCCGCCAGGCTGTAGGGCCGCTGGTATTCAGGGGCGATCACCACGTCAATGTGCCCGCCTGCGGTGAAGGGCGGCAGCTCGCGGCCATCGGGCGCTTTGAACTCGTAACGCGCCAGGCCCTCGGCCATCTCTTCACGTTTGTGCAGCACCACCGGAAACACCGGCGGCTCGGCCGGCAAGGGCTGCGGCCCCGGCGCCAGGCCTTCGGTCTGGCCTGCTGCCAAGCGGGCTTGGTATTGCGCTGGCGTGAGCAAGGCTTGGTAGCGGGCAATGCCCTCTTCGCGGTTGACCGGGTAAGTCACCGGATACGGCGGCGGCATTTTGTCGGCCGGGTACACCGCCAGGGTCTGGTCTTCGTAACGCAGCTGCAAGTCTTTTTGCAGGGTGCGGCGGTGGGTTTTTGCGGCCTGCACATAGCGGCCAGAGGTTTTGTCCAGCTCAATGTCCCACCACCACTTTTTGACCGGGTTGATGCTGCCGCGCTCCAGCAGGTCATCGAGCCGTGCCAGTGCGGGCGCAGCGGCGGGCAGCTTCATGGCCACTTGCCGCCACAGGCTGTCGGCCAGCAGGCCTTCCAAGTTCCAGGGGCAGGTTTTCATGCAGCGGCCGCACATGCCGCCTGCCGCGTTGGTGATGCGGTAGCGGGCGCATTTCTCGGCATCGCTTTTCCAGATCTCGTAGCCGTTGTACATCAGCTTGGGGCCCGCCGTGATGGCCCCTGAAGGGCATTCGCGGGCGCACTTGTTGCAGCTTTCGCAAAAGCTTTGCAAGCCAAAATCGATGGGCTGGTCGGGCGCCATGGGCATGTCGGTGGTGACGCTGCCGCTTTTCAGGCGCGGCCCCAAAAACGGGTTGAGGATCACCTCGCCAATGCGGCTGACTTCGCCCAGGCCCGACAGCAGCAACAAAGGCGGCTGCAGTACATCGCCGTCCAGCACCGAATGCACCCGGGCCGAATAACCGAGCCGCCGAATTTGCTCGGCCAAAATGCCGCCCATGAGTGAAAAGCGCAGGTAGGCCCGCATGCTCTGCGCCACCGAAATCCAGTCGTCGCCACTGGCGCCCTCCATGGTTTCGTGGCCTTGGTCGATCAGCAGGTTCACGGCGTTGGCGTGGTACGCGGGCATGGGGTTGCCGCCCGCGTCGTGCGAGTAATAGGCCCACTCGGGCACGGCGCACAGGCCCACCGCGTCCACCCCGAGGTAATACGACGCGGCTTTCAGGTTGTCGGCATTGCGCTGTGGGTTGGCGGTGCTGGCGGCCACCGGGCCACGCGCGGGGCCAAACTGCAGTAACAACAGCGCCCCCAAAGCCCGGCGGGCGCAAGCGCCAATCGGGCTTTTCATCACATAGTGGGCGTTCTTGGCATCGTCTTGCACCGACTTGCCCAAATCGCCGAACAAGGCGCGGGCAAAAAAGTCGGCCCGCTTGGGGAAACGCGGCACCCGGTCGTGGTCAATAAAGGTGGTGGGCGTGGCCTGGCGTTTGAGGGTTTCAAACGGGTGTGCGCCTTGGCGAAATTCGCGCTGCGCAAACGCGTCTTGGTGAAACGCGCTCTTGAACGTGCCCAGCCCCAGCCACCAGGCGGGGCCGTGGCTCTGCCAGCGGTTTTGATGCGGGTCGAGCGCCTGATCAGGGGTCAGCGCCAAGGTGGTGCTCACGGCGGCCAAGGCGAAGCGCTGGCCCACATACGGGTTCTCGCCGTTGCCCAGCGTCAGGCCAGCAGCCAAACCCAAGCGCTTCAAATCCACGTCGCTGCAGCTGGCGCTGTGGGCGCGGGCCTCGTGGCCCAGCATGCGCAAATAGCTTGACAGCAGCACCGCCGTTTGTGCGGCCAGCACGCTGGCGCGTTGGGCCTGCGTGCCCGCCAACCAGTCGCAGCCAGGCTCATTGGGTTTGGGGTCTCGCGCAAATTCCACCAGAATCACGACAGCGTGGCTGTGGTGCGCTATGGGGCCGTGCACCGTGCGGGCCGAATCCAGCACATCGGCCAGGATCATGTCCATGCCCGCAGCAAAACTGGCCGGCTGGCTTTGCGCCAACTCTTCGCCCAAGGCGGGCACGGCGGGGTTGCGGATTGGCTCGGCCAGCCAGGCGCTGGAGGGCAGGGCGCACACGCCCATCATCGAGGCGTCAAAGTAATAACCCGCTGCTTTCAGGTGCTGGGCCCGCTCGGTCGGGTCGGCCGGAATCTCCCCCTCTTTGGGGTTGACCGCGCCGTCGCGCACCAAGTCAAACATGGCCATGTAGCGCGCCATGGCGTGCAACAAGGATTCAGGGTCATCGTTTGCAAAGGGCAGCGCCTGCATGGGCGGCAGGCCGCTGTCATCGGGTGCGGCATCCGTGCGGCGCAGTCGCTCCAACGGATAAGGCCCCAGGTGCACCGGGCGGTCGCGGTAAGAAAACAAGCGCATGGTGGGTGCCCGTAGGGTTAAGGACGATCGTCAATCGCCCAGGCGTTGGCCCGTGACTTTCACGACTTCGGGCTGGAAATCGCCCATGCCATAGGGACCGACCACTTCGCCCTGCAGCGAAGCTCCTTGCACCCGGGCCTGAACAGCTTTGAGCTGCCCGTCGGCTTGTACAAAACTGAAGTACAGGTCAGCGCCCTGCAGGCTCGCACCCAGCAAGGTTTGCGTTTGCCCGCCCCAGCTCAGGGTGCCACCCAAGCGTTGGTGGCGCTGACTCAGGCGCAGCACAGCTGGCCCTTGCGGGGCCAGGCCCTGCACCGACCACTGGCCTGCCACAGCAGCGGGAACGGTCCAGAAATAGCCCGTGTTGGTGCCTGCGCGGATCACCTGATCGGGCTCCCAGTCACCCATCGAAAACGTGTTGGACAAAACGCGTGTGCCGGGCCGCATGGCCAAAATGGTGGGGCGCAACTGCGCGTTCAGCTCTTCCAGCAGGTACATGGTGACCACCGTGGCTTTGGAAAAGTCTTCCTTGAAGATGTCGCCATGCACGATGCGCACCCGGTC
>CAMDFT010000056.1 GCA_945897795.1 Limnohabitans sp. Rim8 | reverse complement strand
AGGCTCTCGCCTATGCGCGCTTGCAAGCCGGTGACGTTCAGCACCGGGGCGGCCGTGGCGCCCATGGCCGACAAGGTGTGGCTGAGGCCACCAACCTGCAAAACCTTCTCTGCTTGGGTGACGCCCGTGGTGTTCAGCCGCAGCATCGCACTGGTGGCGCTGACGTTGGCAAAGCCACCGCCATTGACGTAAAAACCGCCGCTGGCTTCAAGCTGGTAAGTGTTGTTGCTGTAAATGGCCAGGCCGAAGCTGGCGCTGTCCAAGCCCAAAGACACGCCGCCCGCATTCATGCGTGCGGTGATGCCGGTGCCCGCAGCCAGCAGGCCGTTGAGCGACGAGGCAAAACCCAGGGTGCCCGACACACTGACCAGGTCCGCCACGTTGAGCGCGCCAGTGCCAGACACGGCAGCGCGCTCTGTGGTGGTGGCGCTGTCAAAGGTGTAGGTGGTGCTGCCCACCACCAGGCTGCGCGCGGCAGCCGAGAGGTCGAGCAGGGTGTTGTTGGCCGTTGCGCCCGTGGTACCTAGACCTTGGGCAAAGTCCAGCGTCAGCGATGACGCGGTGAGCGAAACGTTGCTGGCACCCACCATGGACAAGCCAGCCACGGTGCCTTCGGCCCAGAGCCAGCCGCCGTCGTTGGCCACGTTCTCGCTGCGCAGCCAAAGCAGGCCCAAGTCGGCGTCGGTGAACCTCAGGCCCGGGGCGCTGTTGCTCGTGGCGTCCAGCCCCAGGTAGCCGCTGGCGTTTTCCAGGCCGAGGGTGAACACGTCCACCGTTTCGGCCCCGATCACCACATTGTTGGTAAAGCCGATGGTGGCCGAGCCGCTCAGGCTAAAGCCCTCGCCCAGGGCAATGCTGCCCGTGAAGCTGAAGCTGCTGTTGTTGCGGAAGTAGTCAAAGTTCAGCCACTGACCCACGCGGTCTTGCAGGGCCTGGTCGTTGGCCAATACCTCAGAGCGCAGGGCGTTGACCAGCTTGGCGGTGCTGGCATCCAACACATGCGCCTTGAGGTTCAGGCCGTTTGATGAGGTCAGCACCTCAAAGTACACGCCCTCGCCTGCATCGATCAGGCCGCTGCCGCTGGCAAAAGAGCCGCTGACGCTGCCATAGGTGAGCACGTTGAATACCTGGCCGTCGGTGGGCCGGTAACCGTCGAGCAAGTCGACCTGAATTTGGCCGTCCAAAGAGGCCAATCCAGAGACGTTGATCTGGTCGTAAAAGTTAGCACCGGTCCCTGCGGTGGCACCGGCAATTTCAAACAAGGTGGCCGAGCCGGCGGCCAAGGTCAAGGTGCTGACGTTTTGCACACCAGGGGAATAACCGGGACTGAGTAAACCCTCTACAGTCAGGTTGCCAGCAAAACTACCACTGCCCTTGAGTACCGCATCGGGTGCCAGCCACAAAGAATCGCTGTTCTGTAGACCAAGCAAGGCCAGATCGTAATTTCCAGACTGCAAAACTCGGGCAGTACTGGTTTGAACCGAAGACAGGAGCGACTCAACCGGCTGACTGCCTGGCAAGGTCAACGCCCAAGGTTCGGCAGCCTCCCACTGCGCAGTGCTGGCGAATTCACCAAACTCCCGCGCTACGAAGTCTTCGTTGATTTTTTGTTCTTGAAAGGAATCAATCGGGAAAGTATCAAAGGCAGCGACGATACCCACATCCATGACAGAGGCCAAAGGCACTCGCCAATCGTTGTCCAATGCGATAGATGCGGCAGTGTCGACCCCTTCATGCAAAGCCGCATAGGCATCCACAGCAGGCGATGATTTCAATCGCACCGGCACAGAAATGAACTGATTGACCGAACCCATCAGGACCTCTGGCGAAGCCATGGTCTCGGTGCCCGTTGAGGCTAATGACGCCTCTGCCAAACGATCATGTATGGCCCTGTCTTCCGGCAGAAAGAAAACTTTTAAAGGAGAAAACAGAGGATCTGCTGAAAGCAGAACCCTAGGCTCAAGTGGCTCCACCCTGAACGCATCACGAATGCGCATGAAATCAGGGCGAAGCGAACTAGAAAGCTCAACCTTGGCACTTTGGTCGGCATGACGCCTGCGAGAACCACGCAGTGCAGACTTGCTTCCACTTGAAAAAGGCCCAAAAGGTCTCATGCAAAAGGTCTAGTAATTGCCAAAAGCAACAAGATGACGACTTAAAGCACCAATTTAATTTACCTCAGTTTTTGAAGGCACCCGCTCATCTTTGAGCATGATCAGACGCTCAATTTGAGCCAACGAAACCAGATGGGCGTAGATGGCGGGCAGATAGCGTTTTTCACGCAAATCAACAAATCCTTCAGTGGACAAGCTGTTGAGTCTCTCTTCATTGAGGACGTAACACCCGTTGATATTTTTGACCTGATCCGATTGACGTACACGCATGTTGAGGGGCGTGAACATGTTGTGACTGGCCAAGTCTTTGCAGAATTCACGCGTGAATGCGTCCATCATCTGCAACTCACCGAGGTAACGTTTGACGTTTTCCAGCGGCTCAGCTGGCTCACCTTGCTCATCAAAAAGGGCCGCGCCTTCTGTATCACTGATCAGGTCGCTGCCTTCATCGATACAGACAGTAAATTTGCCCTCCTCACCCGCACCTGCCAATGCAAAGGGATAACGCCGAATGATTGCGGGAACGTACGAAGCCTGCCACTTGCCGTCAGCACCCACAAACAGGTTTTCACCAGCATCGAGACCCATCAACACCACCGGCTTAAAACTGTCTTCGGTTTTATCTTCTAGGAAAACGACAGGATAGATGGAAGCCGCTCGGGCAAATTCGTGCGCCATGATGGACGCAATGTGGAAATTCTTGGCAAAGTCGAAACCCTGCACTTGGCGAACTTTTTTACTAGCGTGACGTGTCTTGTTGACCGGAACCAAGTTGGAGTACATGCTGAAAACCTCAAAAAATTATTATTACGATTCAGTCTAACCACAAACTCAATCAAATGCCCAAAAAAACCCAAATCATTAAGCATCAAATGGGATACGTTAATAAGTATTAAATTTAATAAGTCGCACCTGCAAAACACCCACAACCCAAATGAATGTTGGTAATCTGAATCCGGATGGTCAGAACTCTCAATCTGTCGTTGCCGGTGGCGGCGTCTCCAAAGCCGGCGTTCTCGCCTGCCCACCCGGTTGATGGTGACCTTACTGGATCTCAAGCATGCCTTCAACGAGAGCGGCAAGGACGTGATCCAGCGCTGGGGCGAGACCCCAACTTGGCAGCACTTTTCTAGCAATGAGTATTCGAGCACCAGTGGTCGTGCGACCCCACACCACAAGGGCGCTTGCGCAAAGCCCTGGGCGAATAAGGCGTGAAAGAACTGCTCGCCCGCACCATGGAGGTGGCGGTTACTCTCAATCTCATCATCAAGAAAGAATTGACCCGCGTGATCGTGGACTCCACGGCAGCTGACCACCGCATGGACCGCCGTCACCTCAAAGAATCACATGGTGATGCGCCGTAAGCGGTGCTGTGCGCTGCGGGCTACAACCTCCGTTGGCCGCTGCGTACGATCATCAAGAAAGGCCTGGGCCTTTTGTTGTACCTGTTGCAGACGAGTGGTTTGACGGGCTTGTTTGAGAAATTGGCCGAAATCTTAGGCCTCAACCGACTTCAAGACTCAGATCAACGCAGGATGCCGACGTAATGTAAATTTTGCAGGGACGACAAATTAAAAATTTTCATTTGTATTATTGGCCTGTCACCGGCCAGCGCGTCTTGTCAGCGTTCTCAAAACGCAATGATCAAGGGGATGGGTTGGAAGTTCACATCAATCGTATGGAACAATTGAGGGCATAGCCAAAACCACGCAAGGTGCGGATGGCGTCGTCCGGCGCACCACAGGCACTGAGTTTTTTGCGCAAAGCGCTGATGCGCATTTCCAGGTTGGCGGCGACCAAGCCTTTCTCATTGGGGTCGACCAACTGCATGGCTTGCCAGCGCTCGAGTTTTTGGCCTGCTGCGCGGATGAAAGCCGCCAACAACAGATTCTCGCCATGAGATACAGCGACTTGACCTAGCGGGCCTTTGAGGCAAAGCGTCTGACTGTGCAAAAACAACTGGTCTGTTTGAACCAGTACTGCCGGTTTGAGACGTCGCGCTAAATTATGAATGCAGGCCAGCAACTCAGACTGCTCCACTGGCTTGATCAAGTAGTTGTCAGCACCCGATTCATAACCTTCGAGCCGATCGTTCAGATGGCTACGGGCTGTCATGAGCACAATGCCAGCCATGGGGTGTGTCCGACGGATGCGTTCAATAAGGCTGAAGCCATCTTCACCGGGCAAATTGACGTCGACCAAGTACAGATCGGGGACGCCGCGAGTGGGCGTGTCATCAACTTCTTCAGCGCACATGACGCCAGTGACCTGATGGCCTTGCTTGCGCAAAAAATCTACTGTGGCTTCGCGCAAGCTATCGTTGTCTTCCACCAGAAGGATGTGAAGCGATGGGTTGATGATCATGCCAAGTGGAATGGAAGATAGGGTAGTCAAAGTTGAAAACAACACCAGAAATAAAGATGCTACCCCATTTGATCAAACAAAAAGAGACGGTTTACAAAGGCAAGTACACCACAAAACGCACATGTGTTTGATCTGGGGCGTAATGAATTTGACCCCCAAGCACTTGCACCAAGTTGCGTACCAAATACAAACCAAGCCCAGTGCCCGCTTGGCGACGCGCATGGGGGCTTCTGTAATACTTTTCAAAGACACGAGCGGCTTCTGGCCATCCCGCTGTGCCAGGCAAATTGCTGACTTGGAAGCAAATTTTCTGCGTCACACCGTCAGCAGCTGATTCGCTGAACAGTTTTACTTCAATCGGACTGTTGGGTTCGGCATATTTGCAGGCGTTTTCAATCAGATTGCTCAAAACGATGTACACCAGCTGTTGATCGGTTTGAACAGTCCAATGATCTGGGGCTTGCATGATGACTCGGGCAGGCTGTGCACTGGCTGAGACAGCATCTTGCAAAAGACCTACCAGGTCAACGGGGACCAGATCGGCCTGCAATTGCCGGTCGCTGAATTGAGCGGTTTGGAGGCAACGTTCAATCACGGCATTCATGTCGCGAATTGCGTGTCGGATTTCATGGCTGCCTTGCGCATCGACGTCCATCCGCATGTGCATGGTGGCCAGTGGGGTCTTGAGCTCATGGGCCAACATGGCCAGCAGCTTATCCTGTTCTTCTCGGATGTTTTTTTCTTGATGGGCTTGTAATTGGGAGCGTTCCAGCGCCAGGGCGGTGTCTCGTTGCCGCGCTAATTGCACATGCTGGCGGTATTGCAACATCAGCAAAATCAGGGAGGCTGTGAGCAATCCATGCACTTGCACCAAATAAAGTGGGATTTCACCGCCCTTGGCCAAACCAAGGCCTGGCAAAGACGCCACCAACAAAATCAACACCAGAAAACTGTAAAACCCGACCACCACCCAACGGGCCAGAACCGGTTTATCAAGGTTTTCTTGCTTGTCCCACACGCGGGCTAAAGACACGGCCCACAAAAATAAGAACGGGGTGAGCAAAATTTCGATCATATTGATGCGCAAGGCCAGCATGGTGTGATCAAAAAATATCAGCAACAGCTTGGTCGGCACAAGCCACATCGGCAAGCGGAAAAGATAGCCCATCCAAGGGGGCGGCTCAAACTCAAGGATCAGCAAAATGTGAAAATAAATGGCCGCGCTGACGGCAAAAATACTGGACAGCGTGGTGGTGGTGTCCAACCAAGCTGCGGGCCAGTCTGCTGGCCAGAACACCCTCGTATAGCCCAACGAGCCCAATGCAAACATCAGAGCAGCGGATTGTTTGAGGGCAAATGCGCCAATGACTTTCTCGCGGCCTAATAGCCACTGAATCCAACCCCATATCGAGAAAATCAGAATCACACTGACATAAAGGGAAAAGACCAATTGCTGACCAGCGGTCATACGGTGCAACGCATCGTGATTGACCGCCTGCACAACCAACTGACGTGTACTGCTGGAGGACAACCTGATCCAGATATATCGAGGGGCTTGGCCACGCATGATCGGGACCACGAAATCTAGGCCCTCGAAAAAATGTCCACGCGGATGGTGGAGGTCACCAACAACGCCGACTTGCCCGCCCACCAGTGGATCAAAAATCTGAATGTCGTCCAGATAAACCGGACGGATGCGCAACATCAGAGGCTCATCAACGTGACTGGGGGCAGGTTGAGCCTTCGGGTCAATTTGCAAACGCACCCAAACCGGCGCCTCACCAAAACCCAGGCTGATCACGCCCTCAAAAGTTTGGCTCCGTTGTTGGGCGACCTCGGGCCAAGTTAACCGACCAGTTGGGTCTTCCAGCCAAGCTCGTTGGGTGATGTGGTCTTGCGCAGCGGCATGCCCAGCCCACAACAGTCCCATCCAGACACAAAGCCCCAGCAACCATCTGAATGCTTGGCGGCATGCAGTGATGGGTATCGACGATTGGGGTTGACGGTTTGTGAGCATGCGCGATTGTAGTTTTGGCAGGGATCCCTTATATATGCTATTCCACTGAAGGCGCTGTACGCCCACGGCACCGCCAAGATTTAGGGAAACTCTGCAAAAGTCCCGCGCCTGTGTGCCTGGCGTAAGCCCCACCGGGCATCATGGATCCAAGAAAAAAGTAAGCCTTGATTTGAGCCTGAGCGTGAAGAAAACCCGCAAGCGCCAGTTCCTGGAACAGATGAACAAAGTCGTCCCATGGCAGGCGCTGATCAATTAGATCGCGCCTTACTGCCCCGAAGGCAAGAAGGGGGCGTTCTTTGTCGGATAACCCAACTGACGGATGGTGACTCCCAGGCGCTTGCCTAGCTTCAAATAAAGCCGGACAGCCTTGATTCGATCTTCGTATGAATACATGAACTACCTCCAGGTAGTCCAAGTTTTTAGCCGCATCCCCCCCAACGGTGCGATGGCCACGGTGGATGCCATCCGGCAGGCCCAAGGCATTCGAACCAATTCCGGGTATTGCCCCAGCGCAAAAAACCGGCCTGCCTGAGCTCAGATGCCCAAGTAAGCTTTGCGGATTTCGTCGCGACTGCCCAGTTCGCTGGACAAGCCGGAGGTGACAACCCGTCCGTTTTCCAGCACATAGGTGCGCTGCGAAATGGCCAAGGCACGGCTGACGTTTTGCTCGACCAACATGACCGCAGTTCCGCTGCGATGAATGGATTCAATGGACCTGAACATCTCGCCAACGATGCTGGGGGCCAAGCCCAATGAGGGCTCATCCAGCAACAGCAATCGAGGCAAGGCCATCATGGCCCGGCCAATGGCGACCATTTGCTGTTGCCCGCCTGACAAGGTCCCAGACACTTGGTCTAATTTGGCGCGCACCGCCGGGAAAAGAGCGCAGACCTTCTCGAGAGTCTGAGCACGTTGGGCACGCGCAGCGGGGTGCATGGCACCGAGCTCCAGGTTTTCACGCACGGTCATGGTGGTAAACAACCTTCGGCTTTCGGGAACCAACGCCAGGCCACGTTCGCACAATTGATGGGGCGGCAGCAAGGACACCGTCTCCCCTTCCCACACAATTCTTCCGGATTTCAGGGGGTTCAAACCCATGACCGCATTGATCAAGGTGGTCTTGCCAGCGCCATTGGGGCCAATCACCGAAATCAATTCACCTGGATTGATGTGCAAAGAGACATCCCACAGCGCAGGGGCCGCACCGTAGTTGACTTGGATTTGATCAATTTGGAGCATGGTTACACCGCCGCCTCATCGCCCAGATAGGCACGCACCACTTCTTCTCGGGACATGACGTCTTCGGGGCTGCCTTCTGCAATGACTTCACCTTGGTTGAGCACCATCAGCCGGTCTGACAAAGCCAACACCGCACTCATGACATGTTCAACAAACACAATCGACGTGCCGCGATCACGGATTCGCCGAATGGTTTGAACCGCGGCACTGATTTCGGAAGGGGTCAAGCCCGACAGCACCTCGTCCAGCAACAAAACTTGCGGTCTGGCTGCCAATGCACGTGCCAACTCGAGAAATTTACGTTGGTGCAAGTTGAGCTCATCGGGGAAATGGTCGCCTTTGTCATGCAAACCGGTAAATCGCATCCACTCCAGCGACTCTTGCTTGGCTTGCGCATCCGACAAACGTGTGCCACCAAAATGCGCCGCCAACATCACATTTTGTAAAACCGTCAGCCCATGAAATGGTCGCGGTATCTGATAAGTGCGCGACAGCCCCTGACGGCGAATCCGGTGTGCGGGCCAACCCGCACAGGATTGACCTTGCAACAACACGGTGCCTTCTGTCGGCTTGTAATGCCCCGTCACCACGTTGATGAAGGTGGATTTACCCGAACCATTGGGACCCAGCAGACCCAAAATTTCACCTTGGTACAAATCGAGGTCCACTTGATTGAGCGCTCTGATGCCCGAGAACTGTTTGCTCAACCCGCGCACTTGCAGCACTTTTTGCCGATCGACTGAATCGGCAGGACGCGTCAGCGGGCGCTCAAGCTCCAGTGACGGCGCGGACTCAACGCTGGCATGCGAAGACACTGCGTCCTGATTTTTTTGCATCAAGCGCTTGTGCTGCCTGAACTGCCAAGTTCCCAAAATACCGCGAGGCATGACCAGCACGGCACCCGCCAAAACGAGGCCAATGATGACTTTGCCCACCAAGGCACTTTCACCGGCCGTGAAAGCATTGAGCAAAAACGTGATCAAAATCCCCCCCAACATGGGCCCTGCCCAATGCCGACTGCCACCCAGCACGCTCATGAGAACCACCGTCAAAGGCACCGTGATGTTGAAAGTCTCACCGACCGTCACATAAGAAACGTACAGCGCATGAATGGCCCCCATGACACCCGCAAAAAAGCTGGACAAGGCGAAAGCACCCATCTTGAGCCAGAAGGTGGGCACACCGTTGACCTGGGCCACATCTTCGTCGTCGTGGATGGCCAGTAGCCCCAAACCCGCGCGGGCATGAAACAACCACCAAGCGACCGAGACACACAAGATCGTCAAGACGAGGCTGGCGTAATAGAACGTGGAGGCTGGCTTGGGACCCCACTGCGGCAGACTGACCGACATCAAATAAACACCGGGGCCACCGTCAATGGGCGTATTCACAATGACCGTTGCCAGGACAAAACCAACGGCCATTGTGATCAAGGCAAACGATTCACCGCGAATTTTTCGGGCATTGAAGACGACCGCGCCAACGACCAACGCCAACACGGCGGCCAACAAACCACTGCCGAGCGTAGCAGGCACCACGGGCCATTCGGCCTTGGTGGCCAGTGTGGCCATGCCGTACATGCCTACACCGAAAAATGCACCATGCCCAAATGAAAAATAGCCCGAATAGCCGGACAGCATGTTCCAAGACGTGGCCAAAGTGACCCAGAAGAAAACCACGTAAAGAAAAGACTGCCAATGCACTGGCAAGCCCATGTAAGGGGCTACCAACAGCACCATCACCACTGCGAAAAGGCCAGAAGATTGCCAAATCTTATTCATCACCACGCCTGAGCAAAAGAATCAAGATCAACACGGTGAACGCCACCAAAGGCGCCCAGGTTGGCGCAATCAAGGCCATGGTCATGGATTCGCTGATGCCGATCACCAGGCCGCCAATCAGGGGCGTTATCGCCGAGCCCAAACGACCCACCATCACCACCGCGAACACCACCCCGACCCAAGCAAAAATCTGAGACGGCGCCAAGGTAAAAGTCAAAGCCACGCAAACCCCTGCGCAAGCTGCCAGCGCTGCACAAAACCCTGCCACCCAAATGGCCAGACGGTTGGCATGGATACCAAACGCCGTGGCAATGGCCGGGTCTTCTGCACTTGCCCTCACAGACTTGCCCATGTCCGTGCGATGCAACATCCACCACGCCAACCCGACAGCCAACAAGGCCATGCCCATCGTCAGCGCTTCGGAGTAAGTCACCACCACGCTGCCCAGTCGGAACTTGTGCTCGTCATAAAACGAGGCCATGCGACGGAAATCAGCGCTCCAAATCCACTGAAGCAAAGCCTCTACCGACACCGTGATGCCAAAAGTCACCAACAGAGAGTTGAAAGGCGTGATGGCAAAACGGGCCAGCAAGGCCTGCACAGCCATGCCCAAAAGACCAAACAAAGGGACCAAAAACAGCAAGGAAATCAGCGGATCCACACCCAAACGCGTTTTGAGTTCGTAGGTGATGTAAGCCGACAAAAAGACCCAGGCAAAGTGAGACAGATTGATCTGACGTAACAAGCCCCAGCCCAAGCCAACGCCCAGGCCAATGAGGCCATAAAGCGTGCCCAGAAAGACGCCTGAGGCCAGCGCCTGCAGTAACAGCCCAGCGCTGGGCATGTCAGAAAATCATCTTGCTACCGGGAAATGCCACGTCCTTGGGATGAATGACCAGCCATTTGCCGCCTTGCAATTGCTTGATGCGGTTGAGGTCATCGCCATAGTTGTTGAGGCCATCAAAACGCACTTTGCCAATGATGGTGTCCACTTGGTTTTTCTTGAGCCAAGCCGCAATTTTGCTGTCTTCCAAGCTGCCAGAGCCTTTGACGCCCGCCTCCAAGAACTGCCAACCCGTGAAAGCATTGGCCGCCTGCAACTCGAACACGGTGTCGGGCAAATTGGCTTTGGCAGCCCGCTCGTTGTACATCTTGATCGCCTCTGCATACGCCGGGTTGTTGGTGAATGGCGCGTGCTGCTCGAAAGTGGTGAGCGTCAGCGCATTTGCAGCCAGCGGCGATTTCGTCAATGGCCCAGGCGTTGGGTACACATGGAAATGGATCTTTGGCTTGTAATCTATCTTGTTCATCGCCTCCAGCAGTTGCATGCTTTCAGCGCCAATCGAGCCGATCCAGACCATGTCTGCATTGGCTTCTTTCAGACGAGAAGCAATGGGGCCGAACTCACGGTTTCCAAACTCCCATTCCAACCACAGGGCTTCGCGCAAGCCGCGTTTCTTGAACACCTCGCGCGCGCCCACTGACAAAAAGACAACCGAGGGGAATTTGCTCGTCACCATCGCCACCGATTGAGGCTTGGCGCCTGACGCCGCAATCGAATCGAGCAACGTATTGGGCACCGTGGTTCCAGGGTCAATGCCCATGACGTAGGCCGGGAAATGCATGTCGTATTTGGCCAGCGAAGGAATGCCAAACGAGTTGGTGATCAAGACCTTGCCATTGCGCTGAGCCACGCCCATGGCCGCCAATGAATTGGCTGTGGCATAGGGGCCCATCAGCAAATCAACCTGATCACCAGAGATCAGCTGCTCATACAGCGTACGGGCCAAGTCGGGCTTGGACTGATCATCCTTGACCACCCACTCCACCTGACGCCCGAGCAAACCACCCCGTTTGTTCAATTGCTCAATGAAGATCTCGCCCGAGATTTTGTGCATCACCGCAGTACCGGCCAATGGCCCGGTCAGAGACAGCGTGCTGCCCACACGGATGGGCTTGTTCTGCGCGTGCAGCCATGTTGGCGTCGAAGACAGCAGCAAGGACGAACCCAGTGCTTTCAAAAATGGTCGCTTTTGCATGTTTGAATCCTCATGAAGTGTGTGAAAGAAAGCGCGAACCTGACATAGCGCACAAAACTTGCAAAACTATTATGGTGTTCCACCGCCATCGGCGCATAGGGAATAACCCGTTGAGTGGCTGTCGCCAACGCGCTTGCGAAGTTGTCATCAGGAGATTCAAAGTGCATTGAACGATGTGCAAAGCACAGGCCTGAGCAAATGCCCTGCAACGATCATCCCGACCTTGACCCCGGATCACCAACGAGCCCATTAAAACCATGAGCACCACACCCACCTCTAGCGCCTTCACGCCCACGGGCTCAACCCACATGGCGATTGCCGAAGTCGACCGCATCGTCGTGCGCGGCAAGGACTTGTGCCGCGATGTGATTGGCCAACAATCGTTCACCGCCTACTTTTTGTTTTTGCTGACCGGAGAAACCCCCAGCGCCAATTTGGTGCGTGTTGCCGATGCCACCATGGTGTCGCTCGCCGAGCATGGTTTGGTTCCTTCGGTGCAGGCGGCCCGCATGACCTTGGCTGCCGCACCCGAATCCGTGCAAGGTGCCGTGGCTGCAGGCTTGTTGGGCTGCGGACCTGTGATCTTGGGAGCTTCGGAGACGGCTGGGCAGTTGCTCATCGCCATGCTGGAACAGTCTGCACAGCAAGGCAAATCCATGGAAGATGTTGCCAAAGAGCGCTTGCAAGCCTTGCGCGCGGCCAAGCAGCCCCTGCCTGGATTTGGCCACCCTGTGCACAAACTGGGTGACCCGCGCGCAACCAAGTTGATTGAACTGGCCCAACAATGGGGCGTTGCCGGCGAGCATGTGCGTGCATTGCAAGCGCTGGCATCGCAAATTGAGAGCGTGTACGGACGCCCCTTCCCCATGAATGTGTCTGCGGCCATCCCCGCCGTGCTGCTGGATGCGGGCTATCCTGCTGGCGCCCTCAAAGGCATTCCTTTGCTGGCGCGAACCGCCTCCTTGGTGGCGCATATTCTGGAAGAACAAACCCGGCCCATCGGCTTCAAACTGGCCAGCGCGGCCGAACAGGCCATGACCTATGACGGCCCCCCTGTGGCGCGCTGAACCATGTCAAGCCCCGCTACGAACTTTGCACAGCTTCTGACACCTTTACAGGTGTTGCGCCGTTTCGATGTGCACGATTTCTCAATCGATGAATTTTTCCGTGCTCGTCTTCGCCAATTGAGTGGTCAAGCCATGGTGGAATACCAAGGCGATGTCATGACATGGCAAAACTGTGCGGATCAAGCCGACCTGGCCGTAGCTTGGCTTTTGCAACGCGGCATTCAAGCCGGAGACCGCATTGGTCTGATGGCTTACAACCACCCCGCCACGGTGGTCTTGCTGTTGGCCTGTGCCAGGATCGGGGCCATTTTGGTGCCTTGCAACCCAGAATTTGAAGCCCGCGAAGCCAAATACATTTTTGAACATGCCGGTGTGCGTGGCGTGATTTGCTCGCCCGAACCCCTGAGCAAAGTTCAAGAAGCCACCCAACACATGCCGACGGCGCCATGGCAAGTGGTCATCGAAGAAGACCAAGCCGGCAGTGAGGCGTCATTGCTCAAGCAATGGATGGCCTGCAAGCCCGATACCCGCACCCGTGCAGGCCAGGCAGACAGCACCTGCATGATCATCTACACGTCGGGCACCACCGGGTTTCCCAAAGGGGTCATGCACAGCCAGCGCAGCTATTTGCTGACCGCTGAAGCGTTTGTCCATCGCATGTACCTGCAACCCGATGAGCGGTTGATGTGTGTCTTGCCCCTGTTTCACATCAATGCCCTGATGTATTCCTTGGGCGGTGCCATGGCGTGCGGCGGCACCTTGATTTTGATCCGCCGCTTTTCGGCATCCACCTTTTGGCAACAAGCGGCAGCCACACGCGCCAGTGAGGTGAATGTCATCATGTCGGCCGCAGCCATTTTGGCGCGCAGACCCGAGCAAGAATACGACGCCACGCACTGCATCCGCAAGATGTTTCTGGCCCCCTTGAACCAAGATCTGCTGGACACTTTCCACCAACGCTTTCATGTGCCGGTGCTCATCGAGTGCTATGGCATGACCGAAATTCCTGGGGTGTTGAGCAACCCATTCATGGGCCCGCACAAGCTGGGCAGCATGGGTTGTATCTCGCCACACCCAGACCCCGCCATTGCGCGCCCCGAGGTGCGAATAATGGGCGATGACGGTCATGAATTACCCTTCGGCGAAATCGGCGAACTCGCGGTTCGCACCCCAACGCTGATGCAGGGCTACTTCCAGGACCCCGAACAAACCGCCGCAAGTTTCAAAGACGGCTGGTTCCTCACCGGCGACTTGGCGCGGCGCGATGACGATGACTTCCTGTTTTTCTTCACCCGGAAAAAAGACATCATCCGCAGACGTGGCGAAAACATCTCAGGTGCAGAAATCGACTCGGCCATCGGCAGCCACCCCGACATTCTGGAATGCGCATCCATTGGCGTCGCCTCCGAGTTGGGCGAGGAAGAAATCTTATTGGCGGTTGTGCCGCGCGCTGGCACCGCCATCACCCCAGAAACGGTGCAAGCCTATGCCCGATTGCACTTGTCGCCCACCAAGTGGCCCCGCTACATCGTCATGGTGGACAACTTGCCACACACGGGCTCCATGAAGATCGCCAAATTTCGACTCAAGCCCGCAGACAACTTGCGACGCCTCGCCACAGACTTTTCATAAAGGAACTTCCATCATGAGCAACACACCCAATTCCGGCATCGAAAACCGCTATGACGCCTTGCAACTGATCACGCAGGAAGTGCTCAAGCGCTACGAAAAAACCCCCGATCCGCGTCTGCGTGAACTCATGCTTTCTTTGGTCAAACACATTCACAGCTTTGCCAAAGAGGTCCAACTCACGGCCGAAGAATGGGCTTTCACCATGAGCTTCCTAGAAGAAACCGGCAAATGGTGTTCACCTGGGCGCAATGAGTTCATGATTTTTTCAGACGCACTGGGTTTGTCGATGCTGACCGTCACGCAAGACTACCCACGCCCTGCACACGCCACAGAGCCGACGCTGGTGGGACCATTTTTGCTCGAAAATGCGCCGCAATTTCCCATGGGTGCAGACATCAGTGCGGGTGCCGCGGGGACACCCATGCACGCACAAGGTCAAATCCTTGACATCCATGGACAGGCTGTCGCGCATGCGGTGATCGACATCTGGCACTCGGACGACCGGGGTTTGTACGACGTGCAAGACGGCTTTGAAGAAAAAGGAGCATGGGCGCGCGCGGCATTGACCACAGGGGAAGATGGCCGCTACAGCTTCTGGTCGGTACTGCCTGTGGACTATCCCGTCCCGCAAGACGGCACCGCCATCAAAATGCTCAAGGCCACCACCGGCAGAAGCTGGCGGCCAGCGCACCTGCATTTCCGCATCCAGGCCCCCGGCCAACGCCCACTGATCACGCACATTTTTGACCGAACCAGCAAGAACTTGGATGGTGATGCCGTCTTTGGTGTACGCCCTTCTTTGATCGCCGATTTCAAACACCACACGGCAGGCCAAGCCCCCGATGGCAAAGCCATGTCGCGCGACTTTTACACGCTGGACTACAACTTTGTCATGACCGATGCCTTGAAATGACAGTCAAACACAGGGTGCAGGTCTTGGCAATCACTTGACCATGATTTACACCCTCGTGCTCGTCGACTAACCCGATGCCATTTCACATCGCCCGACCGTCAGGCAAGCGCACAAAGCCTATCTGCCGGCTACGCCCGAACGGATCGCTTTTGCAGGCCCTTTGGTCCTTGCCTCAAGTTCAAAAGGACCGAAGTCTCATCCCTAGTCGTTTGGCCTGTCGGGCTTCATACGATAGAAACTCGTCCGTGATGTTGCTGCCGCGAACACCGCCTCGCACTGAGCCGGCTTCAATGTCACCAAAATACTCTTTCCACAGCGGTGGCAATCTCTGTCCCTGAGGCAGGCTCAGCCACAGGCGCAACAAATGCCGCTTGAGTGCTGGTTCCTCGTGGTCTTCAAAGTTGGTGCGCGAATGAATCACCACATAGTTGTTGAGCAGCTGCAAATCACCACGGTCCAGCTGCATCGAATAACAAAATCGTGGATCGGGTAACAAAACATCCAGCAAATCCAGCAACGCGATCTGTTCCTCCGTTAACCGAGGCACCTCAGGAAAATCGCGTTGGGCGGCCGTGACATTTTTACGATTGGCTCGCAAAGAGAAGAAATCAGGATCGTCGCCCAAAATGGGGCACTTGTAATAAGGCGGTTGTTTGGGATCATTGGCACCCTGGTAGCTGTAATAAAAAGGCTGCTGCATCACAGGAATCAAATCGGGACGCAGGCGTTTGATCTCATTGACCACCGCGATGGAACTGGTCACCATGCTGGTCCCACCCGTTTTGGCGGTTTGCAGACACAGCAAGGCCACCACATCACACGAGTCGACATGAAAATCCAGTCCCGCATTGGTGTTGTAGCCCCGGCCATTTTTGACCTTGTAACTGCCGCCCTCGTCCCGGACATCGTTCATGACCTGGCTGGCCTGGTTCTGCGTCCTGGCCACGCCCACGTTCAAACCAATGCCCCAATGGGCCAAGCGTGCATCTTCGACGGACCAACGATGAACAGGGAAGCCCTTGATCAAGCACATGCCGAAATCTTTTTGCGTGACATCGAACGCCCGATCAATGGCCTCTTTGGCTGCCCCTGAAAGCGGAAAGTCATCCGAAGTCATCTGCAGCCAGTCTTTACCCGTTTGTTTGGCATGCGCCAAAGCACGCTCAAAACCTTCAATCGCCTCAGAACTCAGCCAATGATCCCATGAAGAATCCTGTCGCAAATCCTGCGCCAACCAGGGTTTGGGTATGGGATGAACTGGGATGGGGGTAGCCTGCATTGAACGGTCTCCTGGGGTCAAAACTCAGCCGACAGTTTCGGCAAAAGACATCATAAAAACATTCTTCATCAGTAAAAGACACATTTCGTTGAATGCTACTTAAAATAATCTGATGAAGTTTTCTTTCTTTGAAACGCTGGAAGCTGTTCTGCGAACAGGCAGCTTGAGTCGTGCCGCAGACGAAATGAACCTCACACCCAGTGCGGTCAGCATGCAGATGAAGCAGGTGGAAGTTTTTTTCGGACAGCCTCTGTTTGATCGCTCGGGTTTACAGGTCAAGCCCATGCCATTTGCGCACGAAGTGGCCAGTGTCATGCATCTGCCCATGCAGCAGATTGAGCAGCTTCGCCGACGCAAGTCCATTCAAATCGAAGGCACGATACGCTTGGGCGTCATTGAAAGCATGCAGGCGAGCTTGCTGCCCGGTGTCATCCAACACCTTTTGAAGAAACACCCTGCACTGCAACTGAAACCCGCAAGAGGACGCGCCGTAGAACTCATCGCCGCCGTCAAAGCGAATGAACTGGACGCAGCCATTGTGGTTCAGCCTGTCAAAGGTGGATCACAGCGCCTGCATTGGCAGCACCTCTTCAAAAACGAATTGGTCGTCATTGCGCCGCCAACAGCCAAGGCGACCAAGATCCAACAACTGTTTTCTGATTACCCATGGATCCGCTTTGATGCCAGCACCAGCACCGGAAAATTGGCTTCGCAGTGGATCGGCCAAAACATGCCGCAAGCGCAAAGAAGCATGGATTTGCCCTCGGTTCATGCAGTCTTGTCCATGGTCAATGCCGGGCTGGGGGTGTCGATGGTGCCATCAATTGACCCCCGCATGATGATCGCCTATCCTGTGAAGGTTTACCCCATTGGCAGGGGGGCCCCCGTGTTGAATGTGGTCTTGCTCACAAGAAAAAACGACCCGAACGCCCGTACCATTGACGCTTTGTTTGAATCCCTCCAGGCGGTTGCTCTCCACATGTCAGCGACTGTTCGTTGAACACCTTCACAAGGATTTCATGCATTACGACTTGACAGATTTGCGTCTTTTTTTTCACGTTGGTGAACAGTTGAATCTGACACGGGCAGCCGAAAAATGTTTTTTGTCTGTTCCTTCCGCCAGCTTGAGAATCAAGCAGCTTGAAGAGAATTTTCAAACGCCATTGATGCTTCGGCAAGCCAAGGGTTTGCAGTTGACCCAGGCGGGTGAGGCCATGGCCAATCACGCCAAACTTGTGTTGCAGCAATTGGAGGTCATGCATGCCGATCTGAGGCCTTATGCCCTGGGCGTGAAGGGTCGCATCAGGCTTCAAGCCAACAGCACGGCCACCAACACTTTTTTAGCCAAAGCGCTGTCGGCGTTCTTGAATGACAACCCCGACATTGACATTGACCTGGAAGAATTGCCCTCGCGCGACATCATTTCCTCAGTCGCCAAGGGTGCCGCGGATTTAGGCATCGTGGCTGGGTCTGTTGACGCTGACAAAATTGATGTGGTACCGCTTTATGCCGATGAGTTGGTGGTCGTTTGTCATTCGGACGCCGCCATTGCCAACGAAATTTCGGTGAAATTGTCTGACATCCTGGACGAATACCGTTTTGTGGGCCTCAACCAATTCAACTCCATTCAGTCATTTTTGGACCGAAAGGCGCAAAACATCGGCAAGCGTGTCAATTTGAGAATTCAAGTCGGTAATTACGAAAATGTCTGCCAGATGGCTGCTGTTGGCGTGGGCATTGCCATTGTTCCACGGGCCATTGCGCTGAGCCATGCGAAATCAAGCGGCTTGCGCATGATTCCTTTAGAAGATCCTTGGGCGAGACGACAAATCAGCCTGGTCAAGCAACAACAGCGGATGCTGCCCAAGTTCAGCGAGGATTTGATTCGCCATTTGAGGCTGGCCGCCAGCCAAGCACCAACCTCCACCATCAAACCGGTGTGAGCCACCCGTGACGATCGGGCGTTAAACCTCTGACAGTTTCAAAATAGATTTTTTGCATGAGACGGGTTTGCTCACCGATCTTGCCGTCACCCACTGGCAATCGGTCAATCTGAACGATCGGAATGATTTCCTGACCCGTTCCACATAAAAACGCTTCATCCGCAAAGTACAACTCGCTGCGGTCTATTTCGCGTTCGATAACCGCACGCCCAGTGGCTTCCTTGTACAAGGTGATCACGGTGTCTCTTGTAATGCTTTCCAAAATGTTGCTGCCGATGTGGGGCGTGATGAGCTTTCCATCACGCACCATGAAAAAACAAGCAATCGGTGCTTCAGACACTTTGCCGGATGGCGTCAACATCAATGCGCCGTCGTAACCATCGGCCTTGGCTTGCAACTGCGTCAGTCGGGCATTGTGATAATTGGCAGTTGCCTTCACGCGGGGTGGGCTGGCGTTGTCAGACAAACGGCTCCAGGAACTCACCCCCAAGCTCATGCCCGTGTCTGCAAATTTAGGCCGCTCCCGCGGAGAGGCCGCAGCGGTGTAACCCACTGGGCCCGTTTGGGCCATCAATCCCAGTGCCTCGATGTACACCAAAAGGCGAATGTAGACATCATCATCGGGTTCGTTGGCACGGATCAAACCCGCCAGCTCTTGTCTGATTTTTTCCGGATCGAAAACGTGGTCAAACCGCATCACCTTCATCCCGGCCTGCAATCGCTTCAAATGCTCCGCCAAGCGAAAAATCTTAAATTCACCTGTGACCGGGTTTCGATAGGCACGAAGCCCCTCAAACAAGGCCGTCGCATAGGTCATGCCCAATGTCATGGGATGTACTTTGGCCTCGGCATAGGGCATCAATTGCCCATTTTGCAAAATGATATTGGCTTGCCACATAAGGTTCAATCTTTCTTGAGACCCAGTTCGGGAATCAAACGACCCATCTGACGGTACACCCCCGTCACGGATGCCGTGAATTCGGCATGTCCTTGATAAGCCGTCGAGCCCTTGAGCTTGTTGACCAAGTCTGCAAATCCAGGGGTTTTGACCATGTCAGCCGCTGCGGCATTCCACTCTTTGATCACGTCGGCAGGTATGCCTGCAGGTCCGGCAACACCATAAAAGATAGGCACTGAAATCGGAAAGTTCAATTCTTTGTAGGTGGGCACGCGTGGGTACTCAGGGATTTTGTCGGGACCACTCTCAGCCAAAAGTCGGATCGTTCCGGCCGCTGCGTGCGGAGGGAATTCGGCAGCAACCAGCGCTTGGATCTGACCCCCCAGCAAGCCGTTCATGGCATCGGCGCCGCCTTTGTAGGGCACATAAGTGGCTTGAATGCCTGCAGCCCGGAATGCGGCTTGTGTGGAGATGTGGGTTCCACCGTTGGTTGCCGCTGTGGACCAGAACAACTTGTTGGGGTTGGCCTTGGCCCAAGACATCAACTCTTCAATGGTCTTGTGGGGTGAATCTGATTTGACAAACAGCGGCTGTGCACTGACCAAGGTTTGAAACAAGTAAGTGAAGTCCTTGGCAGGGTCATAACTCACGGTCTGAAAATACGGTGCCACGGTGAATGGACTGGTGGTCGCCAACGCAACGGTATAGCCATC
>CAMDFT010000055.1 GCA_945897795.1 Limnohabitans sp. Rim8 | reverse complement strand
TCTTGCAGCAACTCGGCGTGGGTGCCGCGCTCGGTCCAGGATTCGCTGCGCCAGCCTTCACGCTCGATGATGCCCACCACGTTCATCAAGGCCCCGCCACGCACCGGGTAGGTGATGACGTGCGCCCCCGGGCCGACCCAATTGGTGCCAACCTGCGCCCGCAGGTGTTCAGACACGCGCTCCACAGGCACCAGCCCGCGCCAGGCCAGCAAGCCGGTGAATTGCGCTTTGTCTTCGCCCAGCAACTGCTCGCGCAGCACCGAATGCACACCGTCGGCCGCCAGCAACGCAGCGGCACTGTGCTCAGAGCCGTCGTTCAGTTCAAAGGACACGCCCGAGTCAGTGCTGCGGGCCTTGACCACCCGCGCGTTCAAGCGCACAGGGCGGTCCGACCGGGCCTCGAAAGCGTCCAGCAAGACCCGGTGCAAGTCGCCCCGGTGCACCATCCAGTAAGGCGCGCCAAAACGCGCCAAGCAATCGTCGCCTAAGTCAAACAACTTCCAGCGCTGGCCGGTGTTCCACATGCGGATTTCTTTGCCGCGGGCCTGGCTGACGCAGCTTTGCAAGGCCTCACCCAAACCCAGCGCTAACAAGACGCGTGAGCCGTTGGGCGAGATTTGCAAACCCGCACCGAACTCGCCCAGTTGCGAGGCTTGCTCGAACACATCGACTTTGAAGCCTTGCTGCAGCAAGGCAAGTGCGGTGGTCAGACCTGCAATGCCCGCCCCGGCAATGGCGATGCGCCCGCTGCGAATCATTTGGCCTGGATGTTGTTGTCTTTGGCCACCTGGCTCCACAGCTGAATTTCACTGGCCATGGTTTTGCCCATGTCGGCAGAACTGGTGCCCAAGGGGCGGATGTCCAGTTTGGCCATGCGCTCGGCCACGTCCGGCAGGGCCATGATGCGGGCCACTTCTTCTTGCAGCCGTTTGAGGATCGGCTCGGGTGTGCCAGTGGGGGCCAACAAACCGCTCCAGAGGTTCACAGCCAGGTCGATGCCCTGCTCTTTCAGGGTGGGCACCTGGGCGTAGCTGACCAAGCGCTGCTCCGAAGTCACAGCCAAGGCGCGCAGCTTGCCGGACTTCACCAGTGCCGCAATCGGGCCGGAGTCGATCAAGGTCATTTGCACTTCTTGGGTCAACACCGCGTTGATGGAAGGCGCACTGCCCTGGTAGGGCACGTTCAGCGCTTTCAAGCCGGACCTGGCTTTGACCAACTCCATGATCAGCTGGAAAGACGCTGCAGGGTAAGAGTAGTTGCTTTTGTCCGGACTGGCCTTGGTCAGGGCGACCAAGTCCTTGAAGGTCTTGGCGGAAGAAGACTCGTTGACGGCCAGGATCAATGGGAATGAACCGACGATGGAAATGGGGGCCAGATCGGTCAAGGGGTTGTAGGGCAGCTTGGCCACCAAAACCGGGTTGAACACCATGGGGCCGCTTGCCGCCATGAGCAAGGTGTAACCATCTGGGGCCGCTTTGGCCACAAAGTCCGAGCCCACCATGGCGCCTGCTCCGGGTTTGTTCTCCACCAAAACAGGTTGGCCCAAAACGGGTGTGAGTTTTTCAGCCAACACGCGGGCCAAAATGTCGTTGGCCCCACCCGGCGCGTAGGGCACCACAATGCGCACGGCCTTGTTGGGCCAGGCCGCTTGCGCCCAAGACTGAGCCGGGACCAATGTGGCCAAAGATGCGGCCAAAGACAAGGCGGCGGTGGCCACCAGCTTGCGGCGTGTGGGGAATGTGGGGGATGTGGGGCGGGTTGTCATGGTTTGTCTCCTATTTTTAGCGGGGGGTGAAAATCAAATCTTGGCGACCGAAGCGACCAACAAGGCAGCACGGCCTTGGTCCAGCGCCTGCAAGCAACGGGCGATGGCCGCAGGCAAGTCTTCGGCCCGGGAGACCCGCTCGCCGTGCGCACCAAAGGCCTGGGCCACTTGTTCAAACTGGCGCTTTTCGCCCTTCAGACGGGCCTGAAATTCGCCCGCCTGGGCAGCGGGGCCGTCGGGGTGCACGCGCAGCACGGCTTCCTTGACGGCTTGCCAGCCACCGTTGTCCAGCACCACGGTGAGGATGGGCAGGCCTTGCGCTTGCGCCACGGCATAAACGGAAGTGGGGGTCGAAAAATGGAAGCCGCCATCACCTTCGATGTGCACCACCCGGTCGTTCGGCCGGGCCAGCTTGATGCCCAGCGCCATGCCGGCGCTGTAGCCCAAACCACCCCCTGCACCCCCTAAGAAACTCATGGGACGGGTGCGCGGAATTTGCTGCAACACGGCAGGTGAATTGCGGATGGCTTCGTTGATGACCACGTCATCCGGGCGTAACTGCAGGCCGATTTGCGCACAGACCCAAGCGGGGTTCAGTGCGTCTTCGGCACCGGCGTTTTCGGCGGCTGCCGCCACACGCTCCAGCCGCAGCTGACGCTGCGCGCTCCAGCGGGCCATGCGCTCGGCCACTTTCTGGTGAAAGGCCTCGTCGGCCAGCGACAGCACCGCTCGGTGCAAATCGCGCAAGGCCAACGCACAGTCGGCAGGCCAGCGCACATCGCTGGCAAAACCCCAAGCCGGAAAATCTTTCTTGATCGGGTCCACGTCGATGTGCACCCAGCGGGTGTCTTCGCGGGCGCGGGTTTGGTGCGGCAACCAAGGCACGTCGATGTCCAGCAGCAAACCCCAATCGGTCTCGGGCAAAAGTGGCGTCGCATCAAACCCAAAAAAGCACGGCGACTCACGCGAAATGCACAGCCAAGTGGGGCTGAATTCCACCACCCGAATGCCACACAACTCGGCCAGCGCCTCCAGCGCCTGCACCGCCTCGGGCTTGCGCCCCAAATAAGAAGTGATGACCAGCGGGTTCTCGGCTGCCATCAACTCGCGGGCGATTTGCAGTGTGGCCTCGGCAGGCAAGGCCCCCATGCGCACCGCGCCGAAGCGGGCGGCGGGGTAAGACTTGACTTGCTCAGGCGTCCAGGGCTCGATCAAGGTCTCGCGCGGCAGCGTCATGTACACCGGACCCGCAGGCTCGGTGTGCATCACGCTGTGGGCGCGGCGCACCACCTCTTTGGCCACCACGCCCGAAGGCAGGTTGTATTCCCACTTGACGTAAGGGCGCACCAGCGAGCCGATGTCAAACGGGTCTTGCACATAGTGCACATAGTTGTCACGGGCCCCAAGCACCTCGCCATGCAAGGCATAAGGGGCTTTGCCCGCCATGAGCAACACCGGCAAACGGGCGCGCATCAGGTTGTGCATGCCCATGGCCGCATTGGCCGTGCCCGCATCCACATGCACCATGACGCCCTGCCCCTGGCCTGTCACGGCAGCGTATCCGCCGGCCATGTGGATGGCTACGTTTTCATGCGGGCACAGCACCACCTCGGGCATGGCCTGGCCCTCGGCTTGCAGGCGGGCCATCTCGTCAATCAGAGTCACATGGTCGGTGCCCAGGTTGGAAAACAAATACCGGATACCGGTCTCTTGCAGACCTTCCAGGAAGTAACGGGCGGTGGTGTGTGGCGTCTTGGGCTGAGTCGAGTCGGTCATCGGCGAGGGTCAATCGTTGCAGGGCATGAACACATGCTTGGTTTCCATGAAGTCGTTCAGGCCTTCCACGCCATGCAAACGCCCAAAACCGCTTTGGCGGTAACCCCCGGTTTCGATCTCGGCAAACAGGCGGTTGTGCGCGTTGACCCACACATTGCCAAACTTGACGCGCCGGGTGATTTGGCGGGCAGCGCGGTAATCGGCAGTCCAGACTGAAGCGGCCAGGCCGTAACGCGTCGCATTGGCACGCTGTACCGCATCTTCGTCTGAGGAAAAGGTTTCGAGTGTGATCATCGGACCAAAAATTTCGTCCTGCACAAAATGGCTGTTCAGGTCTTGCGTGGCCACGAGCGACGGCGTGATGAACGCGCCGCCGCGAGGCGTGCCAGCAGGCACATGCCCCGCCAGCAAAACGCGGCAGTCGGTCGCAGCCGCGCGCACTTCTTCGAGCAAACGGGCCTGGTTACGCTGATCGATCAAGGGGCCCATGCCCGAACTGGGCTGGTCGCCTGGCCCCACTTTGACCTGGGCCAAAGCATGGGCCAGTTGTGCAGAAAAGTCAGCGGCCACCGATTCGTGCACCAGCACGCGGCTGATGGCGGTGCACATCTGTCCCGCCATGACACAAGCGCCGCCCACAATCCCCCTTACAGCAGCGCTCATGTTGGCATCGGCACGAACAATGGCCGGTGCCTTGCCGCCCAACTCCAGCGACAGACGAGTCAGGTTTTTGGCGGTGGACAAGGCAATTTGTTTTCCCACATGGGTGGAGCCGGTGAAGCTGATGACATCCACCTCGGGGTGCGCGCACAGGTGTTGCGTGGCCACGATGTCTTGCTCAATGAAGGAGTTGATGACGCCTGCCGGAATGCGCTCATCGGCCACCAGACAGGCCATGACCTGGGTGTGCACCAGCGCAGTCTGGTGCGCCGCCTTGATGACCACGGTGCAACCCGCGGCCAGCGCCGGGGCCAAAGAGCGCACCAGCAAGGTCACCGGCGCGTTCCAGGGCACGATGATGGCGGCCACACCAATGGCTTCGCGCTCGATGTGCGAGTAAACATCGGGCTCCATCTCTATGACGCGGCCAAACAGGTTGCGCGCCAGCCCGGCGTAATAACGCAGCTCGGAAATACTGGCCATGACCTCGCCCTCGGCCTCGCGCTGCAATTTGCCATTGAGTTGCACCAGGGTCTGGACGACTTGCGCCTTGTCGTGCTCCAGTCGATCGGCAAACAGGCGCAACACGTCAGCGCGCAACTTGGGCTGCTGCGCCCAGGTGGTGGTTTCAAAGGCGGTGCGGGCGCAGGCGATGGCATGGTCCACCTCTTGCACGCTGGCGGCCACAAATTGCGCGGCTTTTTCGCCGGTGGCCGGATTCAAGGAGTCCCCGATGGCGTGAACGCCGCTGGGCTTGACCCATTGGCCGTCAATGTAGTTGTGCGCGATGAGCATGTTAGGGGGGGCTGAGATGGTGCTGGCGGGTATAGAACAGGACAATGCAGACCCAAGGCTGGAACGCCAACGCCAAATGCTTAGCAAGTTAAGTAAATCAGGCTTTGATGCTAGCCGCTGTGACGCCATCGGCCATTGGGTCAAACCCTGCGTCATCGTCATTGAAAATAGCACAGATGGTGCGCCCTCGGCACCCCAGCTTACCGCCCGAACTGCGCGTGTTCAGGATCGGTTGAAAGCCCTCACTTGGGGCCCCTCGTCACAGAATCTCAAGCCGCCAACAAATAACTTTCGGATGCCGATGCGTCCAGAGTGCGGCCCTGGATCAAAACAGGGGCAGCTTGCTTGAATGCAGCCACCACCCGGCCCTCGCCCATGGTGAAGATGTCGTCTTGCAGGAGTCTGGAAAAGAACAAATCGGCCGACATCTGAGGCGCGTGCAAGTGGCAATAGTCGGAGACGAGGGTTCGATAAAAACCCACAAACTCGCGCATCAAGGCACAGGTTTGTTCCGCATCGACCAGTTGCGCCTGCTCGGGCACAGACAACAGTTTCAGTGGATTTTCGTTGTACAAACCAAACCGCGTCCAGCCAAACTTAGGGTAAGCGGTGTGTGCACGCCAAGCCGCGTAATGCGGCTTGAAATAAGTCTGCATGCATTGGTCCGTGGCCACCAAAGCGAACAAGCACAACACAAACATGGGCCGCAACTCGACGTCGATGTCATTCAGGTCATCTTGGGCGCGTGACCAGTTCTTGCCGCCAAACTGGATCAGGTCCTTGTCATTCAAAATGTCTTGGAGCACTTTCGGTACTTCGCTGAATTTCAGCTTGCCGATGTCGCGTTGAAAACCGTGATTGAAGTAATTGACGATGCTCATTTTTTGCCTTTTGATAAAAAAATGAATTCAGCAGATGACAACTTGAAAAAGCCAAGAGACTGTCAAGCATTCCATCGAGTCCCTCAAAAATCCGAATATTTACCTTTCATCGGATTTCTTATTTTCATTTTTTCATCTTAATAATTAATTTTTAAATTCAAAAGACGATCATATATTTATTACATATTGTTTCATATTTACAACCCTGTTGGAGAAGCTTAGCCAACGGCTTGGTGCTAAGGCCTTTGCACCGGCCTGCGCACGGCGCGAGCCAGAAAGGACCGCCAGATAAATCGCTCAGGACCTTGGCCGCACCATCTGACACGTGCTGGGCAGGCGGGCCTGCTCGGCCTTGATTTGGCGCACGACTTTGAAACCGTAACCTGAGCCTTCCACGTCAAAAGGCACACCCGGTGTGCCCTGGCGGGCCATCACGCCCACGACCAGCGGCTGCTGAAACTGATGGTCTTGCGCCCGCATGCCGCCGCTCTGCCCTGCGATGCCCACGTGGGCTTTTTCCAGCTGCAAGGCCACCGCCACCGGGTCGGTGCCTCCGGCTTTTTCTACCGCCTGTGCCAAAGCCTCGATCATGAGTTGCATTCGCACATGCACATAGTCCTCTGAGGGTTTGGGAAAGCGCTGGCGGAACGACTTGTAAAACTGCTCACTGGCCTCGCCTGGCACATTGGGCAACCAGTCAGCCACGGCAATCACACGCCCCAAACCGGCTTCGCCAATGGCCGCAGGCGCGCCCAAGGCGTTGCCATAAAAAGTGTAAAACTTGCCTTCATAACCGGCCTCGCGAGCGGCTTTGACCAAGAGCGTCAGGTCATTGCCCCAGTTGCCCGTGATCACGGCCTGTGCACCGCTGGCCTTGATCTTGGCCGCATAGGGCAAAAAGTCTTTGACGCGTCCCATGGCGTGCAGCTCGTCGCCCACGATCTGAACATCCGGGCGCTGCACGCCCAACTGCCGCCGGGCCTCGCGCAAGACGGCCTGACCAAAGCTGTAGTCTTGTCCAATCAAATAGGCCGATTTGACGCTTTGGTCCTCGCGTAAGACCTGCATGAGCGCTGCCATGCGCATGTCGGCATGGGCATCGAAACGGAAATGCCAGAAGCTGCATTTCTCGTTGGTCAAGGCCGGGTCGACCGCCGAGTAATTGAGGAAAAGCACGCGCCGGGTGGGCTCGCGCTCGTTGTGCTTGTTGATGGCATCGATCAGAGCCGCCGCATTGGCCGACGAGTTGCCTTGCAGGACCACCTGTGCGCCGTCGTCGATGGCGGATTTGAGGGCCGACAAAGCCTCTTCACTTTGGCCTTTGCTGTCGTGGCGTGTCAACAACATGGGTCGCATGCCTTGTGCGGTGGGGACGCCGCCGCGGGCATTGACCCGCTCGACCGCCCAGGCGATGTTGCGCACCACCGATTCACCGGTGTTGGCAAAGGGGCCGCTCAGGCCTTCGATCAGCGCCAGCCGAATGGGCGCAGGAGACTGGGCATGGGCGGGCACAAAACACAGGGCGGCGGCACAGGCCAGCAGCGTGCGTCGCGAAAAAAAGGGCAATGAATACATGGCAAGACAGACGCAGGACCGAGAACCGGCCCACACAAGTAAAGGGGCGGAGTTTAACCAGCCGGGGAGCGCACCCACGGGTTAACCCGAATTTCAACAGGCCTTGTCCAAGACCTCATTCAAGGCTTTCTCAGGGCGTGCTTTCGAAGCGTCAAGCCCCGGCCTGCTCGTGCAGCGGCCAGCGTGGTTTGACGTCAAAGCTGTAACGCGCTTCGGCGGTTTGCACCCCGGCTTGCAAACGCATGGCCGCGGCCATCGCGATCATGGCGCCGTTGTCGGTGCACAAATGCAGCTCGGGGTAGTGCACGCGCACCTTCGCTTTGGCGCAGGCGGCGTTCAGTTGGGCACGCAGCTCGCGGTTGGCCCCCACACCCCCGGCCACCACCAAGCGCTTCATGCCGCTGGTCTTGAGCGCGGACATCGATTTCTTGACCAGCACTTCCACAATCGCGGCTTGGGTCGATGCGGCCAGGTCGGCCCGCTCGGGCGCGCCTTCGGTGTGGGCGACAGGGCCGATTTTTTGGCTTTGGGTGAGCACGGCCGTCTTGAGGCCTGCAAAAGAAAAGTCCAGATCGCCGCTGTGCAGCAACGGTCGCGGCAGCTTGTAGGCGGTTGGGTTGCCCTGCTCGGCCAGACGCGACAGGCCCGGGCCTCCGGGGTAAGGCAAGCCCATGAGCTTGGCCGATTTGTCAAAGGCTTCGCCTGCGGCGTCGTCAATCGTCTCGCCCAACAAGTCGTAGCGGCCCACGCCGTCGACCTGCATCAGCTGGGTGTGTCCGCCCGACACCAACAAGGCAATGAAGGGAAATTCGGGCGGATCGGCACTTAAAAACGGCGAGAGCAAATGCCCTTCCAGGTGGTGCACGCCCAGCACCGGCTTGCCCAAAGACGCCGCCAGCGCACAGGCCACGCCCGAGCCCACCAGCAAAGCCCCGGCCAGCCCCGGCCCCCGGGTGTAGGCCACCACGTCGATATCGGCCAAAGTGGCTCCCGCCTCGACCAACACCTGGCGCGTGAGCGGCAACACCCGGCGGATGTGGTCGCGGCTGGCCAACTCGGGCACCACACCGCCGTAGGCCTGGTGCATCTCGATCTGGCTGAACAGCGCGTGCGACAACAGGCGCGGCATGGCACTGCCCTTGGTCTCCACCAAGGCCACGCCGGTTTCGTCGCAAGAAGATTCGATTCCCAAAATTCTCATGACCTTGAGTTTAAGCGGCGCACGGGTGCGAGCCTCGCCCTTGGCCATAATCCAGTGGTCAACGAAGCATCCTTTCAAAGCCCCCACCATGACCACACTGCGACTCATTTCCTCCATGGCCACCAAGCCCCTGCTGGCCGATCTGGTGGCGATTTACAAAGTGCAAGCGCCAGACGTTCAAGTGCTGGTCGAGTCGGTCGGCGGCGTGGACGCGGCCAAACGGGTGCAAGCAGGAGAAGCCTTTGACGGCGTGGTGCTGGCCAGCGACGCCATCGACAAACTTGTCGCCAACGGCCATGTGCTGACGGGCAGCCGCGCCGACCTGGTGCGCTCGGGCGTGGCGGTGGCCGTGCCTGCGGGCCATCCCGTGCCCGACATCTCGACCGAAGCCACGCTCAAAGCCGCTGTTCTGGCCGCGCCTACGCTGGGCTATTCCACGGGCCCAAGCGGCGTACAACTGGCCAAACAGTTCGAGGCCTGGGGCATTGCCGAACAAATCAAGGATCGCCTCGTGCAAGCCAAACCCGGCG
Organism: Limnohabitans sp. Rim8; assembly: GCA_945897795.1. GTDB lineage: Bacteria > Pseudomonadota > Gammaproteobacteria > Burkholderiales > Burkholderiaceae_C > Limnohabitans_A. The sequence continues at coordinate 11,028 of CAMDFT010000055.1, read as the reverse complement.
TGCCGGTGGGCTCGCTGGTCGCCCAAGGCGAAGTCGCGCTGGGCTTTCAGCAGCTGAGCGAAATGCTGGGTGTGCAGGGCATCACCATCGTGGGCGGATTGCCCCCGGTGGTGGAGATCATCACGACGTTTTCGGGCTCGGTGGCGGCGTCTTGCGCACAGCCTGAGGCTATGCGTGCGCTGCTGGCCTTCTGGCAATCTCCCGCGTGTGACGCTCTCAAGCAGCAGCACGGCATGGCACCGGCCTGAACGCCATAACCATATAACCAACGGTTATCTAGCGTCCAGCACAATCGCCCGCATGGGAATCGGCCACTACATCAAGGACATCGGACGCGGCAAAGACGGCGCGCGTGCGCTCGGCCGCAAGCAGGCGGCTGACCTGATGGGCTTGATCCTTGACCAGCAGGTCAGCGATCTGGAGTTGGGCGCGTTTTGCATCGCCATGCGCATCAAGGGCGAGACTGCTGAGGAAATGGCCGGCTTTCTAGACGCCACACATACACGCCTAAACAAAGTCGGCACAGGCCAAGCACCCACCGTGGTGCTGCCCAGCTACAACGGTGCACGCAAGCTGCCGGTGCTCACCCCCTTGCTCGCACTGCTGCTGGCGCGTGAAGGCTTGGCGGTGGTCATGCACGGCACGGCCACCGAAGACAAACGTGTGAGCAGCCAAGCGGTGTTTGCACAGCTGGGCGTGAGCGCCTCTAGCCCCTCACCCAAGGTGAAAGCTGGAGAAGTGGTGTTTGTGCCCACCGGCGTACTGAACATCGGACTGGAAGGCTTATTGGCGGTGCGCCGCGTGGTGGGCCTGCGCAACCCCGGGCACAGCTTGGTCAAGCTGATAAACCCTTGCGATGGCCCAGCCCTGGTGGTGAGCAGCTACACCCACCCCGAATATTTGCTGTCCATGTCGGCCACCTTTGCCCTCACCGGCCAGCACGCCCTGCTGCTGCGCGGCACCGAGGGCGAAAGCGTGGCCGATGCCCGGCGCACGCCTGCGATGGACGTTTTCAAAGATGGGCAAACGCGGCGGGTGCAGGCCCCACATGAAGGCTCGCTGGCGCAAGTACCCGACCTGCCCAGCCCAGATGCTGCGGCCACGGCGGCTTACATCCAACAAGTTTTGCGCGATAAATTGCCCGTGCCACAGGCGATTGCACTGCAAGTCCAACACATCCTGCACGAGGTCAAGCCATGAACACACCCACCACAGGCCGTTGTACCTTGGTGGGCGCAGGCCCCGGCGACCCAGAACTGCTGACCCTCAAAGCCGTGAAAGCGATTGCCAGTGCCACGGTCATTTTGGTGGACGATTTGGTCAACGACGACGTGCTCGAGCACGCCTCACCCACCGCCCGCATCGTGCATGTGGGCAAGCGCGGTGGCTGCAAGAGCACGCCGCAGGCCTTCATCGACAAGCTCATGATCACCGCCGTGCAAGAAGGCGAGCAGGTCGTGCGCCTCAAAGGCGGCGACCCTTTCATCTTTGGCCGGGGCGGTGAAGAAGTCGAGCATCTGCGCGCAGCAGGCATCGACGTCGAGGTGGTCAACGGCATCACCTCGGGCCTGGCGGGCATGAGCAGCCTGGGTGCGCCGCTCACCCACCGAGAGCACGCACATGGCGTGGTGTTTGTGACGGGCCATGCCAAACCCGGCGACGGCGGGACGGATTGGGCACAACTGGCGGCCACCGCTCGGCAAGCCAGACTGACGCTGGTCATTTACATGGGCGTGAGCAGCCTAGAGCACATCAGGGGTGGTTTGTTGCAAGGCCTGCCCGCACACACCCCCGTGGCCATCGTGCAGCACGCCAGCTTGCCCCAGCAGCGCGAAGCCCTGACGACGCTCGGTGAGGTGGTGAACACCATCTCACGCGAAGGCCTTCAAAGCCCGAGCATCATCGTGGTGGGTGATGTGGTGCAAGGTGCGCGGGCTAGGGGTGCGCAAGCACAGACCGATCAAAAAGCCGCCTGAGCTCATCCCCAGCTGCGCGTGAGCAGCTCATCGAGGGCATCGGCGATCACCTGCTCCTGATCGGCCAAATTGCCCACGCACGGGCCCAACTGATCGCAGGCCACCGACACCATGTCCAGCGGGTGAAACACCAAGGTCTGCCCCTTGATTTTGAACACCGGGTTCATGCGCGTTCCTGCCACTTTGGCCCCAGCTGGTAAGGCCGAGCGCAGCACCAGCGGGACCACAACCCGGCGACGGTAGCCGTCAAACAGCGAAGACTGCACCATCACCACCATGGGCACGGTGGCACGCATGGGGCCGGGGTTCAGAAGAACGTCGTATTGCGCCATCGGTCACGGTTCAGAGTGTGGAGTGCCCATCGGCGTAAGAGCCAGATGAGTCGTGCAGCGCGTTCCAGTCAGTCACAGCACGCTGGGCTTGCGCCCTGTGCTGCTGGCGAGACTGCCGCTCAGACACCACGTAGGCCTGCAGCATTTCTTCCACCTTAGCGGAGAGGTTGCCGCAATAAGCGCGGGACTCCTGCACCAGCGCTTCGCTGAGCGAGAGATTGACTGGTTTTTTAGCGTTGGATTCAAAAGTTGACATGGCGTACGCCCTCGTTGCAGAGGATTTTATGCGCATTGCATGCGCATGAGCAACACTTTACCAAGCTACACTCTCCCGCATGAACCAATGGGATGCTGTGATCGTGGGTGCCGGGGCTGCCGGTTTGTTTTGCGCAGGTGTGGCAGGCCAGCGCGGCTTGAAGGTGCTGGTGCTGGACCACAGCGACAAGATCGCCGAAAAAATCCGCATCTCGGGCGGCGGGCGTTGCAATTTCACCAACCGCTTGCTCGACGCATCCGCCCCACAAAAGCACTTCATCGGCCAGAACCCGCAATTTTGCCGCTCGGCCCTGTCGCGCTACACCCCACAAGACTTTATTGATTTGGTGCAAAAGCACGGCATCGCTTTCCATGAAAAGCACAAGGGCCAGCTGTTTTGCGATCACTCGGCCGACGACATCATCCGCATGCTGTTGGCCGAATGTGAAGCGGGGGGTGTGACCCTGAAAATGGGCTGCGCCGTCCAGGCTGTGCGGCTTTTAGCCGATGGCAGCTACGAACTGGACACAACACAAGGTCCAGTCCAAACAAAGTCTTTGGTCGTGGCCACAGGCGGCTTGTCCATCCCCAAGATCGGGGCCACTGGCTGGGGCTACGAATTGGCCACGCAGTTCGGCCTGCGCCTGGTGGAACGCCACGCCGGCCTGGTGCCTTTGACTTTTGACGGCGCCGCCTGGGCACCTTATGCGCAATTGGCCGGACTGGCTTTGCCCGTGGGCATCAGCACAGGCGAGAAGAAAACGCGCATGCACTTTGACGAAGACCTGCTGTTCACCCACCGGGGTTTGTCGGGTCCGGGCGTGCTGCAAATTTCAAGTTATTGGCAAGAAGGCTCTCCCATTCGCTTGAATCTAGCACCCGAGATCAACCTGCCTGAACGGTTGCAAGACGCCAAGCTGCGCTCGAAAAAATTACTGGGCAACGAGTTGGCGACCTTGGTGCCCAGCCGCTTGGCCGAGGCCTGGGTCAGCCAGGACCCCGCCCTGCAACGCACATCGGCCGAGGTGCCCGACAAAGCTTTGAACAAATTGGCCGAAGCCTTGTCCAACTGGACACTCACGCCCACCGGCAGCGAAGGCTACAAAAAAGCCGAAGTGACCCTGGGCGGCGTGGACACGCGAGACCTCTCTTCGCAAACCATGGAATCCAAGCAATCGGGCCTGTACTTCATTGGCGAAGTGGTGGATGTGACGGGCTGGCTGGGCGGTTACAACTTCCAATGGGCCTGGGCCAGCGGTCATGCGTGCGCTACAGCACTGGCCAGCCAGCGGTTCCCTCAACACCGCAACAGCGGGGCTAAATAGCTGGATTTCATGGCTATAATCTCAGGCTTTGCTGGCAAACCCCTGTCTGCCAAATACTAGTTCATGACGGGGAACCGCCGAAACTGGGTTTCAAGGGCCCGATCTCCCTTGCTTCCGCAGCCGGCACATTTTTTGGAAACTTTGATTCAATGACCACCATCCGCGTGAAAGAAAACGAGCCGTTCGACGTTGCCCTGCGTCGCTTCAAGCGCACCATCGAAAAGCTCGGCCTGCTGACCGACCTGCGTGCCCGCGAGTTCTACGAAAAGCCCACGACCGAGCGCAAGCGCAAGAAGTCGGCTGCCGTCAAGCGTCACTACAAGCGCGTGCGCAGCATGCAGCTGCCCAAGAAGATGTATTGATCTTCTGATTTGTACGACCTGACCAGGTCTGCAAACAAGCCCGCTGGAGGACGCTCAGGCGGGCTTTGTCATTTGTGCCACCCACTTTTCCACACCACCAGGAGCCTCTCATGAACCTGAAAGAACAGATCACCGAAGACATGAAAAACGCCATGCGCGCCAAAGACGCCGAGCGTCTGGGCACCATCCGCCTGCTGCTGTCGGCCTTGAAGCAAAAAGAAGTGGACGAGCGGATCGAGCTGGACGATGTCGCCGTGGTGGCCATCGTGGACAAGCTCATCAAGCAGCGCAAAGACTCGATCGCCGCGTTTGAGCAAGCTGCCCGCCAGGATTTGGCCGACAAAGAAAAAGCCGAAATGGCTGTTTTGGTGGGCTACCTGCCAGCCCGCATGTCGGCCGAAGAAGTCACTGCGGCGGTTCAGTCCATCGTGGCCGACCTTGGTGCCAAGGGGCCGGGAGACATGGGCAAAGTGATGGGTGCCGTCAAAGCCCAACTGGCCGGTAAGGCCGACATGGGTCAGGTGTCTGCTGCTGTGAAGGCGGCTCTGGCGGGCTGAGCCGGGGTTCAGTCGGCCAAGCTGAGGGCACTGTCTTTCAGGCAGCCCATGAAGATGCTTTGTTGCGTTTTCAGACGCTCCTCGCGCAACCGAAAACAGCACATCGGCCCACTGAGCAACTTGGCGGGTGCACGCAGTGCCTGCACCTGCGCAGTGGCTTCAAACTGCTTGGCCTGCTGATGGGCAATGGCCCACAGCATCGGGGTTTGACCGATCAGACTGAGGGCGAGCAAAGACGAGTCGGTTTGTACATCCGGCCCCTGCCCCAAGCGATCGCCGTTGCGGTGGACCGACAGCATTCGGTCAATTTTGGGACGCAATGGGGTGTGGGGCGGCGGCAGCACCCAAGCCTCTTGTGCCAGATCTACCCAAGAGAGTTTCTTTTTTTTGTGCAAGCGGTGACCCAACCCTGCCAGGATGGTGCTGTGCTCCTCGTACAAGGGTATGACCTCCACGAGGTTTAAATCGACACGCAGTTCTGCGTGCGCCAGCATGAGGTCAAGGCGGCCATCCAGCAATTGCTCATAGAGCACCTCCAGTGGCAGCATCTGGGTGATGAGCAGCACCTCTGGCAAGATCTCACGCGAACGCGCCATGGCCCGGGCCAAGACCTCCTGCGAAAACGCAGCCAGCACGCCGACACGCATCTCCGCGCTGACACCACCTGACAAGCCCAGCAAGTCCTCCTCGGCCAGATCGATCTCGGCCAGCACGCGGTGAGCGTGCTGAATGAGGCTCAAACCCGCCACAGTGGGCACCATGCGCTTGGTGGTGCGCTGAAACAAAATCACCTGCAACTGGTCCTCCAACTGCGCAAGTGCCCTTGAGGCAGCCGGTTGGGTGGAGTGCAGGATGTCTGCACACCGACTCAGGTTGAGCTCGCGTCCCAGAACGCTCACCAAGCGCAATTGCTTGAGCGTCAGCACCCGTTGTAAATTCAAAGCCATGACCAATCATACCCATTCAGGTATGAATTGACCGACATTATTCATTTGTCACGCCGCAAGGGACTTTGAATAATGGCCAGCAGTCAACCACTGTTTTGACGTCAACCTAAACCATCCAGGAGACCATTCACCATGCCAACCCTTCCGGTTTCTCGACGTACGGTCCACACTTTTTTGGCCAGCCTGATGCTGACGCTGGCCTCTGCCGCCATGGCTCAAAACTACCCGAGCAAAGCCATCCGCATGGTCGTTCCTTGGCCCCCTGGCACGCCTGCCGATGTATCCGGCCGCATGGTGGCCGAAAAAATGAGCAGCGCTTTGGGCCAACCCATCGTGGTGGACAACAAGCCCGGGGCTGCGGGCACCATTGGCATGGCCGATGCATTGCGCCAGCCTGCCGATGGACACACCCTTTATCTGCTGTCCTCGGCGTCCCTGGTGGCACCGCTGCTGTTTCCGGCGCAGTCCATCCAGTTCAGCCAACTTGAACCGGTGGGCCACATGGCCTGGAGTTACAACGTGCTGGTGGCCCCGATCTCCAGCACGCTGAAAGGTCCCGCAGACATTGTTCAAACGGCCAAGGCCAAACCTGGCACTTTGAGTTTTGCTTCCGGGGGCAATGGCACACCCGCTCATCTGGCCGGCGAACTGTTCAAGCAACAAACCGGGACCATGACCACCCATGTGCCCTACAACCAGTTTGGCATGGCCATTGGAGACCTGATTGCCGACCGCACCAACTACATGTTTTTGACGGCCTCAGCCGCCATCCCGCAAATACAAGGCGGCAAACTCAAGGCCATGGCCGTCACGGGTGCCAAACGCTTGCCTGCACTCAAAGAGGTGCCCACCATGGCCGAACAAGGCTTTGCTGACTTCGTGCTGCGTTCCTTCGACGGGATGATGGTCAAGGTCGGGACCCCCAAGGAAGTGGTGGAGCGCCTGAACACCGAACTGAACAAAGCCTTGAATCTCCCCGAAGTGCGCGAACGCCTGGGGGCCTTGGCTCTGGAGACCGAGCCCATGAGCGGCGGCCAATTTGGTGCCGTGATTGCCGCTGAAACCGAAAAGTGGCAACGCATCGGACGCGCTGCCCAGATCAAGGCCGATTGAATGAGCACCACGGTCACCTCGTGCGACATCGTCATTGTCGGGGCTGGCTCGGCTGGCTGCACCCTGGCTGCCCGGCTGAGCGAAGACCCGAACCTGCAGGTCACCTTGATCGAAGCCGGCACGCCCTCCAGATACCCATGGCTGAGCATTCCCATCGGTTACTTCAAAACCGTCGGCAACCCGGCACACGATTGGCAATTTGAAACACAGCCCGAAGCCGGCATGGCCGATCGGCGATTGCCTTGGCCCCGGGGTAAGGGTCCGGGGGGATCAAGCCTGATCAACGGCATGCTGTATTTGCGTGGACACCAACAGGACTACGACCGTTGGCAAGCCTTGGGCAACCCGGGCTGGTCTTGGGCCGATGTGTTGCCCTATTTCCAGCGGGCCATGAACACCGATCGCCCCTACCCCGGCGATGGCCAAGAGGGGCCTTTGTGGGTTTCTGAAGTGCCCCATGATCCGTTGTCCGATGCGTTTGTTGCGGCCGCTTCTCAATGCGGCATCCCGCCGACTGCCGACTTCAATGGCGGCGACAACTCGGGCGCCGGCTACTTTCGCATGAACACGCGCCACGGCCAACGCATGAGCACCGAGCGGGCCTATTTGCGGCGCGCCATGCAACGCCCCAATTTGCAGGTCGTCAGTGGCGCGCAGGTCACCCGCATCATGATGCAGGGAACACGGGCACAAGGGGTGAGCTGGCTGCAAAACGGCCACAGCCACAGCCTGCATGCCCGGCATGAAGTGGTGCTGTGCGCAGGCGCCATACAGTCACCGCAACTCTTGCAGCTGTCCGGCATTGGCCCAGGCGCCTTGCTGGCCAAGCACCAAATTGCACCGGTCGTCGATTTGCCGGGCGTGGGCGAAAACTTGCAAGACCATTTGCAGGTGCGCCCGTCCTTTCGCTGCGAAGGGGTGGAGACCCTGAACGATGTGGCCAACAGCCGCTGGCGAAGTGCCCGCGACTTTTTGCGTTACCAACTCACCCGCACGGGATCTCTGGCCACCGGGGTTTACCGGGCTGGCGCGTTTTTGTCAGTGGACAATGCCCAGCAGCCCCACTGGCCCAATGTGCAGATCCATTTCGGTCTGGTCAGCTTTGACCGCCCCCACCAACCGCCTCATCCCTTTCCGGGCATCACCCTGTCGGCCTGCATTTTGCGACCCGAAAGTCGGGGGCGTATCCAGCTTCGCAGCGCAGACCCCCTGGCCGCACCCGAGATTCAGGCCCGTTATCTGAGCGCCGAAAACGACCAGCGCCTGGCCGTGCAGATGGTGCGCAAAATGCGCGAAATCGCCAGCCAGTCACCGCTGTCCGACATCATCGTGCAAGAGCATGAACCCGGCGCAACAAGCCAAAGTGATGCCGATCTGCTCGATTGGGTGCGCCGCCGCGCGGGCAGCATTTTTCACCCGGTGGGCACCTGCGCCATGGGCCCAGAGAATGACCCGATGGCGGTGGTCGATGCCCGGCTGCGCGTGCACGGTGTGCAAGGTCTGCGTGTGGTGGATGGCGCGGTCATGCCGCGCATCGTGTCAGGCAACACCAACGCGCCCATCATCATGCTGGCCGAAAAAGCCGCTGACCTGATCCGCGCGGACCTGCGGGCTTAATCGGCCAGGGGCGTTGATTTCCAATGGGCGCGGCTGCCCCCCAGTCTGCGCCCGGTGGCACCTTCTGGCTTGTGTATTTGGGCCACCGCCGATGCGCGCGCGCGCAGAACATGCATGGCGTGGGCCAGGGTCTGACGTTCGTCAGAGCTCAGGTCTTGCATGACCTCGTTGTGCACCTGAACCACTCGGGGGAAGATTTGCCGGTACAACTGCATGCCGGCCTCCGTCAGTTGAACCCTGGCCTTGCGGCCGTCCCCGGGCACGGGCTGGCGGTCCACCAAGCCCTTGGTCATCAGGCCGCGCAGGGTTTTGGAGGCTTGCGATCGGTCCACCGTGGTGCGGGCCGCCAAAGCCGAAGGTGACATGCCCCCGAGTTCGGCCAACATCGCCACAAACTGCCACTCCTCCCGGGTAATGCCGTACTCGTTTTCGCAGATGCGGGTCACCAACGAACCGCTGATGCCCAGGAACTCGTGCAGCTGAAAATTGAGCAAATCGAAGATCGACTGCGGGTTTTCAAAATGGGGCAGCGGGTCGGGGGCCGCCAGGGATGACTTGGGAAAACCCATGGTTTCAGCAACCTGTCTACGGGAAAGACCTGAGGATAATGGATTTTTTCCATTACCCCCTTGGTGCCTATGCTCGGGGGTATGAATTCCAACAGCATCGACATCCGCAGCGCCAACGCGCAGCACATGTACCACCCCATGATCGACCCCAAGGCGATGCAGGCTTCGCCGCCCTTGATCATTGACCGGGGCGAAGGCGTCTACGTTTACGACATCGACGGCAATCGCTACCTGGACACGGTGGCTTCCCTGTGGAACGTGAATGTCGGGCACAACCGCCCCGAGGTCATCAACGCCATCAAGGCACAGCTGGACAAGCTGGCTTACTACTCCACTTTTCAAAACACCTCCAACCCGCCCGCCATCGAACTGTCGGCGCGCCTGATGCGCATGTTCGCACCAGAAAAAATGAACAAGGTGTTCTTTTCATCGGGGGGCTCAGACGCGGTGGAAACCGCACTCAAGCTGGCGCGCCAATACTGGAAGCTGAACGGCCAGCCCGATCGCCACCAGTTCATCTCGCTCAAATGGGGCTACCACGGCGTGCATTTTGGCGGGGCGTCCATCAACGGCAACCCGATGTTTCGCAGCGCCTACGAGCCCCTGCTGCCGGGCTGCCACTTGGCCGAAACGCCCTACACCTACCGCAACCCCTGGAACGAAACCGACCCGGCCAAGCTTTCTCAGCTGTGCCTGGACCAGTTGGCCCAGCTGATCGAGCAAGTTGGGGCGCACAACATCGCTGCCCTGGTGGCCGAGCCGGTGCAAGGCGCAGGCGGCGTGATCGTGCCGCACGAGAGCTACTGGCCGGGCCTGCGGCAACTGCTCGACCAGCACGGCATCTTGCTGATCAGCGACGAAATCGTGACCGGCTTTGGTCGCATTGGCGCCATGTGCGGTGCGCGCGCATGGGGCGTGGCCCCCGACATCATGGCCATGGCCAAGGGCATCAATTCGGGCTATGTGCCTTTGGGTGCCACGCTCATCAACGAACGTGTGGCCAGCGCCTGGAACCAGCCCGGCGTGCCCGCTGCCCTGATGCACGGCTACACCTATTCGGGCCATGCGCTGGCCTGCGCTGCGGCCAACGCCAACCTGGACATCGTGGACAGCGAAGACCTGCCCGGCAACGCCAGCCGCGTGGGGGCTTACATGCAAGACAAGTTGCAAGAGTTGATGGCTTACGCCCATGTGGGTGAGGTGCGTGGCAAAGGCATGATGGCCGCTGTTGAACTGGTGACCGACAAAGCCAGCCGGGCCATGCTGCTGCCGCCCTCTCCTTACATCCAGACGTTGGTGGGCACGGCCCGCCAAGCGGGTGCCATCATCCGCGTGCAAGGCAACCGCCTTATCCTGTCGCCGCCCCTGGTCTTTACCCGCCAGGATGTGGACGAGAGCCTGCGCATCTTGCACATCGCGTTCTCTGCCGCAGAAAAAGTTTGATTTCACTTCACCCCACCATCAGGAGACTCACATGAACCACCGCATCCGTTTGATCGCCCTCGCCGCTCTGGCCGCTGCTGCTGCCCTGCCCGCCATGTCTCAGGACAAATGGCCCAGCAAGACCATCGAGATCATCTACCCCTACCCACCGGGCAACGACATGGACGTGGTGACCCGCCTGGTCGCAGAGGGCATGAGCAAGCGCCTGGGCGTACCGGTGCAGGTGATCAACAAGCCCGGCGGCGGCGGCGTGGTCGGCTTTGCCGAGATGATCCGCGCCAAACCCGATGGCTACACCATCGGCACCTGGACGCCTGGCCCGGGCATCTCGCAGATCATTGCGGGCAATACGCCCTACAAAATCAGCGACTACCAGTCGGTGGGGGCCATGCTGGTCAACGACTTCGTGCTGGCTGCTCGTGGCGACATTCCGGCCACCAACCTCAAGGAATTCGCCGCCTGGGCCAAGAAAAGCGGCAAGCCCGTGGTGATTGGCAGCTATGCCCCCGCCGCCGTGCCAGCGCTGATCGCC
>CAMDFT010000054.1 GCA_945897795.1 Limnohabitans sp. Rim8 | reverse complement strand
AGGCTCTCGCCTATGCGCGCTTGCAAGCCGGTGACGTTCAGCACCGGGGCGGCCGTGGCGCCCATGGCCGACAAGGTGTGGCTGAGGCCACCAACCTGCAAAACCTTCTCTGCTTGGGTGACGCCCGTGGTGTTCAGCCGCAGCATCGCGCTGGTGGCGCTGACGTTGGCAAAGCCGCCGCCGTTGAAGTAAAAGCTGCCGCTGGCTTCGAGTTGGTAGGTGTTGTCAGTCAGGACGCGCAGGCCAAAGTTGGCGCTGTCCAGACCCACGCTGACGCCCCCTGCGCTCATGCGGGCAGTGACGTCGCTGCCGACGGCAATCAATCCGCTGGCCGAAGAAGCAAAGCCCAATGAGCCCGCCAGGCTGAGCACGCTGCCCAGGTTCAGGCTGGCCGTGCCCGAGACCGCCGCACGCTCTGTGGTGTCTGCGCTGTCAAAGGTGTAAGAGGCGCTGCCCACCGACAGGCTGCGCGCGGCAGCCGAGAGGTTGAGCAAGCTGGTGTAGGCCTGGCTGGAGCCGTTTTGGCCCAAGGCCTGCGCAAAGTCTATGGTGAGCGAAGTCGCTGTGAGCGACACATTGCTTGAGCCCACCAGCGACAGGCCGGCCACGGTGCCCTCGCCCCAGGCCCAGCCTTTGCTGGTATCGGCCTCGCTTCGCAACCACAGCAGACCCAAGTCGGCGTCTGTGAATTTAAGGCCAGGCTGCGTGGTGCTGGCCGGGTCCAGGCCCAGAAAGCCGCTGGCGTTCTCCAAGCCTAGGGTGAAAACGTCGACCGTCTGGCCATCAATGACGGCGTTGTTGGTAAAACCAATCGTGGCTGCGCCGCTCAGGCTCAGACCCTGGCCAAGCGAAATGCTGCCGTTGAAGCTGAAGCTGCTGTTGTTGACAAAGTAGCCAATATTGAGCCACTGGCCGACCTTGTCTTGCAGCGCCTGGTCGTTGGCAGGCAAAGTGGAGCGCAGCGCGTTGACCAGGTCGGCCGTGCCGCGGTCTAGCACCCGGGCCTTGAGGTTAAGGCTGTTTGCTCCTGAAACCACCTCAAAAAATACGCCCTCGCCCGCATCTAACAGACCGGTGCTGCTGGCAAAGGCGCTGCTCACGCTGCCGTAGTTCAGGACGTTAAAGATCTGCCCGTCTGTGGGCCGAAAGCCATTGATCAGATCGACCTGCAACTGGCCGTCCAGCGTGGCCAGGCCACTGACGTTGATTTGGTCGAACTGTGTGCCGGCGGTGGCGCCGCCTATCTCGAACAAGGTGGCCGAGCCGACGGCCAAGGTCAAGGTGCTGACGTTTTGCACACCAGGGGAATAGCCCGGGCTGAGCAGGCCCTCGACCGTCAAGTCACCCTCAAAGGCCCCGCTGCCGCCCAGAACCTCGTTGCTGGCCACGCGCACAGCGCGACCCACCAGACCAGACTGCAAGGACAACTGGCCAATGTCGAGCAGCGCGGCATCCACCTCAAAGGTCTGGGCCGCGCTGATGGCCGCCGGGTTGGACAGCAACCGTGACAACAAGGGCACGGACACCGAACTGGTGCTGCTTTGTTGCGCGCTGTAAGACTCAATCAGCCTCTGAAAGTCCTGCCGTTCGGCAACCAAGGCCGTCACAATGGGTGAGAACACAGGGTCGGCGGACAGCAAAACGCGCGGCTCCAAGGGCTCAACCCTGAAAGAGTTGGGCCTGAGTGCTTGCTGCACCAAAGCGGTCCGCGCGCGTTTGATTTTTTTCATGACTCAACTTGCACTGGACGGCATCCGACGGAGTCAGGCGGGGCAGCCATCACCCTACGTCTGGCGGAAGAACATGTGTGCAGGCGCGGCAACTCAAAAACCAATGGCGAGTGCTGGGAAAGTTTCAAGGCAAAAGTGGCCCCCAGGCCACCCACAACTCCAACATTGCCCAAGCCAAGCCTGAGCAAAGGGAACTGTAAATTCAACTGCTGGGTCATCACCCGGTCTGATCGCTCAAAAACAGGCAACGCACCCGCAAACCCAGCATCTTTGGCCGAGACTTGGGGCATGCGAAGGCGCAGGTCTTTGCAGCGCATTAGGGCCAATGCCTGAGCCGACGCTGGCGATGAGCACAACAACGAATCATATGGCGCCTGGTGGGGACTCGAGGGCTTTAGGCTGCAGAGGCGAGCGTTGCTAAACGCTCATCTTTGAGCGTCATCAGGCGCTCAATTTGGGCCAACGACAGCAGGTGCGCGTACACGGCGGGCAGGTAGCGCTTGTCACGCAGATCCATGAAGCCGTCCACGCTCAGGCCGTTCAAGCGCTCTTCGTTGATGACATAGCAGCCATTGATGTTCTTGACCTGGTCAGCTTGTTGCACGCGCATGTTCAGCGGGGTGAGCATGTTGTGGGCCACCATGTACTTGCAGAACTCGTTGGTGAAGGCGTCCATTTGCTGGAGCTCGCCCAGGTAACGCTTGACGTTTTCCAGCGCCTCAGCAGGCTCGCCTTGCTCGTTGAACAATGGCAGGCCCTCGGTATCGCTGATCAGATCGCTTCCCTCGTCAATGCACACCGTGAACTTGCCTTCTTCGCCGGCACTGGCCAAGGCAAAGGGATAGCGGCGGATGATGGCAGGGACGTAAGACGCTTGCCACTTGCCATCGGCACCCACAAAAAGGTTTTCACCAGCGTCCATGCCCATCAGCACCACGGGGCGGAAACTGTCTTGCTCCTTGTCTTCCAGGAACACCACGGGGTACAGCGAGGCCGCGCGGGCGAACTCGTGAACCATGATGGAGGCGATGTGAAAGTCAGCGGCAAAGCCAAAGCCTTCCACTTGCTTGATTTTTTTGCCCTCGTGGCGGGCTTTATTCACGGGAACCAAAGATTTAAACATATACAAAATCATTCAAAAAATGTTTGAAAAGGAAGCGCTACGAACAAGAATGGCAATTATTTCACGACAAAAGATAAAACTGTCAAAATTTTTTGTTTTTGACAGTTTTTCTATAGCAAACATAAATGTAAAAGTGGCGCTATTTTTTTAACATCACATGGAAAAGGTATTTTTATTAATTTAATAATTTTTTATTGCATGAAAATCTGATTTACTTAAAATAAATATAATTCAACAATCTAATTTCTATTTCACATGAAATGCTCTGGCGTGCCATTGACTCCCCACTCAAACGTTCTGCTGGTTGAAGACGATCTGGTGTTCCAGAACACGTTTGTGCGGGTCTTTGATTTGATGGCGGGGGAGTGGAAAATCCATGCTTTTCAACAGGGTTCAAGTGCCTTGCAGGTTCTGGCAAAGCCTGACTGCCAATTCGATTTGGCCCTCATTGACATTGGATTGCCTGACATCTCAGGCATTGATGTGATCACTGCAGTACGACACCGTTTTTCGGAATTGCCGATTTTGGTGACCACTGCCTTCACATCGGAAGAGACATTTTTGTCAGCGATACGCGCAGGGGCGAATGGTTATTTGCTCAAAGGCGACTCCGACCTCTCCATGCGTCATTCGATTGAGTTGGTGCTGCAAGGTCAATACCCTGTGAGCCCTGCTTTGGCCAGACACTTGTTTCGCTTGGCTGGGGGCCCCAATGTCAAGCACATGCCCAATGATTTGAACCTTTCAAAACGAGAATTGGAATTGCTCCAATTCATTGCCAAAGGATGCAGCTACGCCTCTTGTGCGGATGTCATGAACATTTCTCTTTCCACCGTTCAAACGCACATTCGCAACATGTACCGCAAGTTGGAAGTGTCCAATCAGCGGCAAGCCATCACCAAGGCGCAGTCAGCAGGACTGTTGAAATTCTGATGGTGTTCAACCGCCTTGTGCTTTGTTCATGGCTGGCTTTGGGCCTGCTGTTTTCCGGATGGGTTCAGGCGGCAGACCAGCAAGACGCCACCACTGAGGTGAAGCAAGCCGTAATGAAGGGCGCAGGCCCCGAAAAAGTGGTCAACTTGCCGCACACGATGGCGTCCACGGACTTCGAGCCGAAGGGCAGTTTGGTCCGCTACACGTTGCGGTTCGATTTGGCCACTTTGCCCGATGAGGCTTTGGGTATCTACGTGCCCAAAATGTCTTTGGCAGGCAGCGTGTCTGTGAACGGCCAATTTTTTGGTGTTTGTGAGCGCGGACAACTCAAAGAAGTGCGTTGTTTGCACCGCCCTTACCTTTTCAAAGTGCCCGTTTCTATGTTGAAAATGGGTGCCAACGAACTTCAGTTCGAAATTTATGCCAACGCACGTCAAAGCAATGGTTTGTCCAGAGTCGTGATTGGCCAGGTTGAAACGCTGGACAGCCATTTCTATCGGTGGCGATATTGGCTTCAGGTGGATTTGATGGCGGGCTTGAGTTGGTTGTCAGGTTTGCTCGGCGTGATGGCCTTGGCCGTCGGCATCGTTTTGCGCAAGGATTCAGTCTATCTGTGGTTTGGCCTGACCAGTCTGGTCAACGCGGTTGCCACGGCCAGTGTCTTCATGAGCCGACCGATGGTGGACGTGGATGTGTTCAGCTGGATTATTTTTGCCAGCCGATTCGCGTCAGGTCATTTGTTGATCTTGATGTTCGTTTCATTTTTTGAAAAACTCAAGCCCCGGCTTTATTGGACGGTTCTGGTCTATGTGGTCGTTTCGGCGGCCCTCATTGGGCTGTCAGGCAACAACCGAACGCTGGTGACGGTTCTGTACTTGCCGCTTTTGTTGTCCGTTTTGTTGATGCCAGCGTTGATGGTTTACTGGACTTGGCAAACGCGACAGGTCAGCCATATTTTTGCAACCCTGATGATGGGCTTGATCACGGTCGCCAGCAGCTTTGATTGGCTCAGGTTCACGGGTGAATCGGCATTCACCGGCTTGTACTTCATTCCCTATGCGTACAGCGGAACTTTGTTCATGTTTGGCGGCATGTTGTTGCTTTTGTTGGTGACTGCGCTGATCCGATCACAAAACCAAAGTGTGGAGCTGGAGACGAGAGTTCAAGAGCGCACCGCTGAACTCAATGAGGTGCACGAACGGTTGTTGCATTCGGAAATAAATCGGACCAAAACACAAGAGCGTCAACACATGCTGCAAGACATGCACGATGGCTTTGGCTCTCAATTGGTCATTGCCAAGATGATGGTGGAGCAAAACCAGATGTCACAGGCAGGTTTGGGGCGCTTGCTGGAAGAGAGCATCGCCGACTTGTATTTGCTGGTAGATACATTGGGTAACTCTGACAATTATCTGCCCAACGCATTGGTTGATTTTCGATTCAGAACGCAACAACGGCTGATGGGCTCAACCGTCAAATTGCACTGGAATTTGCAAGTCGATCATGCACCTGAAGTTGCGCCCAATGTGGTTCTGCAAATTTTGCGTCTTGTCCAAGAAGCGCTGAACAACGCGCTCAAACATGCCAAAGCCAACAACATTTATCTTGACTTCACCTGTGACGAAGTGGCCTCGCAATTGACAATTTCGGTGGCCGACGATGGTGTGGGTATGGGCGAAAACATGCTTTTTGGTCGAGGTCAAACCAACATGATGGCGCGTGCGCGTGCGGCGGGCGGTAAGCTCAGCGTGTCGAACAGCCATCTGACTTTGTCCGTGACCCACCCCGGCACGCTGGTGAAGTTGGTTGTGCCGCTGCAAAAAATGGGTGCTGTGTGATCCACCAGCTGGACGACCAGTATCTGGTGATGGAGCGGGGTGAGGTGATCTTGCCGCCACACTGCACCAGGCTTAATCCGGCAAGGAGTGCCGCGTGGACAATAACCCCTTGTTCCGCACTCACCCGCCCTGCCCCATGAACACAGCCCCCCTGCTGACCGACTTGCCCGCGCTCAATGCTGAGGAGTGCGCTTTTTGGACGGCACAGGTGTTGGCGTTGCGGCCGCACTGGACTCGGCGGGATGCGCAACTGCCCTTCTACACCTTGGGCCTGGCGGCTTACCTGGATGCGGTCAAGGGTGACCCACTGCTGGGTGGCCAACAGGCCTACCACCACAAGCTGCTTCGCCAAGAAAACAACCGCCTGCTACACACCCACTTTGCGCCCTTGCTTGAGCGCTGCTGCGAGGTGTTGGCGATGTGGTCGGGCCAGCCTGCCACCTGTGTGGGTGAGCAGGCAGCTTTACCTGGTTTTCACATCCACCTGCCCCACCCCGTGTTTGCACAAGCGGTGGCCAGCAGGCATGTGGACCTGCAGTTCAAGCAGGTCTTTGGCTTGACCCAACCCTACCCGGGCCAGGTACTCACGCTGACCCTGCCCGTGTCCATGCCCGCAGGCGCAGGCTTGAACTTGTGGCCGGCGCCGGAGCCTGTGTTTCACCCCTACCAGCTCGGGCAGATGATGCTGCACAGTGGCTTAGTGCCGCACCAGGCAGTGCTGCACCCCAGCAGCGAGCCGGTGCCGCGCATCATGCTGCAGTGCCACGCGCTCTTGCAGCGCGGGGCCTGGGGTATTTACTGGTAACGCATTTGCGCTGAATCTTTGAACACCATGAACAACCAAATCATCCCCACCGAAGAGCCCTCGTTTTGGGACCACTTATTGCACCAAGTGCCTTGGGCGCTGGATGTGCTGACCAAGGCGGCCGACATCCGTGAAGAAGTGCTGAACTTCATCCCGCAGTTTCGGCCCTTCATGCCCTACCCCAAGTACGCCAACCTGTACAACAACACCTGGGACGCGTTTCCCCTGTCTGTGTTCCAGGGCGAGCACATCGAGATGTCCAAGGACCAACTGGCCATCAACATCGCCCCGCTGGTGGCCATGTTCCGCAGCAAACTGCCGGTGAGCTCGAGCACCATCGCACCGCTGGAGAGCGAGGGGCATTTGCGCAATGTGTTTGTCAGCCGCTTGATCCCCGGCTCGGTGATCAACCCGCACCGGGGCTGGACACCGGATTACCTGCGCATTCACCTGTGCCTGGCGGAAGACCCGGGCTGCCGTATCACTGTGGGGCCGGTCACGCGGACCTGGAAAACCGGTCAATTGTTGGCCTTCAAAGACGGCGGAGCACACCTGCACAGCGTGGTCCATGAAGGCACGCACGAGCGCATCATCTTGTCGTACGATCTCAGCTTGAACTACCTCAAACCCTTCATCCCGGCCCTGAGCTGAGCGGGTAGCGCGGCCACTCGCGCTGGCGCTCAAACAGAGCATCGTGTGGTCGGCGCCGGCGTATGCCTTGCAACACCCGGTTGTGCTCAAATTTCTCTCGCGTGAGCGCAATTTGCAACAGATCCTCATAGCTTTGCTGCGCATCGTTCCACACCGCCTGGCGCAGCAGGCCCTCGCGCTCAAAGCCCAGCCGTTCTTGCTGCTCGGCCACTTCACGGTTGCTGCCGTAAATCAGGCCTACTGCCTTGTTCAAGCCTAGGCAATGGAAGGCAAACATCAAGGTGGCGCAGTAGGCGTCGCCCACCAGAACCGAAATATCGTGCCCGGGCAACAGACCCATGATGTGCTCGGCCGTTCGGTTGCGAAAATTGATGTTCACAAACATGGCCAGGCCTATGGGCTGATCGCCCTTGAACACCACCCACTGAATGCTGCGGCTGTCGGGCAGCAAGGCGGTGTGGTCCTGGGTCAAGATGTGCAGCAGGTCGCGGGCGGTGAGCAGCTCGGGAATGTGCTTGAGCTTGGCTGAAAAATCCCGGTTCAGCACCACCGACCAGACAAATTCAAAGTGCTCTGGCGCGCGCCGCTCCAGACGTATACCGCCAAATTCCAAGGGCTGCCACCACTGCGCATCGTGCCAGTCCAGCAGCTCTTGCACGCCCGCATGACCGGGGTGGCGCAGGCGCAGCATGTTCAGCGCTTGGCGGGCGGCATCCAGGCCTTGCTGCAGGCGCAATCGGGCCAGCCAGTCGCGCACCTCAGGCATGTCAGGAGCGACGGTGGTCTCAAAAACCTCGCTCATGCGCCGCCGCTCGGTGCAGGTTGAGGTTTTTGCGCCAACTCAGGCGGCGACGCGGCCACGCTTTGGCGCAGCAACGCTGCGTCCAGCCGTTGGCCAATCTGGTCGCGCGATATTTTCATCACGCTCATGCGCATGGCCATTTGCTCCAGCTCGGCGTCAATGAACGCCAGGTAACGCAGGTGGCTCTTGGCCTCATCGTCCAGGGTGTCGAACTCGTAAGCCAGACCGTTGATTTTGATAAGCGGCATGATGGATTTTCGGGGTTAAATTTATTCGGAAAAGGACAACTGGCTCGCGGTTTTGCGCTCACGCTCTGCCAAGCGCTTGCGCTGCGAGGCCGCCTTCCACTGCGTGATGGCTTGGGCACACCAAACCAAGCGGGGCAGCACCCAGCGGTTGAGCAAAAGCGGCGTAAGCAAAGGCACCAAGCGCACATAGAGCTTGCCCAGGCCCTGCACCAACAGCTCGTCATTCAGGCACACAAAGCCGGCAGCGGCACCGGGCGCACCCTGCCGACCCGAACGGCCATAAAGCTGCCACTCGATGCGGCTGGCCTCGTGGGGCTCGAACATCAGCACCTGCAGGCCGCCTTGGGCCGCCACCTCGGGTGGCACCATGATGTCGGTGCCGCGCCCGGCCATATTGGTCGATACCGTCACCGCGCCCCACTGACCCGCGCGCTCGACAATGCGCGCCTCCTCAGCATGGTGCTTGGCATTGAGCACCTGGTGCGGCACCTGGCGCAAAGCCAGCACCTGCGCCAGGCGCTCGGTATCGGCCAATTTTCGAGTGCCCACCAACACTGGCAGACCCCGCTCGTTACAAGCCAGCAACTCGTCGATCAAGGCCTGCATGCGCTGCTCTGTCCGAGCAAAAGGCCGCCAAGGCGCAATGCGCAGTCGGCTGGGCACACGCGGGGCCACCGCCACCACCTCCACCCCATAGGTCTGGCGCAACTCGCCATGAATGCCGTGCAAGGTGCCGCTGGCGCCGCACAGGCGGTGGTAGCGGTTGAAAAAAACCTGGAAGGTCATGCGCGCCGATGTTTTGGGCGGGCTGCTCAGCTCCAGCCCTTCCATCGCCTCGATGGCCTGGTGTATGCCGTGGCTCCAGGAGCGCCCGGCCATGACGCGGCCGCTTTTCTCATCAACGATGACCACCTTCCCCTCTTCGTCGACCAGGTAATGGCGGTCGCGCAGGTAAACGTATTTGGCCATGATGGACAGGGACACCATGCCTTGCGAGCGCTCGGGAAAGCGCCAAAATGGCGGCAACATGAAGGCCATGTCATCAATGCGCTTTTTGCCCGGCTCGGTATAGCGAATATCGGTCACGGGCTCGGTCTTGACCACGTAGTCCACATCGGGCTGCAGGTTCTCAAAAATCTTCTTGCCCGCCAGCACCGCCTCGACCAGCATGGGGTTGTCGTCGGCCGACGAAATGATGAGCGGCGTGGTGGCCTCGTCAATGAGCACGCTGTCGGCCTCGTCCACAATCGCCACCCACAGCCCGCGCCCGACTGGGCGCGACTGCTGGCCGCTGCGCTTCATCTCCCACAGGCGCCTGCCCATCGGGTCTTTGGAGCCGCCCAGCAGCAGGTCATCGCGCAGATGGTCGGCCAGCAACTGCTTGCCGGTGGCGTACACCACTTCGGCGGCATAGCCTGTGGCCAGGGCCTCGGGCGGGGTGTCGCTGGTCACGGACACCGCATGCCAGCCGGCCTGGGCCAAAAGCGGCGCCATCAGTTCGGCGTCGCGCGCAGCAAGGTAGTCGTTGGAGGTGATCACATGGCAGGGCCGGCCGGCGCTGGCATACAGCGCCGCGGTCAGACCAATGGCCAAGGTTTTACCCTCTCCGGGGGCCAGTTGCACCAGGTGGCCGTTGTGCATTTCCAATGCGGCGCGAATTTGCGTGTCATGGGCTTTCAAGCCCAGCACCCGCTGAGCACTGGCGCACCACAGCCCCAGCAGTTGGGCGCGCAGATCAAACCACGCACGCCTCTCAGGTCCAGCCTCGGGAACGAGAGCGCCAGCAAAGCGCAGGCGCTGAGACAGTTGCTTGAGCGCCTCAGGCAGCGCCTGCTCTGACAGGCCTTGCGCCTGCTCGGCGCTTTGCTTGGCGCGCTGCAAATCGGCCTCAGTTTGTTGGGTGGCTGCACCGTTCAGGCGCCGCCAACGCTCGCGCCAAATAGGCAACCAGGCCCGCTCGGCCAGGAGGCCCCGGGGCGGGTGCCATGCTTCTCGGCGAAGACCGGCATCTGAAGTCATGCCAGGCTCATCCCAGACGGTAGCGCTTTTGCACCAACTGGCGCATAGCCTCGTCAATGCGGTCATACAAAGAGCGCGGCGGCAGCGTCAGGCGCAGCAGGCCGCGCATGCCGTGGGCCAGCACCACACCGGCCTCGGGGTCGGGCTTGAGGGTCAGGCGCACTTCAAAAAACTCTTCGGCGGCTTTTTCACCTTTGGCATCTTGGTTGGACACCGCCAAGTCGCCACCGCCCAGCCAACCCAGCGCGGCCGAGGGCAGACGGTCTAACTGGTAAGGCAGCAGCACCACGCGTTCGACCTCAATCAAATGATCGGCTTGGCCCAGCACGCGCAAATTGATCTCGCCCACGGGCGAGGCAAACAACTCGCGGGCGCGCTCTTGCGAGACCACGGCCACAAATTGAAAACCCTGGGAGGGGTCCAACACATGGCCGACCTCGGTGCCCTGCCCCAGCCAAGCGCCTTGGCGCTCGGCACCTTCAAGCGCCACGTAGCGACCCTCGTGCGGGGCGCGCAGCACGGCTTTGGCTAACCGGCTCTTGAGTTCGAGCAGCCGCTGCTCCTTGGCCAGGCGCTGCTCGACCAAGGGCTGCAAATCCACCGCCTGGCGCGTCAGTGACGCACGCTCCATGGCCAGCAGCTCATCACGCTCGCGCGAGGTCTGCTCCATATCCAGCTTGAGCGCAGTGGCGTCAAACCACATCAGCGGGGTGCCCGCCGCCACCGTTTGGCCCTGGCCGAGCACAGCGCGCTCCAAGCGCCCGTCAAGCGGCGCGTACAGCACCGAAAAACGGCTCATTTGCACCACGCCCTGGGCCGTGATGGAGTGCGGCCAAGGCACGGCAAACACCAGCAAGGCGGCCGCCCCGAGCAAGCCGCCCGCGCCACCCCAGGCCCGCCAGCGGTGGGCCTGCACTTGTGAGCCCAGCAAATGCTTGAGTCCCTTCCAGGCCGGCGCCCACACCAGCATGTAAAAAGTGAGCACCAGCATGACCAGGCCCAGACCCAGCCACATGTCCATCACAAACAGCACGATGGCGTATGACACGATCAGCCGGTACACCAGGCTCACCGGGGCATAGGCCAAGAACCATTTGCGCTCGCTGGGTACATCCACCGGCGAGCGCGCCGCATGGCTGCCCAGCAGGTAACGGTCAGCCAGAAAAAACCAATACTGCTGGGACTTTTGGTAAAAATTGGGGATGTCCAGCGCATCGGCCAACACGTAGTAGGCGTCAAAGCGCAGCAGGGGGTTGCCGTTGAACAACAAACTGGAGACGGAGCCAATCAACATCACGTTAAAAGCCAGGCTGTTGACCAGACCCGGCCCGGTGGCCGCCCATACCAAAGCGCCCAGACCAGCCATGAACAAATCGGCCAACATGCCCGCCGAACTCACCAGCATGCGGTGGCGCTTGTCGGGAAAGGCCCAGGTGGCCGTAGTGTCCACATAAGGCAGCGGGGTGGTCACCAAAAACATCAAGCCAAAAGTGTGAACGTTGCCGCCATAGCGCTTACACACCAGGCCGTGGCACATCTCGTGGATCACCTTCATCACGGCCATGCACAGGTAGAGCCACGGCAAATTGGCCCAGGCAAAAGCGCCTTGGGCGCGGTCGCCCACCAAGTCCCATTGGCCAATCACTGCCCACGCACCGGCCAAGCCGACAGCCAACCACACCAGCACCATCAACCAGGTGGGAATGACCCGCAGGCTCTTGTCCATGGCCGTCAGCGTGTCGTCTGGATCCCAAATAGGCATCCGAAAGTACAAAAATGACATGAGCTTGCCGCGCAACTCCTTGCCGCGAACCTCGCGGGCTCGGCGGTCAATTTCTATGCTGTTGGAGCCGTCACTGAAGTGCAGCAAATTCGACACATGGAGCTGGCTCAGCAACTGAACCACCTCTTCTTGGCCTGGCGCGCGCTGGGGATGGGCCCGCAAGTAGGCCTGCCAAGCCAAGTCAACCGTCACGCCTTGGTGCAACGTCAGCAAAAAGGCATGCGCCTCGGGGGTGATGCGGAAAAACCGATGGGCAAAGGCGTCTTCCAGCACCACCCAAGGTTGGCCCCGATAACTCTGTCGACTGGTGCGCACGCCGGGCAGCAAGCTCACCCGTGCCTCGGCTATACGGTACCAAGCGTCGCTGTAAATGGCTCCAGACATGGCACTTAAACGTTGTGGGCGCGGGGCTGACCCAAGCGCTCAGTGGGAGAAAAAATCGTCATTGCCCAGTCCTGCCTCACCACCAGAACCACAGCCGCAGCTTGTCAATGGTGCGGTGAAACAAGACCCAAGATATGTTGCGCGAACCCGCATCAATCTTGGCCAAACCGGTCATGCCGGGGCGCCACCAAGGCGCCACGGGATCCAAGATCTGGGCCTTGAGAACAAACTGATTGCCCTCCTCGCCCTTGACCTGGGCCATGGGCACAAAGCTCGAGACCTTCAGACGAATGGGCTGGTCAGGCTGACTCAGCAGCAGCAGCTCGGCCTGGGCATCGCTGTGCAAGTCACGGATGGCATGCTCTGGCACCTGCAGCACCACATACAAATCGCGCACCTGGGCAATGCGAAACAGCTTGTCCCCGCGCTTGACCGAGGAGCCCAGCAGGTTACGCCGCTCGCCCTCCACCACCACGCCGTCAAAAGGCGCTTCGGTGCGGGCTTGCTGCAAAAAGTAAGCCACGCGCATGAGCCTGGCCTCAGACTGCAACCGGCGGGCTTGGGCCACCTGCATCTCGGCCAGGGCGCCGCCGGCGCGGGCTTTGTCTTCTTCAGAGGCGTAGCGCTGAATCTCTGACTGCACCTCAGCCAGTTGCTGTTGCAAGTCTGTGGTGTCCAGCTTGGCCAGGGGCTGACCTTTTTTGACGGTATCCCCCACATCGACCAGCACATCGAGCAGCCGACCGTCGTTTTGTGAGGTCAGCAAACGGGTGCTGTCGGTGATCAGCTGGGCGCTGGCCTCCACGCGGTAGGGCACTTGCACAAAGAGCATGACCAGCAGCAGCACCGACGCGAACAAGGTGCCAAACTTCAACCAAGGCCGGCCGGGGCCAACATACAACTCCAAGCGCGCCAGCGTGGACTGGCGCAGGCGCTGGAACACATTGGCATCACGCCAGCGGCTGTCAGCCAGGCGCGGGTAGACCATCTCCAGCATCAGCAAGGCCTGATTGACTGAATCTTGTGGCAAGGGTTGGTTGTTGCTTACTGCAATCAATACCGCTTGCGCTTGGCCGGAGCCGTCGCGCATGGGCAAGCTGGTGACATGGTGCATGCCTTCTAGGCTGTCCAGCAGGGCCTGGTGGCCGGGTGGGCGCGCAGGGGCTGCATAACCTTGGTCAGCCCCCTCGTCTTCGGCGCTTGGAGTTGCCTGATGTTGACCCAAAGAAATCACCTGATCGGTGGACAACACCTCAGTCGCGGCCGCCTCCAAGGCAGACACCAAGCGCGAGGTTTTCTCAAACTTATCGATGTGGCTGATGGCAAGGACCTGGGCAACGCCTGCCACCCGCCAGCACAGCACCGCCTGGCTCAGGCCCAGGGTGCGCACCGCACCATTGACCAAAGTCAATGCAGCCGCGCCAAAGCGGGGGGCCTGCAGCACCTCAGTGGCCAGGCCCAGCATATCGAGCAAGGCGCCGGTGGGTTGCGCAGCGAGGGTGGAGACGGCTTGCGCCTGGGGAGCCGAGGCACGCAGGTCTTTGACCAACAAAGCCCGCACCAGGGCCTCTTTGAGGTGGGCCCGGTCGCGCTCTGGCAAGCTCAGCAGCAAAGCGTGGGGCGCCGCATCGAGCAGTCGCACCAACAGCATCACAGCACCCAGGCCGTCGTTTTTTCGGTAAAGCTCGTGGCTGTAGCCTTGGGCCCCGCTGGCCTGCCAGCGGGCGGTGGTGAACTGCGCGGCCAGGGCCTGCAGGTCTTCGGCCGATCCCGCATAGCCCAAGCGCGGAGCCTGCTCAGCCGGTGCACCCATGTCCAGTCCCGAGGCGTCCACCACCATGGCGGCCTCGGTGCGGCAAAGGGCTTGTACCAAGTCGGCGTAGTCAGCGTAAAAGTCGGGCTGGCGGGGCGCGGCCAGCAGCTTCAAAAGTGCGTCAATCAGTTCGGCGGGCTGGCGAGGGCGCACAGCCGCGCCATTGTTTTGCTCATTCATGGGTGGCAGACTCTTGACTCATCACGAGGCGGCCACACCGCGAATCACGGCCTTGGCCCCGGGCCGAATGCGGCCATTGGGGTTGGCAAAGCGAATGCGCACGTCCACCAAGCCACTGGCGCTGTCGGCCAGGGGTGATACAAAATTCACCAGCCCGGTGGCGGGCACCTGGGTGGCACCAGCCTCAAAACGGGCGGCCACGCGGCCGCCCACGCGAAAATTGGCCGCGGCTGCTTGCGGCAGGTTCAGCCGCAGCTCCACCTGCGAAATATCGGCCAATCGCACCATCACGTCGCCCGGCTTGGCCCACTCGCCCACATCCACCGGCACGTCCACCACCACGCCCGCCATGGGCGCGCGCACAGTGCGCTGAGTCAACTCAAGCTGGGCCTGCTCGTGCTCCACGCGCTCGCGGGCTTTTTGTGCCACCAGCTGCAGCAGTCGACCCTCGGCCGACACCTTTTCAATGCGCGCCTTGATCAGCTCTTCTTTGGACACCGACTGGCTTTTGCTGGCCACCAACTCGGTCATTTGCAGCAGGTCGGCGAGAGCGGCCAGCCGCGCACGGGCGGTTTGCAGCTCGCTGTCGTCGTCCAGCAGCACCGCACGGCGGCGCAGCTCCACCTGCTGGGAGGCGCTGTCGAGCTCGAGCAGCACATCGCCGGGCTTGACCGCATGGCCAGGCCGCACGCTGATGCGTTGCACCAGCCCAGCCACTGCGGCGCTGACCTGCACATCGCTCACGGGAAAAGCCAGGCCCACCCATTCAGTGGCTTGCACCGACATGGCCGCACTGAGCACAAGAGGAAGCAGCGCGGATTTAAACCAAGCGCGGGGAGAAAACAAAAGGTTCATGGCAATGAGGGCAAGGGGGTGTCTATGCCGTAGGCCGGCAGCAAGGTGCCGTCAGCCAACAGCAGGGCCAGTCGGGCGGTTTCCAGGCGACCCTGGGCGTCGGCCGCGCGTATGCGCGACTCCAGCAGGTCTTGTTCGGCTTGCAGCAAATTGCCCAGCAGGCCCAGCCCGGCGTTAAACCGCTGACGCTCGTCGTCCAGCAAGGCCTGGCGTGTTTGCACTTCCTGCTTCGTCAAGGCGGTCTCGCGCAGCAGTTGGTCGCGGGCCATCTGCTTGGCCTGCCTGTCGTTGAGAAAGGCTTGGCGGATGGCGGAAATTTCGGTGTCCGACTGCTCCACCCGCCTGGCCTGGGCCACCATCTGAGACTCGGCTTTGCGGTTGCCAAAGGCTCCAAGCTCGATGTTCAAACCCACAAACCATTCAGGGTAGTCGCCTTCTTTGACGATGCCCAAAGAAGCTCTTCTGCTGGCGTTGGCCAGGCCCGTTTGGGTGTAGGACATCACCAGGTCCACCGCCGGGCGGCGCTGGTTGCTGGCAAAGGCCAGGCGCAGCTCGCCCTGGCGCTTGCGCAGCATAGCCACTTGGTAAGGGGACCACTGCGCCAGCGCGGCATCCACCGTGCTGGTGGGCACGTTAGGGGCGGCGCTTTGACCGTCAAGCTGCAAGCCGGGCAGCTCGGTGGCTTCGAGGTCCAAGCTGCTGAGCAGGCGCAGCTTGAGCTCGTCGCGGGTTTGCACGGCGCGGCCCAAATCAGCCTCCCGGGCCAGCATCACGCGGGCAAGCTCCAAATTGGCGCGGGGCGCGAGTTTGCCGGCCTCGACCCGCACGCGCGCGTCTTGTACCAAGGACTCGGTGCCGGCCAGCAGCTGCTCGCGCCAGCGGGTGGCCTGGCTGGCCACCTCTGCTTGCCAAAACAGCGACAAGCCCTCGGCCAGCACCTTGTGCAACTGCTGCAGGTACTGCCACTGGGCCACCAAGGATTCAATTTCAGAGACGCGTTTATCGGTCTCGGTGATCCCCACGCCGGCCCCTCGCAGCAAGGGTTGCTTGAAGGACAGCACCAAGCCAGAGTTGACTTCCAGGGTCACAGGCGGGGCGCTTTTGGCTAGCACATTGCTCGAGCGCTGAGCTTGGCGGGCACTCACGCTGAGCTCACCGCCCAAGGGAAGGCGCTGGCGCACGCCAGCTTCCAGCGTGCGGCCGTCTTCATCAAGTGTGTTGTCTTGCTGGACAAAAACATTGCTGCTCTTTTCCTCGGTGGTGCGTTGGCGCTCAATGCTGGTTCGCTTGGCCGACGCAAACAAAATGGGCTCGTACAGAGCAGCCTCGGCCGCCGCCAGCGACGCCCCAATGGCCACCGAATCACGGCCGTAAGCGAGCTCCAGGTTGCGCACTGTGAGCGCTTGCGCCAAGCTGCGTGGCGTCAAAGGCGCACGCAGGGTCGGGAGCGTCTCAAGTGGGGCTGCCGTTGGCTGAGTGGTGGTGGTCTGCGCAGGTGCAGTGGCGGCGCCCTGCGCCCGCGCCGCACCAGACAGACCCACCCACGCGGCCACAAGCAGGCCCGCCAGCACCCAGCCCTGCGGCTGCTCGCGGCGTAGCCTGAACTTAAGAGGCATCGCTGCGGCGCTTGCGTGCGGCGGGCTTGGCGGCCGCTGCGGCTTGCTCGGCGGGCTCCGCCGATGGGGCAGACGGAACCTCGCTAGGCGCTGCGGCCTCTGGCGCGGCCTCGGGCGCAGCAGGCGCAGGCTCAGCGGCTGTGGCGGCTGCAGGGCCGGTTTTGGCCTTGCTCAACTGCACCAATCGCTCGATTTGCGGCAGCGACATCAGGTGCGCGTACATGGCCGGCAAAAAGCCTTTCGCGCGCACTTCCAGGAACAAGGCGTCTGAAAATGAGTTCAAGCGCTCTTCATTGATGACGTAGCAGCCCGTGATGTTGCGTGCCTGCGCCGCGTTCACGCGCATGTTCAAAGGCGTCAGCAGGTTGTTGGTGAGCAAAAAGCGGCTGAACTGCTGGGTAAGCATGTCCATTTGCTGCAGCTCGGAAAGGTAGCGCTTGACGTTTTCAATGACCTGGGTGGGCTCACCTTTTTCATCGAACATGGGCGCGCCCTCGGTGTCGCTCAGCAAGGTGCTGGCCTCGTCCACGCAGACCACAAAGCGGTTTTCTTCCGCGCCCTTGCTCAGCGCAAAAGGGTAGCGGCGGATCATGGCCGGAATGTAAGACGCGTTCCATGCGCCGTCGGCGCCCACAAACAGGTTTTCACCCGGCTGCAAGCCCATCAGCACCACCGGACGAAAGCCATCATTGGGCTTGTCTTCCAGAAAAACAATGGGGTAGGTGGCCGCCGCCCGGGCGAACTCGTGCACGGTCACGTAGGCAATGTGAAAGCCGGCAGCGTAGTCAAACTGCGTGGTGTTGCGAACTTTCTTGTGGCGGTGGCGCTCCAAGGCAACTGGGACTATTTGATCAAACATTTTCAAATTCCTTAAACCTAAATCGTAATAGAAAGAAAGTTTTTATCAAAAAAAACATTTTGAAAGTGAATTATCGTATCACTGCGGCAACAAGGTCCAATCACTTTCTGTCAGCAACTGTCCGGTGCTGCGCGCCAAGGGCGCATCGAGCTCAAGGGACAGCACCACGGTGTTGTCCTGGGGCGACAGGCCGTATTCCATGTCGCTCAGCAGGTCATCGCTGGCGGCGGCCATGAATCTGGTCTGCGGCGCTGGCTGGCTCAGCAGGTAGCGGCTGACCGCTTGCGTGCTGACTGTCGCCGTGGGCACCCAAGCTGACAAACCACCCATTTGGCCTGGCGGCTGCCACGCTTGCGTGGGCATGCTGCCGCCGCTGATGAGGTTGAGCTCGGTTTGCACCTGGCTGGCCGACACCATCACGCGCTCGGGCGCATTGCCCACCAACTTGAGCTGCAAATAGCCTGTGCCTTGGTCCATCAGTCGGTAAACCATGCCGCCCGTGGTCATGCCGCGCGAGGCCACGCCTGAAGGAGCCGACACCTGCAGGGCCTGAGCTTGCACGGTGAGCATGTGATCGGCCTGGGCCGTGGCCCAGCTTTGGCCGTAACCGTGCACAGACACCGCAGGCGCCATGACATGGGCAGTGCCCGCTGCTGCAGCGGTGGCCGAGACAATGCGGCCGGCTGGGCTGTAAAGGTCTATGCGTTTGTCCGAATCAATCTGGCCCACCAAGATGCCCGTGGCCGCGCTCAAGGCCACGGCTCCGTTGGCGGCCACATCCACCCCTGCCCCCATGCGCACTTGGTCGGTAGTGGACACCAGCGACACATCACTCATGGCCATGAGGTCCACATGCAGGTCCAAAGACCCTGCCGTGGCGCGTAGCACTGCCGATGAGTTCAGGGTCCAGGCCGCCTCGCCCGTGCTGCCCAGGTGCACGGCACTGCCGCGCAAGATGACGCTGCCTGCATCCACATCGTTCCAAGGGGAGGCCGATGGAATCCGAGTCACGGCTCCTGCATCACCCAGAGTCAGGCTGAGCAGGCCGGCGTCACCATCTTGGTCGGCCGCCAGCCAGTCCATCCAGCGCGCGAGGTCTTGGATACTGGGCTCAAAGGCCAGAGCTGCCGCATCGGGCAGCATGTCGCGCGACTGCACCCGGTTGATGTCGGGCGCACCGCGCAACACCACATGGCCGCCGTTGCTGTCAAACGTCACCGCGCTTTCCCAGCTGATGTTGTTGGCGCCCAGCACCAAGGTGGCGCCCTCTTCCAATACGACGGTCACGGACGTGCCAGCCTCAAACGGGCCAAATTCGATCTCGCTGGCCAGCAGCGTCAGGGTCTGGCCACGCTCAACGGTGAGGCCACCCTGCAGGCTGAGCTTGCCATCTATGACTTCCATCAAGGAGGTTTTGGTCACCACCACACGGTCATTGATGACCACATCCTGCGTTTGCAGCACGTCGGCATCGTCAAGGATAGTGGTGTGGCCCGGTCCCCTGACCTGCAGGCCCGTGCCTGTGACCAGGCCGCTGAAACGGGTGTTGCCCAAGGTCTCCACTTCCACCCGACTCTTGAACGTCAGTCGGTCGCTGGTGTCGCCAGGGGTCGTTTGGAACCAAATGGCTTGGCCAGCCTGGCTGGTGCCCAGCACGATGGTGTCAAAGCTCAGGCGCGCGGCCTCTTGGGCGTTGATGTGCACGCCGTTGTCAGGCGTGACATTGGCCACCAAGGAGCCCAACACCAGCGGCAAAATTTCACCATTCACAGTGGGTGTGACCACGTCAATGCGTGGGCCGCTCATCTCGGCGCTGATTTGAATGTCCTGGCTTTTCAACACCAAGGGGCTGTTGAACACCTGGTCTTGCTTGACCTCAAAGGCGCCCACGGGCGACTCCACGGCCAAAGAGCCTTTGCCTTTGACGCCAAGCACCTCTACCTTGTCAAAGTCCGAGAGGTAAATACCTTGACCCGCATTACCCATGTCGGCCGTCAGGCTGTCAATGTTGGTTTTCAGGGGGCTGCCCTGGCTGCCCAAGCCGGTGGCCTGCAGCGTCAAGATGCCCGCATTGAGTTCCACGCCATCAGAGCCGCTGTTGCCATCACGCACGGCGCCATCCACGTTCAAGCTCACGGTTTGGCCGGTCGCATTGAAAGCGGCCACGCTCAAATCACCACCTGTGCTCAACACCACGGCACCACTGCTGGCCAAGTCTTTGACCAGCAATGCCCCCTGGTTACCCAGATTCAAACCGCCCGCGCCCAGCGCACCACCCAGGCGTTCCACCGATGTATTCAAGGGAAGGGCGACGTTGCCTAGACCAGCAGCCGTGACGTTCAAGCCAAAGGCGTTGATGTTCACTGCGGTGTTGGTTGTGTTCCCGTTGAGCACCGAGCCTTGGCTGACCAAGGTCACGGTTTGACTTGCAGCGCTCAGGCTGGCAATGCTCAGGTCGGCGCCAGTGGCTGTGGTCGTGATGTTCACCGCGCCGGTACTGCTCAAGCTGCTGACCAGCAAGGCATCGGTTTCCACCAAGTGCGCACCACCCGTGCCCACCACGGCGGTCAAGTTGTCCAGCGAGGTCTCCAGTCGGCTGGCTTCAGTGCCAAGCCCTGTGGCCGTCACCGTCAAGCCGGCAGCCGTGATGTCCAGG
>CAMDFT010000053.1 GCA_945897795.1 Limnohabitans sp. Rim8 | reverse complement strand
CGGCAATCTTGCGGCCGATGTGCCCGCTTTTGCCCATGCCGGTGACGACCACCCGGCCTTGCACGGTCAGCACCATGTTCACGGCTTGGACAAAGCGCTCGTCCAGCCGGTCTTTCATTCGCAGCAATGCCGCGGACTCAATGTCGAGGGTTTCGCGGGCGAGTTGCAGGGTGTGGGCGGAATGGGCAAGCATGTCTTGCATTTTATCGGGCGCAGCTCATAGCCCTTGAAATGGCGCGGTTGCTGAATACGGGGCCGTGCGCGCTTGTTACCATGAACGCATGAGCGCTTTGGAGTTGACCCTGTTGTATTTGCTGGCTGCCGTTCTGGGTGTGGTGGGCTGCCGCATGCTCAAGCTGCCGCCGATGCTCGGCTATCTGGTCGTGGGCGTGGTGATTGGTCCCAACGCGCTGGCGCTGGCGCAAAACTCCGAGGGCGTGAAGCACTTGGCCGAATTCGGCGTGGTGTTTTTGATGTTCGTGATCGGGCTGGAGTTCAACCTGCCCAAGCTGCGCTCCATGCGCAAACATGTGTTTGGCCTGGGCTTGTTGCAGGTGCTGCTGACGCTGGTGATCGTGACGGTGTTTTCCTTGTTCGTGGCCACCATGGCACCCACCCTCTGGAAAATGGAGTGGCAAACCGCGCTGGCCCTATCGAGCGCGATGGCCATGAGCAGCACGGCGATCGTGATCAAGCTGGTGGCCGACCGGCTGGAGCTGGAGTCCGAACATGGCAAGCGGGTGGTGGGTGTGCTGCTGTTTCAGGATTTGGCAGTGGTGCCGCTGATCGTGATGATTCCGGCCCTGAGCGCCCCGGCCGACGAAATGCTCACCGCCTTGCTGATGGCCGCGCTCAAAGCCACCGTCTTGATCACCTTGCTCATGACGGGCGGTCAGCGCGTGATGCGCTGGTGGCTGACCCTGGTGGCACGGCGCAAGAGCGAAGAGCTGTTTGTGCTGAACCTGTTGCTGGTCACGCTGGGCCTGGCCTGGATCACCGAAATAGCAGGTCTGAGCTTGGCACTGGGGGCTTTCATTGCGGGCATGCTGATTTCAGAGACCGAATACAAGCACCAGGTGGAGCTGGACATCCGGCCCTTCCACGATGTGTTGTTGGGTCTGTTTTTCATCACCATCGGCATGATGCTGGACTGGCACATCGTGGTCGAGCGCTGGCCCTTGGTGCTGGTGCTGACCACCTTGCCGGTTTTGTTCAAACTGGTTTTGGTGACCGCCCTGGCCAAGTTCACGGGGGCGCCCAATGGGGTGGCGCTGCGCACCGGTTTGTATCTGGCGCAGGCGGGTGAATTCGGCTTTGTGTTGCTCACACTCGGGGCACAAAGCAACATCATTCCGCCTGCCTTGCTCAACCCGGTGCTGGCCAGCATGGTGCTGTCCATGATGGCCACGCCTTTCATCATCATGCACAGCGAGCGCATCGTGCTGAAGGTGGTGGCCGGAGAGTGGCTGCAACAGTCCCTGCAAATGACCACCATTGCCCGCAAGTCAATCAACACCAGCAAGCACGTCATCATTTGCGGCTACGGGCGTTGCGGCCAGAACCTGGCACGCATGCTCGACAAAGAAAACATCCCTTACATGGCGCTCGACTTGGACCCTGACCGGGTGCGACAAGCCGCTGCGGCCGGAGATTCGGTGGTGTTTGGCGACGCCGGGCGCTTGCAATCGCTCATGGCCGCAGGCTTGGCACGCGCCAGTGCGGTGGTCATCACCTACCTGGACGTGCCCGCTGCCATGAAGGTGCTGGACCACACCCACAGCCACGCGCCGCAAGTGCCGGTGATTGTGCGCACGCAAGACGACCTGGACCTGGAAAAATTGCTGGCCGCTGGTGCCACCGAAGTGGTGCCCGAGGCGATCGAGGGCTCCCTCATGCTGGCCAGCCATGCGCTGGCGCTGGTGGGCGTGCCCATGCGCCGCGTGATCCGCATCGTGCAGGACCAGCGCGACGCTCGCTACAACCTGCTGCGCGGTTACTTTCATGGCGCCGACGACGACACGCTGGACGAGATCGACCATGAACGCCTGACCACGGTGGGGCTGCCCACAGCCTCGCCCTGGTTGGGCAAGCGCGTCAAAGACCTGGCTTTTCATGCCATGGGGGTGCGCGTGGTCAACCTGCGCCGCGCCAATGGCCAGCCCGAAAACGTGAACGATGACACCGAGTTGTATGCGGGCGACACGCTGGTGCTGTCGGGTAAATCCCAAACGTTGGCGGTGGCCGAAGACAAACTCTTGCGAGGTTAAGAAGCATGGACGATCTGAACGTCAACGATTATTTGAAAAGCCATATCCGCACCGTGCCCGACTGGCCAGCGCCGGGTGTGCAATTTCGCGACATCACGCCTCTCTTGCAAGACCCGCGTGTGTTCCGGGTGCTGATCGATGCCTTTGTGCACCGCTACATGCACCCCGCCTTGCGCCCGGATGTGGTGGCGGGCTTGGATGCTCGGGGCTTCATTTTGGGCTCGGTGGTAGCTTACGAACTGGGGCTGGGCTTTGTGCCCATTCGCAAGAAAGGCAAGCTGCCCTTCACCACGGTGGAAGAAACCTATGAGCTGGAATACGGCAGTGCCACGGTGGAGCTGCACACCGACGCCGTCAAACCCGACCAGCGGGTGCTGTTGATTGACGACCTGATCGCCACGGGCGGCACCATGCTGGCGGGCAAAAAGCTGCTTGAAAAACTCGGTGCTACGGTGATCGAAGGGGCGGCCATTGTGGATTTGCCCGAACTGGGAGGCTCGCAGCGGATCCAAGACAGCGGCTTGAATCTGTTCACACTGGTGTCGTTCGAAGGACATTGAGAGTTCTGGCAGGTGTCGCGCAAGACGCAGGCAGGCCCGGCGGTCCGTTTTAAGCTGTGCTCTTCAACTATTTGTACGCCTTGACATGAATGCACCCCACACCCCAGCAGCTGTCGCCGACGACCGCGTGCCTTACGCCAAACCCCAACCTTGGGGCATGGCCCCCGACATGGTGGTGCACGACGTGCAAACCCAAGACGAACGCTTGTGGGCCCCAGTGGCCCCGGGCATTTGGTCACGCCCGCTGCACCTGAACGTGACGGGTGGCTTTTACGTGCACCTGCTCAAAGTCAAGCGCTCGGGCCTGTTGCAGCGCCACCGCCATTCGGGCCAGGTGCATGCCCATGTGCTGCGCGGCAAATGGTTGTATCTGGAACACGATTGGGTGGCCGAAGAAGGCAGCTATGTGTTCGAGCCCCCGGGTGAAACCCACACCTTGGTGGTGCCCGACGACTGCCAGGACATGGTGACGATGTTCACCGTGCATGGCGCGCTGATGTACGTGGACACGCAAGGCAACGCCACGGGTTATGACGATGTGTTCACCCGCATCGAAAAGTACCGCGCCCACTTTGAGGCGGTGGGCTTGGGAGCAGATTACGTGAAGAATTTCATGCGCTGAACAGCGCTACTGCCAACAAAAAACCGCTCCAAGGAGCGGTTTTTTTGTTGTTGAGCCGCAGCTCAGTGACGCTGCATCACAGCGGCTTCTTGATCCAGTTGGCTATCTCGCCAATGATGCCCCGGCGGAAAGCCAGCACGCAGACCACAAAGATCACGCCTTGCATGATGGTGACCCACGCACCGAATTGGGCAAAATAGTTTTGCATGCTGACGATGACCGCAGCGCCAGCCACAGGGCCAAACAAAGTGCCCATGCCGCCCAGCAGGGTCATCAAGACCACCTCACCCGACATGGACCAATGCACGTCGGTCAACGAGGCCAGCTGGAACACCAGTGACTTGGTGGCCCCGGCGGTGCCCGCCAAAGCGCCCGAGATCACAAAAGCAATCAGCTTGAACATGTCGGTGTCGTAACCCAGCGAAATGGCGCGGTCCTGGTTTTCGCGGATGGCTTTGAGGATCTGACCGAAAGGCGAATAAATGATGCGCCAGATCAGGGCAAAACCAGCCAGAAAAATCGCCAGCACAAACATGTACATGGCCGAGTTTTCAGACAAATCGAACACGCCAAACAGCTTGCCGCGGGGCACCGACTGGATGCCGTCTTCTCCGCCTGTGAATGGCGTTTGCAAGTAAAAGAAGAACACCATCTGCGAAAACGCCAAGGTGATCATCGCAAAGTAAATGCCTTGCCGGCGAATGGCCAACAGGCCGGTCACCAGCGCCAGCAAGCCCGAGCATGCGGTCGCAAACAGCACCGCCAGCTCGGGGTTCCAGCCCCAAACTTTGGCCGCGTGGGCGGCGGCATAACCTGCGGTGCCCAGAAACATGGCGTGGCCAAACGAGAGCAGGCCGCCAAAACCAATCAGCAGGTTGAAGGCGCATGCAAACAAGGCAAAGCACATGACCTTCATCAGGAAGATGGGGTACACCCAGATCGGGGCGATGACCAACACCATCACCATGATGGCAAAGGCCACCCACTGGTGCGTGAACGACTGGGTCTTGAGTGAGGGGGTCGAGACAGTGGTCATGGTCTTACTTCTGGGTACCGAACAGGCCTGCAGGCTTGATCAAAAGAACGATGGTCATGATGATGAAAATCACCGTGCTGGAGGCTTCCGGGTAGAACACTTTGGTCAAGCCTTCGATCAGGCCCAAGCCAAAACCGGTCAGGATCGCGCCCATGATGGAGCCCATGCCGCCGATCACCACCACCGCGAACACCACGATGATGATGTCGGCGCCCATGGTCGGGTTGACCTGGTAAATGGGCGCGGCCATCACGCCGGCAAAAGCCGCCAAGCCCACGCCGAAGCCATAGGTCAGGGTGATCATGCGGGGCACGTTGACGCCAAACGCCTGCACCAAGCTGGGATTTTCAGTGGCGGCGCGCAGATAAGCGCCCAGTTTGGTGCGCTCGATCACGTACCAAGTGGACAAGCACACGATCAGCGAAGCCACGATGACCCAAGCGCGGTACTTGGGCAGGAACATGAAGCCGGTGTTGTAGGCACCCTTGAAGACCTCGGGCACCGGATAAGGCATGCCCGAAGAGCCAAATTCGTGTCGGAACAAACCCTGAATGATCAAGGCCAGACCGAAGGTGAGCAGCAGGCCATACAGGTGGTCCAGCTTGTACAGCTGTTTGAGCATGGTGCGCTCAATCAGCATGCCGGTGGCGCCCACCAAGATGGGCGTCAGGATGAGCGACACCCAGTAATTGATGCCTAGCTTTGTCAGCGACAAATAGGCCACAAAGGCGCCCAGCATGTACTGGGCGCCGTGGGTGAAGTTGATGATGTTCAACAAGCCGAAAATCACGGCCAGGCCCAGCGAGAGCAATGCGTAAAAAGAGCCGTTGATCAGCCCGATCAGCAATTGCCCGAACAGGGCTTGCGAGGGTATGCCAAAGATTTCCATGGTGATGTATCGACTTGCTTGAACAAAGGGTTGAAATTACTTCTTGACCAACGGGCACTCGCTCTCAGCCAGGGGGCGGAAAGCTTCGTTGGCAGGAATGGTGGCCACCAGTTTGTAGTAGTCGTATGGGCCTTTGGATTCGGCAGGCTTCTTGACCTGGAAAAGGTAGGCCGGGTGGATCTTGCGTCCGTCAGCGCGGACAGTACCTTTGCCAAACAAAGGATCGTCGGTGGGCAGCTCTTTCATCTTGGCGGCGACTTTGCCGCCGTCATCGGTCTTGGCCGCATCCACAGCCTTCAGGTAGTGGATCACGCTGGAGTAAACACCGGCTTGCACCATCGATGGGTATTTGCCACCCTGGATTGCTGCGAAACGCTTGCTGAAAGCGCGGGTGTTGTCATTCAGATCCCAGTAGAAGGTTTCGGTCAGCATCAGGCCTTGCGCGATATTCAGACCCAGCGAGTGCACGTCAGGCAGGAACACCAGCAAGCCGGCCAGGTTTTGACCGCCTTTGGTGATGCCGAACTCGGCCGCTTGCTTGATGGAGTTGGTGGTGTCACCCCCCGCGTTGGCCAGGCCAATGATCTTGGCTTTGGAGGCTTGGGCTTGCAGCAAGAAAGAAGAGAAGTCTTGTGTGGGGAAAGGTGTGCGGACTTTGCCGACCACCTTGCCGCCGTTCTTGTTCACCACGGCTTCGGTGTCGCGCTCCAGGGCGTGGCCGAAAGCGTAGTCGGCGGTCAAGAAGAACCAGGTGTCACCACCGCTTTTGACAATGGCTTTGCCTGTGCCGTTGGCCAGCATCCAGGTGTCATAAGCCCAGTGGATGGTGTTGGCGTTGCAGGCCTTGCCCGACAGATCGGCCGTGGCCGAGCCGGAGTTGACGTGCAGCTTGCCCTTGTCGCTCGCAATTTTGGCCACGGCCAGACCGACCGAAGATGTGGGCACGTCGGCGATCATGTCGACTTTGTCGGTGTCAAACCATTGGCGAGCCACGTTGGAGCCCACATCGGGTTTGTTTTGGTGGTCAGCGCTGACGATTTCGACTTTGAGCGTGCTCTTGGTCGCCTTGATGTAGTCCTCGACGGCCATGCGGGCCGCAGTCACCGAGCCGGGGCCGGTGATGTCCGAATACAGGCCCGACATGTCGTTCATCACGCCGATCTTGACGATGCCGTCAGAAATTTGTGCTTGGGCTGAGCCTGCAAAGGCGCAAGCGGCCACCGCGGCGAGGGAAAGAAGTTTGCGTTTCATCGTATTGTCTCCAGTTAGAAAAAAATCACACACCCAGGTACTCATGCAGCATGCCCATCTTGGCGGACAGCTCTTGCGAGCTGAAGGTCTCCACCATCCGGCCATGCTCCATCACGTAAAACCGGTCCGCCAAGGGCGCGGCAAACCGGAAGTTCTGTTCCACCATGATGATCGTGAAGCCCTTGGCCTTGAGGGCCTTGATCATGCGGGCCAAGGCCTGAACAATGACCGGGGCCAGGCCTTCGGAAATTTCGTCGAGCAGCAAAAACCGCGCGCCGGTACGCAGGATGCGGCCCACCGCCAGCATTTGCTGCTCGCCCCCGGACAGGCGGGTGCCGGGGCTGTTGCGGCGCTCCAGCAGGTTGGGAAACATGTCGTAGATTTCTTCGACCGACATGCCGTTCGGGGCAATCACGGGCGGCAGCATCAGGTTTTCTTCGCAGGTCAGGGCCGAGAAAATACCGCGTTCTTCGGGGCAATAACCAATGCCCAACTTGGCGATCTGGTGCGGTGCCCAGTTCACGGTCTCTTGGCCCCTGATGGTGATGGAGCCGGTACGCCGACCGACCAAGCCCAAGATGGATTTGACGGTGGTGGTGCGCCCAGCGCCGTTGCGCCCCAGCAGCGTGACCACTTCGCCTTCGTTGACGGTCATGTCCACCCCGTGAAGGATGTGCGACTCGCCGTACCAGGACTGCAGGTTGCTGATGCGCAGGAATTCTTTGGAATCAGCCATGGGCACCCTCCAGTTGGTTGTCGGCGGTGCCCATGTAGGCTTCCAGCACTTGGGGATTTTTCGAAACCACTTCGTAAGGTCCTTCTGCAATCACTTGTCCACGCTGCAAGACACTGATGGTGTCGGCAATCTTGGACACCACGCTCATGTTGTGTTCCACCATCAGGATGGTGCGGTTGGCGCCGACTTTTTTGATCAGCTGCGTCACACGGTCGACGTCTTCGTGGCCCATGCCTTGAGTGGGCTCGTCCAGCAGCATCAGCTCGGGGTCCATGGCCAGCGTGGTGGCAATTTCCAGGGCGCGCTTGCGGCCATAGGGCAATTCCACGGCGGTCAGGTCGGCCATGCTGCCCAAATCAACCTGGTCGAGCAGCGCCATGGCCTTGTCGTTGAGCTGGTTCAGGCTGCGCTCAGAACGCCAAAAATGCAGCGATACGCCCGTGGCGCGCTGCAAACCAATGCGCACGTTTTCCATCACCGTGAGGTTGGGGAAAGTGGCCGAAATCTGGAACGAGCGCACGATGCCCCGGCGCGCCACCTGAGAGGGTTTTTCGCCGGTAATGTCATGGCCATTGAACAGGATCTGCCCCTTGGTCGGAATCAGGAATTTGGTCAGCAGGTTAAAGACCGTGGTCTTGCCTGCGCCATTGGGGCCAATCAACGCGTGAATCTGGCCGCGCTGCACGCTCAGGTTCACGTCATTGACGGCGACAAAGCCCTTGAACTCTTTGATGAGATTCCGGGTTTCAAGGATGGTGTTGCTGGACATCTGGAGGACTCAGTTTCTTTCGGCGGATGTTTCAAACTCTACAAAGTGGGCCATTGTGAGACTGGAGCGTCACTTTTTGCTTCATGGTTATCCCGTGGTTTGTCTCGTTGGTGTCTACAAATCGCGAGCCTTTCCCATTTCAGCAGCCGCCATGGGGCTAAGCCAAATCAGTGCTGCTTGCAAGGTTATGGCGCTACCTGAGTAGCGACAAAAAATTCAGATCAATACCGGCTCAATTCCGACGCGTTTCCAGTCCTTGCGCATCGATGGCGCGCAGTTCGGTTTTCAGCACCTTGCCGTAGTTGTTTTTGGGCAAGGCATTGACCAAGTGGTAGTGCTTGGGCCGCTTGAAACGCGCCACCTGGTCCAGGCAGTGCGCGTCCAAATCGGCCACGCTCAAGGGCTGGCGGCACACCACAAAGGCCACCACCACCTCGCCCCACTCGGGGTCAGGCCTGCCAATCACCGACACCTCGGCCACCTGCGGGTGCGTGAGCAAGGCTTCTTCGACTTCGCGGGGGTAAATGTTGGTGCCACCACTGATCACCAGGTCCTTCGATCGGTCCAGCAAAGTCAGGTAGCCATCGGCATCCAGACGCCCCACATCACCGGTTTGCAACCAGCCTTCGCGAATGGCTTTGGCCGTGGCCTCCAGGTCGCGCCAATAGCCGGCCATGACCAGCTCGCTGCGCACGCAAATCTCGCCGACTTCGCCCACGGGCAAGCTTGCGCCGGATCCGTCGCCGATCTTGACCTCAACCATGGCCTGCGCATGCCCAACCGATGCCAGCCTTTCGCGGTAACGCGGATGGCTGGTGTCCAGCACATCGCCCTTGGGCAGCACGCTGATGGTCATCGGGCATTCGCCTTGGCCATAAATTTGGGCAAAGTGCGGGCCAATCACCTGCAAGGCTTCTTCGATGTCGGCCAGGTACATGGGGCCGCCGCCGTAGACGATGGTGGCCAGACCCTCTGGCCGCTCGGGCAAGGTGCGCGCCGCATCCACCAGCCGACGCACCATGGTGGGCGCTGCAAAAAACGAGGCCCGCTGCCAGTGCGCGGCCAGCGCCAGGGCTTCATGCGGGTCAAAACCATGTGAGCGAGGCACCACGTTCAAGCCCGCATTCAGCACATAAGGCAGGTGGTACATGCCGCCGCCGTGTGACAGCGGTGCGGGGTGCAGCATGGTGTCGCCACGTTCCACCGATTGCACCGAGGCCAGATAAGCCAAGGCGCAGCCGCGCAATTGGCGGGCACACAGGACCACGCCCTTGGGCCTGCCGGTGGTGCCGCTGGTGTAGAACAACCAGACCGGGTCGTCGTCTTCACGGGCTTGCAGTGGCAGTTCTGGGCCTTCGGCTTGCAACATGAATGAGCTGTCAGCCTGGACGGCTGTACCAACGCCCAAGTCGCGCAGTGCTTGTGTGAAAGTTTGTTCCCGTTCGCTGTCGCAAAAAGCGATGCGCGCTTCGCTGTGCTGGGCGATCCAGGCGGCTTCGCGTTCGTGCAGTTTGGCATTCACCGGCACCGCCACCGCACCGGCCCACCAGATGCCCCACATCAGGGGTAAATATTCCGGCGTGTTGTACAGGAACAGCATCACGCGGTCGCCAGGCTGCACACCCTGGGCGTGCAGCCAGCTGGCCGTGCGGGCAGCGCGGCGTGCGAATTCAGCGTAATCGCACCAGACATCGGTGCCGTGCGCGATGGCTGCTTGTTGCGGGTAACGTTCGGCGGTGCGTGCCAACCAGAGAGCGATGTTCATGTGAATGGGGCAGGTAGGTGATGCGATCAGTCCACTAGACTAGGACCATGCCGCCATCGAGCAAGATGGACTGCCCCGTCATGCCGCGTGATTCATAGGAACCTAGGTAGACCGCCAAGGCCGCAATTTCGTCCGGGTTCAGCACCCGGCCCAGCGGCACTCTGGCCAGTGCGGCCTTGACCATGTCGTCGCCGCTCATGCCCGAACTTTGGGCCACCTGGGCTTTCAGCGTTTCCACCATGTCGGTCTGCACAAAGCCAGGGCAAATCGCATTCACCGTGACCGCATGCGGGCTGGCTTCAAGTGCCACGCAGCGCGTCAGGCCCACCACGGCATGTTTGCTCACGTTGTAGGCCGACTGGTTGCGCGAGCCCCATTTGCCCGCCGTGGAGGCGATGTTGACGATGCGCCCGTGACGCCGTGCCTGCATGCCCGGCAGGCAGGCCTGCATGAAGTGCAGCACGCCAAACAGGTTCACATCGAGCATGTCCTGAAAGTCCTGCGGCGCGTAGTCAAGGAACGACTTGGCCCGGTACACCCCGGCGTTGTTGACCAGCACATCGACGCGTCCAAAGCGATCTTCGACTTGTGCCACGGCGGCAAAGCAGGCGTCGCGCTCGGTCACGTTCAGGCCCAAAGTCATGATGCGCTCGTCAGGCAAGCCCAAGCTGTCCTTGACCTCCTGCAAGCGCGATGTGTCGGTGGCGATCAGGCACAGGCTGGCGCCTTCGGCCGCATAGGCCTCGGCAATCGCACGACCGATGCCACGGCTGGCCCCGGTGACGATGGCCACTTGTTGGTCGAGACGGTGAGCCATGTTCTCAGTCCTTTTTAAGCGGTCAGATGAGTGCCGCGCGTTTGCGTTGATTGCCTGGCTTGCCGTGATCGGCGTCGTTGTTCGGGTTGGACACTGCTTTGCGCAGCACGGCCAGATAACCCGGGGCCAGTTCCATGCGCGGGCCAAAACCTTGCGCAATCAGCATGCGGTGGGCGGCAGGCAGCTTCCAGCAGGGCGTGAACACAAACAGGTGGTGTTCCAAGTGGTAGTTCACCCAGTAGGGGGCCAGTACCATGCGCATGCCCCAGTTGGTGAGTGTGGTGCGCGTGTTGCGCAGGCGGTCATCGTTGTCGCCGACCACCGCGTGCTCTGCGATGTTGCGGACCCGGCTGATCACTTGGTACCACGTCAGCAAAGGCAGCAACCACAAGGCAAAGTAAGCCCACCACACGCCAGCGGCCGTCGTGATGGCCAAGATCACCAAGTTGCTGAGCAAGAAGTATTTTTCGGCTTGGAGCAGATTCTTCCAGCACTGCAAACGGCTGGGGTCGTTCCCCATTTCGCTGCGGAAAAACTCCATGCGCCGCTGGTAGCCCGTGATGCCCAAAATGTCGCGCCGCATCTTGCGCCAGAAGCTTTGTCGGGTGATCGGAAAGGGCGCCGACAAAATCAGGTCGGGGTCTTCGGCTTGCTGTGTGTGGCGGTGGTGGCTCAGGTGGTAGGGGCGGTACAGCGTGAGGCTTGCCCCCACGGGCCACCCACACAAAAACGCGCCCAGCGTGTCATTGAGTCGCGTGTTTTTGAACAAGGCGCGGTGCGCCGCATCGTGCATCAAAATCGCCAGTCCCAACTGCCTGCCGCCAATCACGACCACGGCGACGATGAAGCTCAAGGGGTTGGGCCAGGCGATGAAAAACGCCATGGCCAAAGCGATCACACCCCAAGCGTGCAACACCAAATACGCGCCCATCCAGTCAGAGCGTTCGCGTAAAAATGCGTCTTGCTCGGGGCTGAGGCTGGGCTGGGTGTCGGCAGTCATGGCAATGGCATTGGGTAAAGCAGCCATCTTGTGCCTGTTGGCGCCTAAAAATAGTCACGGGCGTGACCTTTCGGGGGCTTTCCCTGAGCGGTTTTGTCGCGCTGCCCGCTCACTTGCCAATACAAAAGCTCGAAAAAATCACACCCAACAAATCGTCAGCGCTGAACTCGCCGGTGATCTCGTTGAGCGCGTTCTGACCCAAGCGCAGTTCCTCTGCCAGCAGGTCCAGGTTTTGCGCTTGCGCGGCCAAATGGGCATCGGCCACCTCCAGGTGCTCACGCACCCGATGCAGCGCCTGCACATGGCGTTCGCGGGCGATGAACAGGCCTTCGCTGGCTTGTTGCCAACCGGCTTGCTGCAGCAGTTGCTCGCGCAGGGCTTGCAGGCCTTCGCCTGTGCGCGCAGACAGGGTCAGGCCGCTGCGCTCGCCCGATGACTGTGCAGCATCGGCTTTGTTCCACACATCGATCACGCTCACGCTGGCGGGCACGCGGGCTTTCAAGGCCATCGCGATGTCGGCATCGGCGCTGTCGTAATCGGCTTGGCCTGCACGCGTCAAGTCGTGCAAAAACAGCACGGCATCGGCCGCTTCAATCTGGCCCCAAGCGCGGGCAATGCCGATTTGCTCGACTTCGTCCACACCTTCGCCTTCGCGCAGACCGGCGGTGTCGATCACATGCAGCGGCACCCCTCCAATCTGGATGGTCTGCTGCACCACATCACGCGTGGTGCCCGCAATCGGCGTGACGATGGCCAACTCGGCTCCGGCCAGTGCGTTGAGCAGCGAACTCTTGCCCGCGTTGGGCTGGCCGGCAATCACCACCTTGATGCCTTCGCGCAGCAAAGCGCCTTGCTTGGCTTTGCCCAACACGGTTTGCAAGGCGGCTTGCAGGCGGTTCAATTGGCCTTGGGCATCGGCCTTTTGCAAGAAGTCGATTTCTTCTTCCGGAAAATCCAGCGTCGCTTCGACCAACATGCGCAGGTGGATCAACGCATCGCGCAGCACATGGATCTCTTTGGAAAAGTCACCCGCCAAAGACCGACTGGCGCTGCGCGCGGCGGCTTCGGTACTGGCATCGATCAGGTCGGCAATGGCTTCGGCCTGCGCCAGATCGATCTTGTCGTTCAAAAAAGCGCGTTCCGAAAATTCGCCCGGCTGCGCCACCCGCAAACCCGCCAAACGCGGCTGACCTGTTGATGGGTCGGTCTCTGCCGCCGCTTGCAGGCAGCGCGCCACCAGCAACTGCAACACCACCGGTCCGCCGTGCGCTTGCAGCTCCAGCACGTCTTCGCCGGTGAAGGAGTGCGGGGCCACAAAGCGCAGCGCCAAGCCATGGTCGATGGGGCTGCCATCGGCGTCGGCAAAAGGCAGGTAGGTGGCTTCACGGGCTTTCAGGCTGCGCCCGCACAAGGCCTGAATGAGCGAAGACAGGTTCTTGCCGGAAACCCGCACAATGCCCACAGCGCCGCGACCGGGTGCGGTGGCAATAGCGACGATGGGTTCTTGGTGGCGGGCAAGCATGACGGCAATGAACGAGGTGAAGCAAAAAAAGGCCGCTTGCGCGGCCCTTTGAATGGATGGGGATTTACTTGAACTTGGGCAGGTTGAACTGCGGGGGCACGCCCATGCGGGTGTTGATCATCCACTGCTGGGCAATCGACAAGATGTTGTTCGTGATCCAGTACAGCACGAGACCCGCTGGGAAGAAGAAGAACATCACCGAGAAGATCAGCGGCATGAACCACATCAGCTTGGCTTGCATCGGGTCTGGTGGCGCGGGGTTGAGCGCGGTCTGCAGCAAAGTGGTCAAGGTCATGACCACCGGCAAGAGGAAGAACGGATCAGGCGCTGACAAGTCATGGATCCAGCCGATCCAGGGCGCATTGCGCATCTCGACGCTGGACAACAACACCCAATACAGCGCAATGAACACCGGGATCTGAA
The DNA here is from genome assembly GCA_945897795.1 of Limnohabitans sp. Rim8. Lineage (GTDB taxonomy): Bacteria > Pseudomonadota > Gammaproteobacteria > Burkholderiales > Burkholderiaceae_C > Limnohabitans_A. Next base: position 6,877 of record CAMDFT010000053.1, on the reverse strand, counting down.
CCATGATCGGGAAGCAGCCGCCCATGGGGTTGACCTTTTCCTCGCGATAAATCCTCATCATCTCCTGCTGCATTTTTTGCGGATCGTTTTTCAGACGTTCGCGCATCTCCATGATCTTGGGGTTGATGGCTTTCATCTTGGCCATGCTGGAATAGGCCTTGGCATTGAGCCAATAAAAAGCGATCTTGAGCAAGAGCACCAAGGCCACGATGGACCAGCCCCAGTTTTGCAACACACTGTGCAGCTGGTCCAGCAACCAATACAAAGGCTTGGACAGCATGGCCAACCAGCCGTAGTCCTTGACCAGGTCAAGGCCAGGCGACAGGGCTTCCAGTACTTTTTCTTCTTGCGGGCCGCTGTAGAGCTGGTTGCTCACGGTTTTGGACTGGCCCGGTGCCAGATCGGCCACGGGTGTGATCATGCCCACGGCATACAGGTTGGTATCGACTTTGCGCGCAAAGTTTTCGCGCTGCACGCCATCGGGCAGCAACCACGCGCTGACAAAGTAGTGCTGCACCATGGCCACATAACCATTGGGCGATGTCTTGTCGATCTCAGCCTTGTTCTTTTCGATGTCTCCAAAGTCCACCTTGTTGTACTTCTTGGCATCGGTGTAAATCGCGGGGCCGGTGAACGTGAAGTAGAACGCCGACTCGCCTTCTGGCGCGTTGCCATCGCGCACCAGCTGCATGTACAGCTGAGGCGAAACGCTGGCCTGACCGTTGTTGACCACTTGGTGCTTCACGTCGATCACGTAGCTGCCTCGCTTGAGCGTGTAGGTCTTGACGAGCTTGACGCCATTCATCTCGGCCGATTCGAAGCGCAAGTTCAACTCGTTCTGGCCGTCCTTAAGACTGCGCTCGCCGCTGAAGGCCATGGGTGCTTTGTGGGTCGGGAAATCACCGCCAATCAAGCCGGTCTGCGCCAAATACACACGGCTGCTGCTCTGGTCCAGTAAGACCATCTTCTTTTTCGGGTCAACCATGTCGCTGTGCTGGGTGAATTCAGAACGCACCAGCGAGCCGCCTTCTGAGTCAAAGCTGAGCTTGAGCACATCGGTTTCCACCTCAATCTTCTCGCGCGGCGCAGCCGAAGCCACAGGCGCAGAACTGGGCACCTGGCCCGGCGTCGCGGTCACTGCAGCAGACGTTGCTGGCACAGCATTGGCTTGGGCCGCCGCTGCAGGCGTAGGCGCAGATACAGACGAAGACGAAGACGCAGGTGCAGATGCCGTGGCGGCCACTTCGGGCTTGGGGAAAAACGTGGCCTTTTTGCCGTTGTGCAGCTGCCATTGGTCCCACAGCAAGACCATGGAAAAACCAAAAATCACCCAAAGGATGGTGCGGCGGATATCAGTCATGGGATCTTCTTTGACGAACGAGGAGGAAACAAAGCAGAGAACAAGCGAGGCGCTTGCGAGGGAACAGGGTCGTGACCACCGGCACACCAAGGGCCGCAACGCACCATACGGTGAACCGTCAAATAAGCGCCTTGGGCGGCGCCATGCTGCGCCAACGCTTGCAAAGCGTAAACCGAACAAGTGGGCTCAAACCGGCAGGACGATCCCAGCCAAGGGCTCAACAGCAATCGGTAGCCGCGCACCACACCCATCAATAAACGCTGAACGATCATGCGCGAACCTCGGTGGTTTGTGGCCGAACGGCACGCTCGAACAATTGCTCAAGCTCTTGCCTCACGGCCAACTTCAAGGGATCAGATGTGGCGCTGATGAAATGTTTGCGGTCAAATGTGGTTCGCAAACGAACCACATGGGCCGCCACAGGCAGGCGATCACCAAAGTGTTCGCTCACGTTGTAGATCTGGCGTTTGATGGCGTTACGTGTCACCGCCCGCCGCGCCCAGCGTTTGGGCACCATGGCGCCCAACCAAACGTCAAACAAGCCGAAAAGGGCCTGCTCCGGTGAGGGTGCAGGCCCAATGTGTTCAGCAGGCGCCGAGGGAGTGTCTGCGGGCCGGGTCAATGTCAGGCGATGCAACGCAAAGTGCGTTGTGCGCGAGACTGTCCCACCCGCCAGGGCGGCCTGAAACTGTGGGCGTGTTTTTAAACGCTGCACCATGGCCAAACCCTGAGATCAACCGGCTGCCGTGACGCCAGGCCACGGCCACACGGTCGAAAAGGCATTAGACAGCCAAACGCTTGCGGCCCTTGGCGCGGCGTGCATTGATCACAGCGCGGCCGCCACGGGTCTTCATACGAACCAGAAAGCCGTGGGTACGGGCGCGACGTGTCTTGGAGGGTTGATAGGTGCGTTTCATAATTCTTCCTTTGTGCCCACGGGCGCTAACTAGCTTTGGGCGAAACCCAAGATTATCGCAAACTTTCGCCACCACGGCAAATCAACTGTATTTTCTCCCATCAGGGTGAGCCCGGGGTTCAATCGGATCGATGTGGTTTATGATCGCCCTCCCGATCCAAATCGGTATGTGGATAAGCTCTTGATAAAGCGTCCCATTTCGCCATCCCAGACTCCCACTGTCCACAATAAAAAAGCACTACATGCCCGAGGGAACCACCCCAGAATTTCAGATGGATGCTGGTCAATTGCTGTGGCAAGCTTGCGTCGAAGAGCTTGCCCGAGAATTGCCCGAACAGCAGTTCAACACTTGGATCAAACCGCTCAGCGCACAGGTCTCAGAAGACCAGCTGTGCGTTACTTTGTTTGTCGCCAACCGCTTCAAACTCGACTGGGTGCGCGCCCAATATGCCAGCCGCCTGGCCGCTTTGCTGGAAAATCTGCAAGGCCATCCCGTCAAAATTGAGTTAGCGATCACTCCTCGTGAAGGCGGCATCAGGCCTGCAAAAGCATCCACCCCATCGTCTATGGAAGCTGCGATCGAGGCCGTCCCCGCGCCCGAGGAAGCGGTGGCCAACACCTTCCGCAACCGCCTCAACAGCGCGCTGAATTTTGACAACCTGGTCGAGGGCACCGCCAACCGCATGGCGCGAGCTGCGGCCATGCACGTCTCGGGCTCGCCAGGTCAGCTTTACAACCCCTTGTTCATCTATGGCGGCGTGGGTTTGGGCAAGACCCACCTGATGCACGCCATCGGCAACAAGCTGCTGGCCGACCGGCCCGAGGCCAAGGTTTTGTACATCCATGCTGAACAGTTTGTGTCGGATGTGGTTAAGGCTTACCAACGCAAGACTTTTGACGAGTTCAAACACCACTACCACTCGCTCGATTTGTTGCTGATCGACGATGTGCAGTTCTTTGCCAACAAGGACCGCACGCAAGAAGAATTTTTCAACGCCTTCGAGGCCCTGCTGGCCAAAAAGTCCCACATCGTGATGACCAGCGACACCTACCCCAAAGGCCTGGCTGACATCCACGAACGCTTGGTCTCTCGCTTTGACTCTGGCCTGACGGTGGCCATGGAGCCGCCTGAGCTGGAGATGCGGGTGGCCATTTTGATCAACAAAGCCATCAGTGAAGGCAGCGAAATGCCCGAGGACGTGGCGTTTTTCGTGGCCAAGAACGTGCGCTCCAACGTGCGCGAACTCGAAGGGGCGCTGCGCAAAATCCTGGCTTACTCGCGCTTCAACCAAAAAGACATCTCCATCCAGCTGGCCCGCGATGCCCTGCGTGATTTGCTGTCCATCCAGAACCGCCAGATCAGTGTCGAAAACATCCAGAAAACGGTGGCCGACTACTACAAGATCAAGGTGGCCGACATGTACAGCAAAAAGCGCCCGGCCAGCATTGCCCGCCCGCGCCAGATTGCCATGTACTTAGCCAAAGAAATGACCCAAAAAAGCCTGCCCGAGATCGGTGAGCTGTTTGGCGGGCGTGACCACACCACCGTGCTGCACGCCGTGCGAAAAATCAACGCCGAACGCCAGCAGCTGACCGAGCTGAACCAGCAATTGCACGTGCTCGAACAGTCCCTCAAAGGCTAAGTCAAGGGCTAAGAACACTCGCACCCCGTACAGCCGCCCCCGCTTTTAGCTGATTTGAGCCCCATGCAGCCCGTTTTGAGTCCAAAAAACAGCGAAAATGCAGGCTGTTGTGAAAAATTCGCCAAGCTTTGAGCTGCGGTGACAAAAACCACCAAAGGTAGACAAATGATCGTCCTGAAGGCCACCCAAGACAAATTGCTGTCGGTCCTGCAATCCGTGTCCGGCATTGTCGAACGCCGCCACACGCTGCCCGTGCTGGCCAACGTGTTGATCCGCAAGACGGGCCACGCCTTGCAGTTGACCACCAGCGATCTGGAGATCCAGATTCGCACCACGGCTGAGATGGAAGGCGACCCGGGCGACTTCACCACCACGGTGGGCGCTCGCAAACTGATCGACATCCTGCGCACCATGCCGGCCGACCAAACGGTGAGCCTCGAGTCTTCGCAAGCCAAACTGATTCTGAAAGGCGGCAAGTCCAAGTTCACCTTGCAGACATTGCCCGCAGAAGACTTTCCATTGGTGCAAGAAGCTGCCAGCTTTGGCCCCGTGTTCAGCGTGCCGCAAAAAACCCTCAAGGCTTTGCTCGGTCAGGTCTCGTTTGCCATGGCCGTGCACGACATTCGCTACTACTTGAACGGCATATTGTTCGTGGCCGAAGGCAACCGCTTGAGCCTGGTGGCCACCGATGGTCATCGCTTGGCCTTCACGGTTGCTACGCTCGATGTGGAAGTGCCCACCAAACAAGAAGTCATCTTGCCCCGCAAAACCGTGATCGAATTGCAGCGTCTGCTGTCGGACGCCGAAGGCGCGATCGACATGCAGTTCGCCAACAACCAGGCCAAGTTCAGCTTTGACGGCATGGAGTTCGTGACCAAACTGGTCGAGGGCAAGTTCCCCGACTACAACCGCGTCATCCCCAAGGGGCACCGCAATAACCTGACCTTGGGCCGCCAGGCGCTGCTGTCTTGCTTGCAGCGCACCGCCATCCTCACCAGCGACAAGTTCAAGGGCGTGCGCCTGAACCTCGACCCCGGCAGCCTGCGTGTGGCATCTACCAACGCCGAACAAGAAGAAGCCGTTGACGAACTCGACATCGATTACGGCGGCGACGCCATCGAAATCGGCTTCAACGTGACCTACATCATCGACGTCTTGTCCAACATGGGCCAGGACATGGTCCGCATCGATCTGGCCGATGGCAACAGCTCGGCGCTGATCACCATCCCCGACAACGACAATTTCAAATACGTGGTGATGCCGATGCGCATTTAAGGCGAAAGCCCTCACGGCCCCTTTATGGCCCACCTTATCGAAACCCGCGACCCTTCGCGGGTTTCGGCCATTCAAGCGACAGAGAAAATTGAACATGACCGACGAGATCAACCCCAGCGAAGAAGCTTTCACCACCGCGCAACCCAAGATCGACGCCCACCAAGCGGGCGCATCCGAAGGCTACGGCGAAGGCTCGATCCAGATCCTGGAAGGCCTGGAGGCCGTGCGCAAACGCCCCGGCATGTACATCGGTGACACCTCTGACGGCACCGGTTTGCACCACCTGGTTTTTGAGGTCGTGGACAACTCGATCGACGAAGCGCTGGCCGGCCATTGCGACGACATCGTCGTCACCATCCACTCGGACAACTCGATTTCCGTGACCGACAACGGCCGTGGCATCCCCACCGGCGTCAAGATGGACGACAAGCACGAGCCCAAGCGCAGTGCCTCAGAAATCGCGCTGACCGAGCTGCACGCGGGCGGCAAGTTCAACCAAAACAGCTACAAGGTCTCGGGCGGCTTGCACGGTGTGGGTGTGTCTTGTGTGAACGCGCTGAGCAAATGGTTGCGCCTGACGGTGCGCCGCGAAGGCAAAGTGCACCAGATTGACTTTGCCAAAGGCTTTGTGCAAAACCGTTTGCTCGAGACTGTGGGCGGCGTCGAAATTTCGCCCATGCGCGTCACGGGTGCCACCGACAAGCGCGGCACCGAAGTGCACTTTTTGCCCGATGTCGAAATCTTCACGCAAAACACCGATTTCCATTACGAGATTTTGGCCAAGCGCTTGCGCGAACTCTCGTTCCTGAACAACGGTGTGCGCATTCGCCTGAAAGACGAGCGTACGGGCAAAGAAGACGACTTCTCGGGCGCAGGCGGCGTCAAGGGCTTTGTCGACTTCATCAACGCCAACAAAAAAGTGTTGCACCCCAACGCTTTCCACGCCAACGGCGAGCGCCCGGCCGACAGTTACGGCGGCATCCCCGGCACCAGCATCGGTGTGGAAGTGGCCATGCAGTGGAACGACGGCTACAACGAGTCGGTGCTGTGCTTCACCAACAACATTCCCCAACGTGACGGCGGCACCCACCTCACGGGTCTGCGTGCGGCCATGACCCGCGTGATTGGCAAATACATCGAGAAAAACGAGATCGCCAAAAAGCAAAAAGTTGAAGTCAGCGGCGACGACTTGCGCGAAGGCCTGTGCTGCGTGCTGAGCGTCAAAGTGCCCGAGCCCAAGTTCAGCAGCCAGACCAAAGACAAGCTGGTGTCCAGTGAAGTGCGCGCGCCGGTGGAAGACATCGTGGCCAAAGCCCTGAACGACTACCTCGAAGAGCGCCCCAACGACGCCAAGATCATCTGCGGCAAGATTGTGGAAGCCGCCCGCGCCCGCGAAGCCGCCCGCAAAGCCCGCGAAATGACGCGCCGCAAAGGCGTGCTCGACGGCATGGGCCTGCCCGGCAAACTGGCCGACTGCCAAGAAAAAGACCCGGCCCTGTGCGAAATCTACATCGTCGAGGGTGACTCCGCCGGCGGCTCGGCCAAGCAAGGCCGCGACCGTAAATTCCAGGCCATCTTGCCCCTGCGCGGCAAGATCCTGAACGTCGAAAAAGCCCGCTACGAAAAACTGCTGACCAGCAACGAAATCATCACGCTCATCACCGCCTTGGGCACTGGCATCGG
>CAMDFT010000052.1 GCA_945897795.1 Limnohabitans sp. Rim8 | reverse complement strand
GTGGCCGAGAACAGCAGGCTTTGCTTGTCTTTGGGCACCAGGGCCAGCACTTTTTTCACGTCGTGGATGAAGCCCATGTCCAACATGCGGTCGGCTTCGTCGAGCACCAGAATTTCGATGGTCGACAAGTCCAGGAAGCCTTGGCCTTGCAGGTCGAGCAAACGGCCCGGTGTGGCCACCAGAATGTCCACGCCTTTTTTGACCTTGCTGATTTGTGGGTTCATGCCCACACCACCAAAGATCACGGTGGAGTCGAGTTGGAGGTATTTGCCGTAGTCGCGCACCGACTCTTCGACCTGGGCGGCCAATTCGCGGGTGGGCGTGAGCACCAAGGCTCGGATGGCTTTGCCGCCAAAGCGGTTTTTGCCCGGTTCACTCAGGCTCAGCTTGTGCAGCATGGGCAGGGTGAATGCGGCAGTTTTGCCGGTGCCGGTTTGTGCACCAGCCAACAAGTCTTGTCCGGCCAATACGGCAGGAATCGCTTGTGCCTGGATAGGCGTCGGGGTGTCGTAGCCGAGCTCGCGCACAGCTTGCATGAGGGCCGGAGCCAGATTCAATTCTTCAAAGTTCATTTTCGGAGCGCCATGTCCGGCGCTGGGTGTCAACTCAATCAACTGCTGTTGGCAGTGACCAGTGTGGGTCGACAAGTCTTAAGGTGGGCATGGAAACCGCGGGCGCTTGTTTTGAGCGTTGCCCGGGTCAGGCCCCAGCAGAAGTGCTGATGCTGGGGCAACTGGAGGCCTCAGCGAGGGTGATTGTGACACAAAGCGGGCGGGGCGCTGAAAGCACCCCGTCCCTGAAGTAGCTCAAGGATGGGGCCGAGGCTCAGTTGAAGCCCGCGATGGCCTTGACTTCGAGGTATTCCTCCAAACCAAAGCGGCCCCATTCGCGGCCGTTGCCCGACTGCTTGTAGCCGCCAAAGGGGGCAGTGCGTTCGTTGGGCACACCGTTGAGGTTGATGTTGCCCGCACGCAGCCGTCGGGCCACAGCGCGCACGCGGTCCTTGTCACCACCTGACACATAGCCGGCCAGGCCATATGGCGTGTCGTTGGCCATGCGAACAGCATCTTCGTCGTCGGCATAACCGATGATGACCAACACCGGGCCGAAGACCTCTTCGCGGGCAATGGTCATGTCGTTGCGCACATTGCCGAAGATGGTGGGGCGCACCAGATAGCCCGCGCTGAAACCCTCAGGGCGCCCGGGGCCGCCAGCGACCAGCGTGGCACCTTCCTCGATGCCCTTGGCAATCAGGCCCTGAATTTTGTGCCATTGGGTCTCGTTGACCACGGGGCCCATTTGCGTGTCATCGGCGCGCGGATCACCGGCCTTGGTCTTGTCGGCCACGGCCTTGGCAATCGCCATGACTTCTTCCATGCGCGACTGCGGCACCAGCATGCGGGTGGGCGCATTGCACGACTGGCCCGAGTTCAAGAACACATGGGCCACGCCGCCGCTCACGGCTTTTTGGAAGTCTGCGTCGTCCAGGATGATGTTGGGCGACTTGCCGCCCAGCTCCTGGCTCACCCGCTTGACGGTGGGAGCCGAGCGCTGCGCCACGTCGATGCCTGCGCGGGTCGAGCCAGTGAAGGACATCATGTCGATGCCCGGGTGCTCGCTCATGGCCGCACCCACATCCGGACCCATGCCATTGATCAGGTTGAACACACCGGCAGGCACGCCTGCCTCGTGCAGGATTTCGGCAAAAATCAGCGCGCAGCTGGGCGTGTATTCAGAGGGCTTGAGCACCATGGTGCAGCCTGCGGCCAAGGCCGGGGCCACCTTGCAGGCGATCTGGTTCAGGGGCCAGTTCCAGGGCGTGATCATGCCCACCACACCAATGGGCTCGCGCACCACTTCGGCGTTGCCAATGGTTTCTTCAAAGGCGTAGTCCTTGAGCACGCCCAGCGTGGCCACGATGTGCCCCAGACCTGCGCCGACCTGCATCTTTTCGGCAAACGCCAAAGGCGCACCCATTTCGTCGGAGACCGCCGCGCCCAAGTCTTTGGCGCGGGTCTTGTAGACCTCGATGATGCGGGTCAACAGCGCGATGCGTTCTTCTCGGGTGGTCTGGCTGAAGGACTCAAAAGCACGCCGTGCGGCGGCCACAGCATTGTTCACGTCGTCGGCGTTGCCCAAGGCAATGTCGTACAGGGCTTGTTCGTTGGCAGGGTTGATCACGGTGCGGGTCTTGGCCTGCGAGGGTTCGACCCATGCGCCGTCGATGTAAAACTTCAGATGTTGGGCCATGGTGTATTGGAAATGGATTGAAACGAAATCCGTTTTACAGGGTAATCCGCTTCCTGTCTGTGCACCTTGGCGACACGCCATGGGTTGAAACCCCACTGTCACTGGCTGGGTAAGTGCCCTAAACTGATGGGCACCCATTTTTTGAGAGAGCTTTGCATGAACACCCGATCGTTGCGCCGTCCCCTTATTCAGCTGAGCTTGCTGGCACTGGCTCTCGGCCTGACAGGTCCTGTTTGGGCGCAGGTTGCCAAGTGGCCGTCCAAGCCCATCAAAATCGTGGTGGCTTTTCCACCCGGCGGCTTGACCGATGCCTATGCACGCAATTACGGCGAGTACCTGTCGGGCAAGCTGGGGGTGCCGGTGGTCATCGAAAACAAGCCCGGCGCGGGCGCCATCATTGGTATTGATGCGGTGGCCAAGTCGCCCGCCGACGGATACACCTTTGTCATGAGCACATCGGGCACGTTTTGGCAAAACCGTGTTTTGTACTCCAAGTTGCCCTACAACCTGGACAAAGACCTGACGCCTGTCACCGTGTTCCCATCCGGCCCACTGGTGGTGGGCATCCCCGACAAGATCCCCGCCAAAAACATGGCCGAGTTCGTGGCCTGGGCCAAAAAGAACCCCACCTCCATGGGCACCTACGCGCCGGGCTCGTACCCCCACATGTTGGCCGACCAGACCAACCGCCAGCAAGGCACCAGCATCCAGTCGGTGCACTACCGGGGCGAAGCGCCCATGTGGCTCGACGTGGCCTCGGGCCAACTGCAAGTGGCTGTGGGCAGTTATCAGGCTTTCAACACCATGTCCACCCGGGGCGTGCGCGCCATCGGCGTGACGGGCAGTTACCGCTCACCCAAACTGCCCGATGTGCCCACATTGACCGAGCAAGGCAACACCGAAAAACTCGTCACGCTGGAAGGCGGCTTGCCGCTGGTGGCGCCCGCCGGCACGCCCGAAGCCATCCTCAAACGCATGGCCGATGAAGCCGTGGCCTGGTCCAACACTGAACGCGCCGCCAAGCTGCGCGAAACCTTCGCCATTCCCAACAAACCCAAAAACCTGGCCGACACCCGCAAAGACTGGGAAGGTGAAGTGCCAGTTTGGATCAAGCTGGCGGTGGACTTGGGCATCAAGCTCGATTGAAGGGCATGCGCTGAAATCATGTTCTGTTGGATCCTTTAGGGGTTGTTTGGGCGATCGAAGATCGCGGTTTAATCTAGCCCTATGAACAAAACTGACCAGATGAGTTTTTTCGGGTTTGAGGCCGACGCAGCCGCAACTGTGCCTTCCAAGGTGACCCAAACGGCCACGCCCCAAGTGGCATCACCTGCGGCAATAACGCCTTTGTCGGTGCATGAGGCTGTTGCGCCGCCAGAGACCATGACCCGTTCAGCCCCCAGCGACCCCGAAGCCATGGCCCAAACCCTGGCGCAGCACCCCGACTTTCGGGTACTGCGCCGGCTGGTGCCGCGCACCGATTACGGGCCAGTGAAAGGGCAGTCCAACCAGCGCGTGATCGTGCTCGACACCGAAACCACCGGGCTGGACAGCAAGGGCGAAAAAATCATCGAGCTGGCCATGCTGTCGGTGCTGGTGGACACGGCCACGGGGTTGCCCGTGGGGCCGGTCACCATTTACGAGTCGTTTGAAGACCCTGGCAAGCCGATTCCGGCCCAGATCACCGAGATCACGGGCATCGACGACAGCATGGTCAAGGGTTTGCGCATCGACGATGCGGCCGTGACGGCGCTGGTGGAGCAGGCTGACCTCGTCGTAGCGCACAACGCCGGGTTTGACCGGCCGTTTGTCGAGGCGCGTTTCCCAGTCTTTGCGGGCAAGGCGTGGGGTTGTTCTTTTCAAGGGATCGATTGGAAAAAAGAGGGCAGTGGCTCGGCCAAGCTGGAGTTTTTGGCGTCTGAGCGCGGTTGGTTTTACGACGCGCACCGGGCGCAGGTGGACTGCCATGCCTTGCTGCAGGTACTGGCGTCGCCGCTGGCCGATGGACAAACGGGTTTGGCGCGCCTGCTGGCAGGTGCCGGTCAGACACGTTACAAACTGCGCGCCACTGGGGCGCCCTTTGAGGCCAAAGACAAGCTCAAGGCACGCGGCTACCGCTGGGACGGCGAGGGCCGGGTTTGGTGGTGCAGTTTGGGGTCAGATGCGCTGCTGGACGCCGAATGCGCCTGGTTGCGCGCCGAGGTCTATGGCCAGCGCAGCGCCCGGGTGCAGCTCGAAGCGCTGGACAGCCGGGTGCAGTATTCCAGCCGATCGGGCCTGTTGACGGAGCGGGCGGTTTAATTTTTCATGCACAAGCCTGGCAAGCTGGGATAATGCCGGGTTGCACACGCCGCACCTGACCCACATGCAGGTTCGCGGTGCAGAGCCGATGCCCTTGGGGTGCCCGGTCTCTGCCTATTTTTATTCAGGGTTACACATGGCTCAATACGTATTTTCGATGAACCGGGTTGGCAAGATCGTCCCCCCGAAGCGTCATATTCTCAAAGACATTTCACTGTCTTTCTTCCCCGGTGCCAAGATTGGCGTGCTGGGCACCAACGGCTCGGGCAAGTCGACGTTGCTCAAGATCATGGCGGGCATCGACAAAGAGATCGAAGGCGAAGCCATTCCCATGGCGGGCCTGAAGATCGGGTATCTGCCGCAAGAACCCATCATGGACCCTGAGCAGACCGTGCGTGAAGCCGTGGAAAGCGGCATGGGCGAAGTCAAGGCCGCGCAGGCCCGCCTGGAAGAGGTGTACTCCGCCTATGCCGAAGAAGACGCCGACTTTGACGCATTGGCCGCCGAGCAGGCCAAGCTTGAAGCCATCATCTCCACTGCGGGCGATGCCTCAGAGCACCAGTTGGAGATCGCCGCCGACGCGCTGCGCCTGCCCCCATGGGATGCGGTGATCGGCAAACTGTCTGGCGGCGAAAAACGCCGTGTGGCCTTGTGCCGCCTGCTGCTGTCGCGCCCCGACATGTTGTTGCTGGACGAGCCTACCAACCACTTGGACGCTGAAAGCGTGGACTGGCTTGAGTTGTTTTTGCAGCGTTTTTCGGGCACCGTGGTGGCCATCACCCACGACCGTTACTTCCTGGACAACGCCGCCGAGTGGATTTTGGAACTCGACCGGGGCTCCGGCATTCCGTACAAGGGCAACTATTCGAGCTGGTTGGAGCAAAAAGACGCCCGTTTGGCCACCGAGCAGCGCACCGAAGATGCCCGCTCCAAGGCCATGAAGAAAGAACTGGAGTGGTCGCGCGCCAACCCCAAGGGCCGTCAGGCCAAGAGCAAGGCGCGTTTGGCCCGTTTCGAAGAGTTGAGCGACTACGACTACCAAAAACGCAACGAGACCCAGGAGATCTTCATCCCTGTGGCCGAGCGTTTGGGCAACGAGGTTTTCGAGTTCAAGGGCGTCAGCAAGTCGTTTGGTGACCGTTTGCTGATCGACAACCTGAGCTTTCAGGTGCCTGCGGGCGCCATCGTCGGCATCATCGGCCCCAACGGTGCTGGTAAATCGACCCTGTTCAAGCTGATCGCGGGCAAAGAGCAGCCCGACAGCGGCGAGGTCAAGATCGGCCAGACCGTGCGCATGGCCTTTGTGGACCAGAACCGCGATGACCTGGACAACAGCAAAACCGTTTGGGAAGACGTTTCGGGCGGCCTGGACATCATCAACGTGGGCAAGTTCCAGATGGCCAGCCGTGCGTATTGCGGCCGCTTCAACTTCAACGGTGGCGATCAGCAAAAGAAGGTCGGCATGTTGTCGGGCGGTGAACGCGGCCGTTTGCACCTGGCCAAGACCCTGATCGAAGGCGGCAACGTACTGCTGCTGGACGAGCCCTCCAACGACTTGGACGTGGAAACCTTGCGTGCTTTGGAAGACGCGCTGCTGGAATTCGCAGGTTCCATCATGGTCATCAGCCACGACCGCTGGTTCTTGGACCGCATTGCAACGCACATCTTGGCCGCCGAAGGCGACAGCCAGTGGGTGTTCTTTGACGGCAACTACCAAGAGTACGAAGCCGACAAAAAGCGCCGTTTGGGCGAAGAGGGTGCCAAACCCAAGCGCGTGCGCTTCAAGGCTTTGAAGTAACCATCTGCTTTGCACAACACAACGGGCCCCTTGGGGCCCGTTGTGTTTGGGTTGCAGTTTTGTCTGACTGCAGGGTGGGTGTGTTTGCGCCGTGCGATCAGCTTGCGCTGTGGCTGCTCAGGTGGTCGATCACTTCCTGGCGCAAGGCTTCGAGCTGTGGGGCCAGTTGGTCATAAGCGGTGCGCACTTCGCTGGTTTCAGCGTGCTTGCTCAGGCCTTCGACCATGACCACCAGTTCGACCAGGCTGTCCACACAAAACACGGGGGTGAAGCCCTTGAGCTGGTGCAAGATGCGGCTGGCTGCGTACACATCGCCTTTGTCCAGCAACTCTTGCAGCTGGGGTAAATCGTCACTGAGGGTTTGCTGCAGCGTCTTGAGCAGGGACAACACGCCATTGGCGTCACCAATGAATTCCATGGCCCGCTCAATGGACAAATAGTTCGGCTGAGGTGTTTGGCTCATGGGACGAAGTTACATGTGAATACAAAAATCACGTAAGCAAATGAAACGTGTTAACTGCATATTCTAGTCAAGCAAAGCGGCCAAGCCCGCCTCAGGCTCAAAACGTTTGTTTTTGAACATCAACCGGCTCGGGCCTGGAAAGGCCGCCTGCCGGACCGAGTGACGCGGATCGCCCGGGTAGCAGATGGTGCGGATGCCGTTCTGGTCAAAGGGTTCGGGCTCGATGACGGGGGGGCGGCGGCTTTGTGCCTCGGCCAGCACGCTTTGGGCGTGGGGGTGGCGGCTCAGGTGCACCAGGCTCATGATTTGGGGCGGAGCCAGCTCGATTTGGCGGTCCCAATAACGCAGCAGCGCCTCACGCGGCTGGATCCAAAGGGCCTCGGTGGCCTCAAAGTTGTCGTGCTCGGCCATTTGGTCGTTGGGCACCTGGGTGACAAAAAACCGGGTGTCAAAGCGCTTGTTGGTGACCGAGGCTTGGCGCGGCGTGATCCAGCGGCACCAGGGCAGCAGCGGCTCGGTGTGCAAGGCCAGGGCCTGGGCCGCAAAGGCCTCGTGCCAGCTTTGGCCGCTGCGCAGGGCTTGCAACAGGGCCTGGGCCTGTGGCTCGGCATGGGGCGCGCAGCCCAGCAGCACGCGGCACTCTTCGTAAGCTTCGCGCATGGCGGCCACAAACAGGCCTGCGGCACGTTCGCTGGGGATATCGGGCTCGTTCAGCCTTTGGTGCAAAGTGGCGCTGTCCTGGCTCAGGCGGGGCAACCATGCCGGACTTTGGTCCGCAGGGTCGAGTTTGCCGCCGGGAAAGACATAAGCGCCGCCCAGCACGTTCGAGGCCAGATGCCTGCGCATCAGCAGCACCTGCAAGCCGCCCGGGCCATCGCGCAGCATCACCACGGTGGCGGCGTCCAAGGGGGGGGCGGTCAGGATGGTGGTGTTCAGTTCCATAAGGTTGTCAATCGGGTAACAGGCAGTGCCCGGGGGCTGGTTTAAAGTCCGTGCGCAGCGGGCTGCAGGGTCATTGGGGCCAGATTAGCAGATGAATCAAGTCAGCCCTGTCTTTCAATGTCACAAGGAAAACACATGAGCATCGATTTCAAAGGCCGCGTGGCCATCGTCACAGGCGCAGGCGGCGGTTTGGGCAAGCAACACGCGCTGGCGCTGGCCGCACGCGGGGCCAAAGTGCTGGTCAACGACCTGGGCGGTGATGTGCATGGCGTGGGCGGCTCGGTGTCGGCCGCGCAGGCCGTGGTCGATGAAATCCGCGCAGCAGGTGGCGAAGCCATGGCCAACGGCGCATCGGTCACCGATTTCGAGGCGGTCAAAGCCATGGTCCAACAGGCGGTGGACGCCTGGGGTCGGGTGGATATTCTGGTCAACAACGCGGGCATTTTGCGCGACAAGAGTTTTGCCAAGATGGAGTTGGCCGACTTCAAACTGGTGATGGACGTGCACGTCATGGGTGCGGTGCATTGCACCAAGGCCGTGTGGCCGCACATGCAAGCGCAAAACTACGGGCGCATTGTCATGACCACTTCGTCAAGTGGCTTGTACGGCAACTTTGGTCAGGCCAATTACGGCGCAGCCAAGATGGCGCTGGCGGGCCTGATGCAAACCCTGTCGATCGAGGGCGAAAAACACCACATCCGCGTGAATTGCCTGGCCCCCACCGCGGCCACCCGCATGACCGAAGGCCTGATGCCCGAGGCCGTGTTGCAAGCCCTGGACCCCAGCGCCGTGGTGCCGGCCATGCTGGTCATGGCCAGCGAGGACGCGCCCAACCGCACCATCATTTGCGCAGGTGCAGGCAGTTTTGAGGTGGCGCACATCACGCTCACGCAAGGCGTTTACTTGGGCACCGGCCCCGACACCGCCGATCGCCTGGCCGATGCCATGGCGCAGGTGACCGACCGCCAAGGCGAGATGGTGCCCCGTTCGGGCTCAGAGCAAGGGACGCTGGAAGTGGGCAAAGCAATGAAGGTGCATGGCGCTGAATGACGCCTACCCCGGTGCATTCAATTTTTTCTTCCAAATCAAATGGGTTCATTCATGACAACAGAAATCCCCACCCTCACCAAGCGCAAGCTCCAGGCTCAAGTGATTGGCCCCATCTATGCGGAGATGGTGGCGCAAATCGGGGAGGAGCGTGCGGCCTTGATTTTGGATACGGCCATTCGCAAGGCTGCCGTGGCAGAAGGGCAGTATTTTGCAGAGAAGGCCGGTGGCCAGACCTGCATGGCCGACTTCATCCAGCTCTATGAACATTGGACAAGCGACGGCGCGCTGGAGATGAAGGTGCTTGAAGCCAGCGATTCGGTGTTCGATTTCGACATCACGCGCTGCCAGTATGCTGAGGCCTACAAGGAAATGGGCTTGGGCAAGATCGGCCATTTGCTCTCATGCAATCGAGACGGCACGTTTTGCCAGGGCTACGACCCGAACATTTCATTGGAGCGCAAGCAGACCATCATGGAGGGCGCGTCCTACTGCACCTTCCGTTACCGCTACAACGAGAAGCCGATGGGGTAGTCACGATGCGCGCTGCGGTCCGTAGGCGAAGGGCGCGCGCAATAGGGATAAGGGTCAAACCCAGCACAGCCGCCAAACCGCCTCGTTTTGCAAGTCACGCCACTGAATGACTTGGGCGGTAGGGGCCCGGTTCGTTATGGCTTGAACAAATCTAGAGACACGTTCCGTTGGCGCGCAACTGCTTCATACGCTCCAACAGATTAGCGCCAATGGCATAAGACCTGATTTTTGCATTGGCCAAAAACGGATTTCTCGAACCAGCTTGATCAAGTCGGGCGACAACCCTCAATGCCTGCTCGGCAACCAGTTTGCCATTTGCACAGATGGCTTTTTTGTTTTGCTCGGTGACTGGGGCCAGACATGGTTTGAGATAAAAATCTAACTTGCTGTCCAAGCTAGAAAGTTCACTGTTTTGACTGATGTGGTTGACAGGAATGGTTTGCAACGCATCGGGCAATTGAGAACATATTTCGGAGGCCAAGGCAGGCAGGGTGATCGCCATGCTGGCAGCGAGCAAAAGAGGTGCGGCACTGACGCTCATTTTTTTATTCCTGTTTGTAACTTCGACGAATGTTATCACTGGATACATTCAAACCCAGCCCTGTCGCCACCTGCTGTCGTCCTGCAATTCACGCCAAGCAATCACCTGAACAGCCTTGGAAAACACCGCTTCGATTTCTACCCGTTCAATCGGGTCGGTCGGCAACTCAGGTTCGATCACTCGGCTGACCAAGAAGTGCTTTTGTTTGGCCACGGGCTTGACCGCAGTCCATTTGGTCAGCAGCAGTTTTTTTGGGGTGGACAGGGTTCATGGTTCAAAGCCTTCAGTTTTTTTGTATTTTCCGACCCACCACCTCGGCCAGCTCAATCACTGCCATGGCGTAGTAACTGCTCCAGTTGTAGCGTGTGATTGCATAAAAGTTTTCGGTGCCGGCCACGTAGCTGGCGGCATCGGGGCCATTGAGCAATTCAACCAGAGCCCTGGGCGAGTGTTGGCGGTCATCAGGGCTTCATTCCCCAGTCTGCCAAGCGCTTCTTTGCGTACTTTGCAGCTGGATCATCGGCCTCGGATTTCAAATACTGCGCAAAGTACTTTCCCGCCGCTTGGCGTTGCCCAAGGCCTTCGTTGGCAACGCCTTTCAAAAAGACGGCTCCAGCGTCACCAGGCAATAACCGATCAAACTGCTGAAGATCTGCCAACGCACCGGCGGGATCGTTCTGGGCCAGGCGCACGCTGGCTGTAAATTTGACGGCCTGCGCTTCTTGCGGATAGATTTCGCGGGCGGTCTGTGCATAGCGACGGGCTTCAGCTAACTTTCCCATGGCGTGTTGGCATTGGGCCATGCGTAAGTTTGCAGCGTAGTCCGTGGGTGTATGTCGCAGCGCGGCGGCGAACTGTCGCTCCGCCTCTGGTAACTGCTTGCGAGACAGTGCGGTTTCGCCGTTCTGACAGGCCAGCACAGCAGGCTGAAGCCGGCGCAAGCCGGCGGTGCTGTCCATGTAGCGTTCACGACCATTGGGTCGACTCAGGCTCGCGGCATACGCCGTTTCTGCCAAGCGTGCAGCGGTGTCCCTGCGCTCTTGGCTTAGCGGATGCGAGGAGAACATGGTCTCCAAGATATTTGGCTTGCCTTTTTCAGTGGCCAGCAGCAATTCGTGAAGCTGCGTCATGCCTTGGGCGGGGTAACCGGCTGCCACCATGTACTTCTGCCCCAGCGCATCGGCTTCGCGTTCATGACTTCGCGAATATCGGGCCAGCAGAGCGCTGGCGCCGATCTGACCACCCAAGTCAATCAGGGGGCTCCATTTGGAGTCACTTAAGGCCACCGACAAACCGAACAATGCCGCAGTGGTGATCAATTCCTTGCCTTGGCTTTGCGCTGAGTGACGTGCATTGACGTGGCCCATCTCATGTCCAAGCAAGGCGGCCAGCTGTGCCTCGTCCTCCATTTCAAGCATGATGCCTCGCGTCACGCCCATGGTGCCGGCGGGGAAGGTGTAAGCGTTCACGTAGTTGGCATTGAGAACGCGTGCCGAAAAGCTGACATCCTGACGCTGCGCCTGCGGGAGCAGCCGCTGCAGTACATCGGCCACGTAGTTATTCACTGCGGCGTCTTGAACAACGCCCAGGTCGGCTGAAAACTGGTGCGGAGCGTGCTCTTTATCAACCGCGCGTTCGTCAGCTCGAGACATGCCGACAAGGATTTTTTTTCCGGTCACTGGCGATGTGCTGCAGCCGCTGCTTAATCCGCCGAGTGATGATGCGGCTGCGAAAAGCCACAGCGTATCGCGTCGGCTGAGTCGATTTCGCGCCAGCCGTTGGTCCAGTTGGTGCGGTGCAGCACTATCATCATGATTCATGGTTTTGCTCCAGGAAACTTTGTTGCAATCAGTTTGATAAGAGGGTAACAATGACCGGGAAGGGTTGTCTATGCCAAAAATGACAAGCGATGCTAATTATTTTATGTTAGCCCCAACCCTGCCGCCAAACACTTTCATCCTGCAGTTCACGCCAAGCGATCACCTTCACCGCCTTAGAAAAAACCGCTTCGATTTCCACCAATTCAATCGGGTCTGAAGGCAACACAGGTTGAATCACACGACTCACCAAAAAGTGCTTTTGTTTGGCCACAGGTTTGACCGCCGTCCACTTGGTCAGCAGCAGTTTTTTAGGGTTGAGGGGGTTCATGGGTGAGCGACCTCAGCGCTTGTTTTGCACTTCTCGCGCCACCGCTTCGGCCAAGTCAATCACCGCCATGGCGTAGTAGCTGCTCCAGTTGTAGCGGGTGATGGCGTAAAAGTTTTCTGTGCCGGCCACGTAACTGGGTGCATCAGGCCCGTTGAGCAGTTCAATCAAGGCCAGTGGGCCGGTGTGATGCAGTGCGGCACCCGACAGGGCGGCGCCTTGGCTGACAAAGCTGGCCACGTTGAAGGTGGGCAGGATGTCGGGGGCCAGCAGGCTGTCCATGTTGGTTTGGCCCGGTGTCAGGCTGACTGGGTAGTGCGTGGGCATGCCGGGGCGCCAGTCAAAGGCCTTGAAATAGTTGGCCACCGAGCCGATGGCATCTTGGGGGCTGCCAAACAGGTCGATGCGCCCGTCGCCATCAAAGTCCACGGCAAATTTGGTCCAACTCGACGGCATGAATTGCGGCAGGCCCATGGCGCCGGCATAGCTGCCCCGGATGGCCAGAGGGTCTGCGCCGCTGCGTGAGGTGAGCAGCAAAAATTGCTCAAGCTCGCTTTGAAAAAAAGCCTGGCGTGCACTGGCCCGGGGGTGGGCGCTGGGGAAGTGAAAGGTCAGCGTGGCCAGTGCGTCGAGGATGCGGAAATTGCCGGTGTTTTGGCCATACAAGGTTTCCACGCCGATGATGCCGACGATCATCGAGGCGGGGACGCCGTATTCACGCTCAGCCCGCTCCAAAGCGCTGCGGTGGGTTTGCCAAAAGCGTGCGCCCGCTTGAATGCGTGTGGGTTCGATGAACCGGGCGCGGTAAACGGCCCAGTTTTTGGCCGTGGGGCTGCTGGGTGGCAAGACGAAACGTTCGACCGAAGGCAGGCGTTTGGCTTGGCTCAGGGTGTTCTTGAGCCAAATGGGGTCTAGCTGCAAGCGTTGAGCCGCATCCTCAACCCATGCTTGGGTTTGGGCAGAGCTTTCAAGGGGGATGCCCGAGACGGTTGCTTTTTTGGCAGAGGGTGCGGGTTTGGCTTTGGCCGTTTTGCTTGGACGGCGCTGCTGTGGCTTGACTTTGGCGGGCTGGGGGCTGCTGGCTGTTTGGCGCTTGGGGGTATCTTGGGAGTGCAGCGCGCCGATGGGTGCCAGGGCCGTCAATGCGCCCATCAGCAGAGCCAAGCCTGTGGGCATCCATCTTGGCCTAGGCTTGTGCTGGATCGGTTGGGAGCAGGTTTTGAACGCTTTCATTGCCATGAGTTTAAACGCCGCCTCCGCGCGCCCGTGCTAAGCTGGAACCACAAAAAAGCAGATCAATTCTTCAAAAACAACAGCCTTGTTGGCTGTGATGAATCGGGAAGACACATACATGGGCGCGACAGGTTATTTCACCCACCCAGCTTGTTGGCACCATGAGATGGGCGCGGGTCACCCGGAATGCCCGGAGCGCTTGGGGGCCATCGAAGACCGCTTGTTGATCAGCGGCGTGGACATGGCGCTGCAAAGGCGCGAGGCCACCCCTGCCTCTTTGGCCGACATCGAGCTGGCCCACGGTCGCATGCATGTGGCGGCTTTGCGTGGTTTGGGCGATGCGCTGCGCGAAGACATGGCGGCCGGTGGCCCCACTCACACCAGCCTGGACCCCGACACGATGATCAACGTCCACACCTGGGGTGCGGCTTTGGCGGCGGCGGGTGCCGCGCTGGATGCCACCGATGCCGTGCTGGCCGGGGAGCTGGAGAACGCTTTTTGTGCCGTCCGCCCACCCGGTCACCACGCTTGCCGCGACAAGGCCATGGGCTTTTGCTTTTTTAACAACGTGGCCATCGCTGCCAAATATGCCCTGGAGCGCCATGGCCTCAAGAGGGTGGCCATTGTCGACTTTGACGTGCACCACGGCAACGGCACCGAAGACATCGTGGCGGGTGACGAGCGCATCTTGATGGTGAGTTTTTTTCAGCACCCTTTTTACCCGGAAGGTGGCTCGACATCACAAGCGGCCAATTTGGTCAATTTGCCTGTGCCCGCCTACACCCGGGGCATGGACATTCGGGAGTTGGTGGACATGCTGTGGATGCCGCGCCTAGAGGCACACCGGCCCGAGCTGATTTTCATCAGCGCAGGTTTTGATGCCCACCGCGAGGACGATATGGGGCAGATGGGGTTGGTGGAGCAGGATTACGCCTGGCTTACCCAGCGCATCAAGGACGTGGCGCTGCGCCATGCCCAAGGCCGCATCGTCAGTTGCCTGGAGGGCGGCTACAACCTGAGTGCCTTGGGCCGCAGTGTGGAAGCCCATTTGCGCGTGCTGGCCGACGTTTGAGCCCAGGCTTTGGGCACAATCGGGGCATGACCGACACCACTGCCCCCCAACCGACCGACCTGCTGCTGCACGAGCGCGATGCGCGCGGCGTACACCGGCTGACCCTCAACAGCCCCGCGAGCTTCAATGCTTTAAGCGAGGCCATGCTGTCCGCTCTGCAGCAAGCCCTGAATGCGATCGCGCAGGACGAGCAGGCCCGTGTGCTGGTGCTGGGCGCAGCGGGCAAAGCCTTTTGCGCCGGGCACAACCTGAAAGAAATGCGGGCTCAACCCGAGCTGGCTTACTACCAAAAGCTGTTTGCCCAATGCAGCCGCATGATGCTGACGATTCAAAAGCTGCCGGTGCCGGTGATTGCCCGTGTTCAGGGCTTGGCCACGGCCGCAGGTTGCCAGCTGGTGGCGCAGTGCGATTTGGCAGTAGCAGTCGACAGCGCCACGTTTGGCGTGAATGGCATCGATGTGGGTTTGTTTTGCGCCACGCCCAGCGTGCCGCTGGTGCGCAACATGCACGCCAAGCAGGCCATGGAGATGCTGCTCACGGGTGGTTTCATCTCGGCCGCCGAGGCCCAAAGCCGGGGGCTGGTCAACCGCTTTTGTGTGCCGGCTGAACTGGATGCGCAGGTCGATGATCTGGTGAACGCCATCCTGTCCAAACCGCGTGAGGCGGTGCGGGTCGGCAAGGCCTTGTTCTATCAACAGCGCGAGATGGGCATCGAGGCGGCGTACCAGTTGGCGGGCCAGACCATGGCCTGCAACATGGTGCACGAGGTGGCGCAAGAGGGCGTGCAGGCCTTCATCGAGAAAAGGACACCCACATGGCGGGCATGAGCAACATGGCGGTGATCGATCCGATGGGCTTGTTGCTCGGCTTGGCGCGGCCAGAATCCTTGATGGCCTTGGGCGCTTTTGCGGTTTGCCTGGTGTTGGCCTGGCTGATGGTCTGGGGTGTGCGCCGGGTCTTCAGCGGTCAGGACATGGCCATTTTGCTGGGCCGCAGACTGATCGATGGGGTGCTTTTCCCGGTGCTGCTGCTTGGGCTGACGTTTGTGGCCCGCACGCTGCTGACCCAGCAGCAGACTGCGCCATTGTTTGCGGTCTTGCTGCCGGTGTGCATGTCGCTGGCGGTGATCCGCTTGGGTGTGAAGGTGCTGCAGGTGGCGTTTTCCAATGCGCCCTTTGTGCGGGTGCTGGAGCGCACGATTTCCTGGCTGGCTTGGGGTGCGGTGGTGCTGTGGGTCACGGGCATTTTGCCGCTGGTGCTCCACGAGCTGGACCAAATCAGCTGGAAAATCGGCGGCAGTGTGCTGTCCGTGCGCACCATGATCGAGGGGGCACTCACGGCCGGGGCCGTGCTGATTGTGGCGCTGTGGGTGTCGGCAGCCATCGAGGCGCGTTTGCTCAAATCGGCCACGGGCAGTGATTTGTCGTTGCGCAAGGTCATCAGCAACACGGTGCGGGCCTTGCTCATGTTTGTGGGCTTGCTGTTGGCGCTGTCGTCCGTGGGCATTGACCTGACGGCTTTGTCGGTGCTGGGCGGTGCGGTGGGCGTGGGCATTGGCTTTGGCTTGCAAAAGCTCGCTTCCAACTACGTCAGCGGCTTTGTGATCCTGGCCGAGCGCAGCATGCGCATCGGGGACATGGTGCTGGTGGACGGGTTTGAAGGGCGGATCGTCGACATCAAGGCCCGTTACACCGTGATCCGGGCTTTGAACGGCCGCGAATCCATCGTGCCCAATGAGTTTTTGATCATCAACCGGGTGGAGAATTTCACCTTGATGGACCCCAAGCTGTCTCAGACAACCCTTGTTTCGGTGGCTTATGACAGCGATGTGGACTTGGTGCGGCGGCTTTTGATCGAGGCCTGCGAGAGCCAGGAGCGGGTGCTGAAAGACCCCGCCCCCAATGCCTTTTTGAGCCAGTTTGGCGCGGACGGTCTGGAGTTCACCGTGAGCTACTGGATTGCCGATCCAGAAAACGGCCAATTGGCTTTGCGCTCGACCATCAACCTGCTGATCTTGGCCGCGCTGCGCGAGCACAAGATCGAGATCCCGTACCCGCAGCGGGTGATGCACATGGTCAGTCCATCATCGACGGCAACCACAAGCTGATGGCCGGAAAGGCCAGCAGGATGCCCAGGGTAATGACCAACACCAGCACCATGGGCCAGACGCCTTTGAAGATGGTGCCCAGGCCCACTTGGGGCAGTAAGGTGTTGAGCACAAACAGGTTCATGCCCACCGGGGGCGAGATCAGCCCGATCTGAATCACCATCACGATCAGCACACCAAACCAGACCGGATCAAAACCCAGCTGTACTACGATGGGGAAGAACAAGGGGATGGTCAGCAAGACCATGGTCAGCTCTTCCATCACGGTGCCCAACAGCACATAGATCAGCATCATCGCGGCCACGATCATGATGGGCGACAGACCCAATCCCGTGATCCAGTCTTTGAGCTCAAAGGGCAAGCTGGTGTAGTTGACGAAGTTGGCAAAGATCGTCGCCGCAATCAGTAAGGTGAACAGCATGGCCGTGGTGCGGGCCGATTCGACCAGAACCTGGCCCAAAACTTTCCAAGACAATGCTTTGCGCGCCAAGGCAAAAAGAAATGCGCCCGTGGCTCCCATGCCCGCGCCTTCTGTGGCAGTGAAAAATCCACCATAAATGCCGCCCAGCACCAGCACCACCAAGAGCAGCACGCCCCAGATGCCGCGCACGGCCTTGAACCGTTCAGACCAACTGAATTTTTCGCCAGCAGGCGCATGTTCCGGGTCGTGCCAAGTCATCAGGACCACCGCCAGCATCATCAGGCAAGCGGTCAAAATTCCGGGCAGCACCCCAGCTGCAAACAGTTTGCCGATGTGGGTTTCGGTGATGATGCCGTAGATCACCAAAATGGTAGATGGGGGAATCATGATGCCCAAAGTGCCACCCGCCGCGATCACTCCCGTTGACATGGCATCGCTGTAACCCATTTTTTTCATGGAGGGGTAAGCCACTTTGCTCATGGTGGCGGCGGTGGCAATCGATGAGCCACAAATCGCACCAAAACCTGCGCACGCGGCAATGGTGGCATGCGCCAGTCCGCCTTTGCGGTGTCCGATGAAGGTGTAGGCCGCATGGAACAGCTCATGTGCCAAGCCCGCCCGTGCCACAAAATTGCCCATCAGGATGAACAGCGGAATCACCGACAAGGTGTAGGCGAAACCGGTCTCGTGAACGACCTGGGCCGTACTGGCCATGGCGGGCAGCCATCCGCGGGTCAGGCCAATACCTAAGATGCCGACCAAGCCCATGGAAAAAGCCAAGGGCATGCGCAAAAGGGCCAGCACAAAGATGGCCAAAAATCCCAGCAAGGCTTCGGTCACAGCGTGCCTCCTTCGGCCGCGGTCTCGTCGCCGGACTTGAACGCTTTGACCAGATGCACCAGGCCCGTCAGGCCGCACAACACGCCCATGCCTTGGATGAAAGGTGCTTTGGTGATTTTCAGTTGGGCTGTGGTCTCGCCCGTCACCGCAAACTCACCACCCGTTTGCCACATCAAATACGCCAATCCGAAAAGCAATGCAGCGCAAGCCAGGTGAACCAAGCCTTGTTGGATTTTTCTGACCCAGCGCGGCAACAGCACGTCCAGTGAGTCAAACACCACATGCTCGCCCTTAAGCGAGACCAAGGGCAGCGCTCCAAAAATGACGACCACCATCAGCAGCTCAGTCAACTCCAATGAACCGGTGATGGAGTGTGAAAGCATTTTGCGACCCGAGACATCCAGAAAAGTCAGCACCATGATGGCGAAAAGAGCCAGACCTGACAAAGTGCCGCACAAGATTTCGAGAATTTTTTTCAATTGGCCACCCATAAAAAAAACGGTATTTGCCGACAGAGCAAATACCGCCGGTGTTCACCAGCCCCCGGGTGGCTCACCCAGGGGGGCTAAATCACTTTTGCTTTTGCAATTTGGCGATTTCAGCGCGGAACTCAGCCAAAGTACCTGATGGGTCCTTCAGGCCTTTGGCCTTGGCTGCTTGGGCCCAGTCACGTTCGAGTTTGTTGACACTGACCGTGACACCACTGACGAAACTGTTGTCGGCCTTGATGACCTTGACGCCGTTTTTCTGCATGTTGGTCAAAGCCAGATCGTCCACGCGGTCCCAGGCCTTACCGAAGCGTCGTGCGACAGCCTCGCCGGACAATTCGTCCACCACCTTTTTGTCAGCAGCCGAGAGGCTGTTGTACTTGGCCGGGTTCATCATGAAGACGAAACTGGTGTTGTAGAGGCCGCCAGGGAACTGGGTAGCGTGCTTGATGATCTTGTCGATCTTGAAGGAGTCGGTGGATTCGGCCGGAAACAAGGTGCCGTCCATCACGCCGCTCGACAACAATTCATACGATTCTGGTGCGGGCTTGAGCGTGACGTTCATGCCCAGTGTCTTGGAGATTTCATTGACCATGCCGCCACCGACCCGGAACTTCAAGCCCGAGAGGTCTTCCACGCGGGTGATGGGTTTTTTGGTGTTGAAAACGATGCCCGGGCCGTGGGTGAAAAAGCCCAAAACCTTGACGCCTTGGTGTTCGGCCGTGAATTCAGGGTACTTGGTGGCAATGCGGTGGAAAGCCACCGACAAAGGCTCGGCACGGTCGCCCAAAAATGGGAACTCGGCCATTTGCGACAGCACAAAACGTCCCGGGGTGTAGCCGTGAACCGTGAAGGACACGTCGACCAAGCCGTTTTTGACGGCATCAAAAGTGCCGGGTGCGGGGGTGACAGCGCGAGGCAGGATGTTGCAACGAACGCGGTTGGATGTTTTGGTGGCCAGGTCATCGCACCATTCTTTTTGCGATGTGGACAGACCGTGTGTTGGAGGAACCCAGCTCGATACGGTCAAAACAGTTTGTGCCTGGGCCAAGCCAGTGAAGCTGGCAAGGGCTGCTGCAGCCACGGAAATCAAAATCTTCTTCATCCAATTGCTCCATTGATTTGGTTACAAAACATAATCGTAATATCAAACGATCGTCAGGAAAACCGATGTTAACCCTGATTTGCCTACCGATTGGTCGGTGAATTCCCGGGGGTAGGATAGGCAAGTGATGAGTATGGTTTTCAAAAAACCAGTTTAAAATACGAACGGTCGTGCTTTTTTCTGCAATGTAAGGTGCCTTTTTGGCGCTTTTGATGCACAATTGACGTTTACGTAACGTCAATGACATCACGGCGTTTCAAGGTGCTTGGGTTTTGATATCAATGGAGAAGTTTTCATGAAAATTCTGGTTCCCGTCAAGCGGGTGGTGGACTACAACGTCAAAGTCCGTGTCAAGTCCGACGGTTCCGGCGTGGACATCGCCAACGTCAAGATGAGCATGAACCCCTTTGACGAGATCGCCGTTGAAGAAGCCGTGCGCCTGAAAGAAAAAGGTTTTGCAACCGAAGTGATTGCCGTGTCTTGCGGGGTGACGCAGTGCCAGGAAACCCTTCGCACCGCCATGGCCATCGGTGCCGACCGCGGCATTCTGGTCGAGACCCCCGCTGACATGGACCTGCAGCCGCTGGCTGTGGCCAAACTGCTCAAGGCCTTGGTCGACAAAGAGCAACCCGGCCTGATCATCTTGGGCAAGCAAGCCATTGACGACGACTGCAACCAAACCGGCCAGATGCTGGCGGCGTTGGCCGATTTGCCCCAAGCCACATTCGCTTCCAAGGTCGAAATCGTGGATGGCAAAGCCCAAGTGACCCGTGAGATCGACGGTGGCCTGGAAGTGCTGAGCATCAGCCTGCCCGCCGTGATCACCACCGACCTGCGCCTGAACGAGCCGCGTTATGTGACGCTGCCCAACATCATGAAGGCCAAGAAAAAGCAGCTCGACCACTTCAAGCCGGAAGATCTGGGCGTCGATGTGGCCCCCCGCATCAAGACCCTGAAAGTGACCGAGCCCGCCAAGCGCAGCGCTGGCATCAAGGTGCCCGATGTGGCCACGCTGGTTGATAAATTGAAAAACGTCGCAAAGGTAATCTGACCATGACCGCACTCGTTATTGCCGAACACGACAACGCCTCCATCAAAGGCGCTACCCTGAACACCGTCACAGCCGCCGCCGCTTGCGGTGGTGATGTGCATGTGCTGGTAGCGGGCCACAACGCCGCCGCTGCTGCGCAAGCCGCCGCCCAAATCGCAGGTGTTTCCAAAGTCATCCACGCCGACAGCGAATCCCTGGCTCAC
>CAMDFT010000051.1 GCA_945897795.1 Limnohabitans sp. Rim8 | reverse complement strand
GTGGCTTCGGGCACGTATGACCTGGGTTTTGCCGACCTGGCCGCCCTGATGGAATTCCACGCCAACAACCCCGACGCGCCCAACAAGCCTGTGGCCATCATGATGGTCTACAACAATACGCCCGCTTCGGTCATGGCTTTGAAAAAGTCCGGCATCAAGACCCCCGCCGATTTGGCCGGCAAAAAGCTGGGCGCACCTGTGTTTGACGCTGGCCGTCGTGCATTCCCGATCTTTGCCAAGGCCAACGACGTGCAAAACGTGGCCTGGACCGCGATGGACCCGCCGCTGCGTGAAACCATGCTGGTGCGCGGTGACGTGGACGCCATCACTGGCTTTACTTTCACCTCGCTGCTCAACATCGAAGCGCGCGGCGTGAAAGCCGAAGACGTGGTGGTCATGCAGTACCCCGACTTTGGCGTCAAGCTCTATGGCAACGCGATCATCGCCTCGCCCAAGATCCTGAAAGAAAACCCCGCCGCTGTGAAAGCTTTCTTGGCCGCCTTCACCAAGGGTGCCAAGGATGTGATCGCAGACCCTGCCAAAGCCATTGAGTCGGTCAAGGCCCGTGACGGCATCATCAACGTGGCGCTCGAAACCCGCCGCCTGCAACTGGCCATCGACACCGTGATCAACAGCCCATCGGCCCGCGCCGAAGGCTTTGGCCAGATCAACGCCCCCCGCATGACGCTGATGGCTTCGCAAGTGTCTGACGCCTTTAACACCAAGACCCGCGTCAAATCCGAAGACATCTGGAACGGTTCGTTCTTGCCCACGGCCAAAGAACTCGACATTCTGCCCAAAGGCAAGAAGTAAATCAGCGCCAGCTCCGGGGCATGCAGCCCCGGCGTTCCGAGCCCACCACAACCTGCACAGGTCGGTGGGCTTTTACAGGACGAAACGTGTATACACTATCGAACACCATTTTTTAAGCTTTCACCATGACCCAAGAATCATTCGTTGATTTCCAGAATGTCTGGCTGGCCTACAACGACGAGTTGCTGGCCGAAAACCACTTCGCCGTCGAAGACATCAACCTGCAAGTCAAGCAAGGCGAGTTCATCGCCATCGTTGGACCATCGGGCTGCGGCAAGTCCACCTTCATGAAGCTGACCACGGGTCTGAAGATGCCCAGCAAAGGCCGCATTCTGGTGGACGGCCAGCCTGTGACGGGTCCGCTCAAAATCAGCGGTATGGCGTTTCAAGCCTCGTCCTTGTTGCCCTGGCGCACCACGCTCGACAACGTGCTGCTGCCGCTCGAAATCGTGGAGCCCTACCGCTCCAACTTCAAGCAAAAGAAAGAAGAGTACGCTGAGCGTGCTCGCAAACTGCTGAACACCGTGGGCTTGGGCGGTTACGAAGACAAGTTCCCGTGGCAACTGTCGGGCGGCATGCAGCAACGCGCCAGCATCTGCCGCGCCTTGATCCACGAGCCCAAGATGCTGCTGCTCGACGAGCCCTTTGGCGCGCTGGATGCCTTCACGCGTGAAGAACTCTGGTGCATCTTGCGCGACCTGTGGACCGAGCAAAAGTTCAACGTCATTTTGGTCACGCACGACCTGCGCGAATCGGTGTTTTTGGCCGACACGGTGTACGTGATGAGCAAGAGCCCCGGCCGCTTTGTGGTGAAAAAAGAAATCGACCTGCCGCGTCCACGCGATCTCGAGATCACCTACACGCCCGAATTCACCAACATCGTGCACGAGCTGCGCGGCCACATCGGTGCCATGCGCAAGACCGGTGCGGCGATCAACCAATAAGCGGGAGCCCCACATGAACAAAAAATCTCTCGAAAGCTGGTCGCCCTGGATCTTGCTGACGCTCAGCATCCTGCTTTGGGAAGGCCTGTGCCGCGCCTTCAACGTGTCGGAATTCATCTTTCCCAGCCCTTGGCGCATCGCACAGCAAACCATCGAATACCGCGACGTGATCGCGGGCCACGCTTGGCGCACTTATTGGGTCACCATGGTCGGCTTTGGCATCGCCATCGTGGTGGGCGTGTTGCTGGGCTTCATCATTGGCAGCTCACGCCTGGCCTATGCCGCCGTGTACCCGCTCATGACCGCCTTCAACGCGCTGCCCAAAGCGGCCTTTGTGCCGATCTTGGTGGTGTGGTTTGGCATTGGCATCGGCCCAGCCATCCTCACGGCTTTCCTCATCAGCTTCTTCCCGATCATGGTGAACATCGCCACTGGCTTGGCCACGCTGGAGCCTGAGCTGGAAGACGTGCTGCGCGTGCTGGGTGCCAAGCGTTGGGACGTGCTGGTCAAAGTCGGCCTGCCCCGCTCCATGCCCTACTTTTATGGCTCGCTCAAAGTCGCCATCACCTTGGCCTTTGTGGGCACCACGGTGTCCGAGATGACGGCCTCGAACGAAGGCATTGGCTACCTGCTGATCTCGGCGGGCTCGGCCATGCAAATGGGTTTGGCGTTTTCGGGTCTGGTGGTGGTGGGTGCCATGGCCATGCTCATGTATGAGCTGTTCAGCTACATCGAAAAGCGCACCACCGGCTGGGCCCACCGCGGCTCACAAGGCGAATAAGGCACATGCTGTTTGGCGTGTGATGCGGTCGGCCAACCCAAGGAAGTGGTTCCAATGACTTGGCTGGCCCGACTGGATTTGGACTACACGCTCGAAGCCAATCGCAGCGTCGCCCGTTACCTGCACCAGGGCCCGCTGCGCATCTTGCAAAGCCTCTACCCCGAAGGAGATGCCATCTGCCACAACGTGCTGGTGCACCCACCCAGTGGCCTGGTGGGTGGCGACACGCTGGACATTCAAGTCACCGTGGGCTCTGGGGCGCATGGTCTGGTCACTACACCCGGGGCCACGCGCTTTTACCGGTCTGAAGCCGGGCTGGCTACACAACAGGTGCATGTGCGTGTCGAATCTGGCGCTCGCTTGGAATGGCTGCCATTAGAAGCCATTGCCTACAACGGCTGTGATGCCCTCAACCGCGCTGTGTTTGACTTGGCCCCCGGCGCAGAAATGATGGCCTGGGACATCACCGCGTTTGGGCTGCCTGCGGCCGATTTACCCTATGTACAAGGCACGTTTCGTCAACACCTGGAGATCCCAGGCGTGTGGCTCGAGCGCGGCAACATCGACGCCACCGACAGCCGCCTGATGAACAGCCCACTGGGGCTGGCAGGCCAACGCTGCGTGGCCACGCTGGCGTTTGCGGCGGGCAGCACCATGGCCGACGAGCGCATCGAACGGGCTTTGGGCAGTGCACGCGAACTGCTTGAAGCGTCTGAACTGCGCCTGAGCGCAGGGGCCACCTCACCACACAAACAGGTCATCGTGCTGCGAACACTCTCACCGGTGACAGAGCCTGCGATGCAATTGCTCCGGCAAGTATGGGCCGCATGGCGGCAAGAGATGTGGGGGCTTGCGGGCACGTTGCCACGGCTGTGGAATCTGTAATCCCGCTTGAAAATCTTGGGTCTCTATCCGCTGAGACCATTGAAATAGACGCCGAACTGCATCCTCGAATGCATTGTGATGACCAGCGACTGATGGCGAGGTCGGCAAGCGCTCAGGGCGCAACGGCGGCTTTGATCCACGCAATGACTGCGTCATTAGCGATGCGCGGTGAGTCCAGGTGGCCACCTGAGACCTCTAAGTATTTGTTCTTCGGGTTAGCGGGCAGCTTGTCAACGTAGTAGAACTTGATGCTCGAAAACAGCGGGTCTTTTTCGCCGATGATGGTCATCACAGGCGTTTTGGCAGGGATTCGGGGCGCGGTGACCGACATTTCAGCGTCCGATGTGGGGTCAAAGTAAGACAAATAATTCTTGGCTGTGGTGATCACGGGTTGCTGGCGGCCTTGATTGATGTCGTTGAAACGCTCGTTTGATTCCCCCTTGCCTGCAGCAACCAAAGCACGTGCTTCATCGATGCTGTCTCGTACCGACTTGAGACGGGGATACGTGTAGTAGCCAAGGGGAATATGCCCCGGCGCCAACTGTACGAGTGCGTCCACGTCACCGGCACGGGCACGGGCAGCATAGGCCATACCCGCAGGTACCCCCATGCTGTGACCAGCAATGATGATTTTGGTAGCGCCCTGTTCGCGCAAGCCCTTGATGTGGCCAGCAATCTCGGCCATCGCCTTGTCGAGGTCACCACTGAGATAGCGTCCCCGTGACCAAGGCATGTCGGGGAAGGAGACCAGCCAGCCCTGGCGCTCGAAGTTGCCTTTCATCAGGCCGAAGTTCGGGTCCATGTTGCTGCCCGGATTTTTGCCGTGCAGCATCAGGACGCCAATACGCTCCTGCGCGGCGGCGGTGAGCGGAGACATCGCGGCGGTGAGCGGAGACATCGCTGCGGCCAGCACAACACAACCGATTGAGAGAAGGAATCGAAACAGGAGGATGCGGCGTTGCATGGGGGTCATTCATTTGCTGATGTGTTGCAAAAATTTTAACTGCAATCGCCGCTGAACAGACGATCGTCTCCTAAGCCTGTACCGCGCTTTGCTCAACCCCATCTGCATATCGCTTCGTCAATTCAGCGACCAAAAATATCCATCACGACTATCCCGGCAGCCAAAATCAAATCCCCACCCACTGCTGAATATTCTTTTCCTTCATCTCGCTCCCCAGCCCGCGCGCGATGACCTCGCCGCGCTCCATCACCAAGTACTGGTCAGCCAGTTCTTCGGCAAAGTCGTAATACTGCTCGCACAGCAGCACCGCCATGCGCTGGCCTTGCAGGCCCACGTCGGCCAGTTGGCGGATCACGCGGCCGATGTCTTTGATGATGCTGGGCTGGATGCCTTCAGTGGGCTCGTCCAGGATCAGCAGGCGCGGCTTGGCGGCCAGGGCGCGGGCAATGGCCAGTTGCTGTTGTTGCCCGCCTGACAAGTCACCGCCTCGGCGGTGCAGCATCTGCTTGAGCACGGGGAACAGCTCAAACAACTCGGGTGGGATCGGTGTGCCGCCGGGCTGTGTGGCGAGGCCCATACGCAGGTTGTCTTCGACCGTGAGGCGGGCAAAGATTTCACGGCCTTGGGGCACGTAGCCCACACCGGCTGCAGCGCGTTCGTAGGGTTTGGCATGGCTCAGGTCTTTGCCGTCCAGCACCACGCTGCCACTTTTGATCGGCACCAAGCCCATGAGGGATTTCAGCAAGGTGGTTTTGCCCACGCCGTTGCGGCCCAGCAGCACCGTGACTTGGCCCAGTTCCGCATTCAGGCTCACATCGCGCAGGATGTGAGAGCCGCCGTAGTATTGATGGATGTTTTTGACTTCAAGCATCTTCAGCGCCCCAAATAAACTTCAATCACCCGCTCGTCGGCTTGCACCTGATCGAGCGTGCCTTGGGCCAACACCGCGCCGTCGCACAGCACGGTGACGATGTCCGAGATGGTGCGAATGAAGCCCATGTCGTGCTCCACCACCATCAGCGAGTGCTTGCCTTTGAGCGACAGGAACAGCTCGGCCGTGCGCTCGGTTTCAAAGTCGGTCATGCCCGCCACCGGTTCATCGAGCAGCAGCAACTGGGGGTCTTGCATGAGCAGCATGCCGATCTCCAGCCACTGCTTTTGGCCATGGCTGAGCGTGCCCGCCTGCACCCGCACGCTGTCCGCCAAGTGAATGGTGTGCAGCACTTCGGCCAGGCGGTCGCTTTGGCGCGAATCGAGCTTGAAGAACATCGAGGCCTTCACGCCCTTGGGGGTTTTGAGGGCCAGCTCAAGGTTTTCAAACACGCTCAGCTGTTCAAACACCGTGGGCTTTTGGAACTTGCGGCCAATGCCCAACTGCGCAATCGCGGGTTCGTTGTAACGCAGCAAGTCGATGGTACTGCCAAAGAACACACGGCCTTCGTCAGGGCGGGTCTTGCCGGTGATGATGTCCATCATCGTGGTCTTGCCTGCGCCGTTGGGGCCAATGATGCAGCGCAGCTCGCCAGGCGCGATGTCGAGCGACAGCTTGTTGATGGCTTTGAAGCCGTCAAAGCTGACGCTCACGTCTTCCAGATACAGGATACGGCCATGCGTCACATCGACTTGGCTGGCGTCTTGCACCACGCGGCCATAGCCCGCGCTGCGGCCACCGGATTCTGTGGATTCAACGCGTTGTTGGGCCACGCGGGCCACACGTTCAGCGCCTTTTTGCAAAAGATCGGGCGTCATGTGGCACCGCCTTGGCGTTCGGTGGATGACTGAGAGGCTGTCGTCCTCGGTAATACATCGCTTGTCATCCCCGGCTTGACCGGGGATCCAGTGTCTGGATTCCCGCCTTCGCGGGAATGACGGAAATATTTGAGCCAAACTTGGGGTTTTCGAAACAAGCCTTGACGTGAACGCAGCAAACCGATCACACCCTTGGGCAAATACACGGTCACGCCAATGAACAGCGCACCCAAAAAATACAGCCAAAACTCAGGCGCACTTACCGTCAGCAAACTCTTGGCCCCGTTCACCAAAAACGCCCCCACGATCGGGCCGATCAAGGTGCCGCGCCCACCCACCGCCGCCCACACCGCGATCTCGATCGAGTTGGCCGCGCTCATCTCGCCGGGGTTGATGATGCCCACTTGCGGCACATACAAAGCCCCAGCAATGCCGCACATCACGGCCGAAATGACCCAAATGCTCAGCTTGTAGGGCAGCGGCGAATAGCCCGAAAACATGACCCGCGTTTCGGCATCGCGAATCGCCATCAACACGCGGCCGTACTTGCTGCCCACCAGCCAGCGCGAGAACAGATAAAAGCCCAACAAGGTCAAACCGGTGATGACAAACAGCACCATGCGCATGCCGGGGGTGGCGATGGGCAAGTCAAGGATGCGCTTGAAATCAGTGAAGCCATTGTTGCCGCCCAGCCCGGTTTCGTTGCGAAAAAACAAGAGCATGGCCGCATAGGTCAGGGCCTGGGTGATGATGGAAAAATACACGCCCTTGATGCGCGAGCGAAAGGCAAAGTAGCCAAACACAAACGCGATCACACCGGGCACCAGCACCACCAGCGCCAGCGTGGCGCCAAAGCTGTCCGACAGCATCCAGTGCCAAGGCAGCTCTTTCCAATCCAGAAATACCATGAAGTCGGGCAAGTCGCTTTTGTAGTTGCCGTCTTGGCCAATCTGGCGCATGAGGTACATGCCCATGACATAGCCACCCAAAGCGAAAAACAAACCATGGCCCAGCGACAAGATGCCGGTGTAGCCCCAGATCAAGTCCATGGCCAGCGCGCAGATGGCGTAGCACATGATTTTGCCAATCAAGGCGATGGCGTAATCGCTCAAATGGAAGGCACTGCTCTCGGGCACCCACAAGTTGAACACCGGGGCCAGCACGCCGACCACGATCAGCGCCAGCAAAAACGCCGACCAGGCTTGGCGGCCCATCAAAGGGGCGGTGGTGGGGAGTTCCAAATTTTTCATGTTCATGGTTCTCTTCACGCTTCAGCGCTGCGCCCCTTCATCGCGAAGATGCCTTGCGGCCGCTTTTGGATGAAGATGATGATGAACACCAGCACGGCGATCTTGGCAAGCACCGCGCCCGTCCAGCCTTCCAGCAACTTGTTGACCAGGCCCAGACCCAGAGCGGCGTAAACCGTGCCTGCGAGTTGGCCCACACCGCCCAGCACCACCACCATGAACGCGTCCACGATGTAGCTTTGGCCCAAATCAGGCCCCACATTGCCCACCTGGCTGAGCGCACAGCCCGCCAGGCCTGCAATGCCCGAACCCAAGGCAAAGGCATAGGTGTCGATGCGCGCCGTGTTCACGCCCATGCACGAGGCCATGGGGCGGTTTTGCGTGACACCGCGCACAAACAAGCCCAGCCGGGTTTTGCCAATCAACAGCGCCACCCCAACCAACACGGCCAGTGCAAACACGATGATCAGCACCCGGTTCCAGGGCAGCTGCAAATTGGGCAGCAACTGCAGCGAGCCACTCATCCAGGAGGGGTTTTCCACCCCCACGTTTTGCGCGCCAAACAGGCTGCGCACGCCTTGCATCAGCATCAGGCTGATGCCCCAAGTGGCCAGCAGGGTCTCGAGCGGGCGGCCATACAAATGCTGCAGTACCGCGCGCTCCATCACCGCACCCACCAAGGCTGCCGTCAGAAAGGCCACCGGCATCGCCACAAAAAGGTAAGCGTCAAACACGCCCGGCAAATGCTCGCGAAACAGCGCCTGCACCACATAGGTGGCGTAGGCGCCGATCATCATCAACTCGCCATGCGCCATGTTGATGACGCCCATCAGGCCGTAGGTGATGGCCAGGCCCAGCGCCACCAACAACAAAATCGAGCCCAGGCTGAGCCCGGTGAACATGGCCCCCAAGCGCTCGCCCCAGCGCAGGCTGTCCTGCACTTTGGACAAAGCAGATTGGATTTGTTTTTGGACCGCAGGGTCCTGCTCTTGGCTCAGTTGTTGGTTCAGCAGCAGCAGGGTCTCGGGTTGCTTGCTGTCCGCCAACTCGCGGGCGGCCAGCAATCGGTCGTTTACATCCTCGCTGCTCAGCCGTGCCGCTGCGCGGGCTTGGCGCACCAGGCTTTGCACGGTGGGGTCTTTTTCAGCCGCCAAAGCCTTGTCGAGCAAGGGGGCGCGGCTGGCATCGGGTTCTTTGAGCAGCGACAAAGCCGCTTGCCTGCGCAGCTTCACATCGGGGCTGAACAACTTCAAGGCCGCCAAGGCCGTGTCAATCTCGCCACGCAAGCGGTTGTTCAGCATCACGTCTTCGGCTTCTGGTGGCACAGCAACCACTTGTCCGGTCACGGGGTCCAGGCCTTGCCCGTCGCGCACAACGATCACACGATCGCCCGCCATCTTGACCACGTCATCGGCCAGCGCTTGCAGATAGGCTGCAGTTTTATCGCTGCCTTGGGCCACTGCTTTGGCAATGGCCTCCACGCGGGCATCGCTCTCGCCCACAGCCATCATTCTGGCTTCGTCCATCGTCAGGGCTTGCGCGGCCGACAATCCCCACAAGGCGCTGACCATCCACGCCGCTTTCAACATCCATCGTTTCATCTTGCTCATTTCCGGGTCTGACCACCGTCCATGTCGGGCCTATAGATCCGGCCCGATGAAGTTTGAAAGGCCCGTGTTGGTGCCGACCATGCCGATAGGGTTGTCTTTGTAGGAGCCCACCCTGTGGGCGAAGGTTTTTGGGGCGTGTTCCACGCCCATCGCCCACGGTGGTGGGTTCCTACAAAAAAGCGATTCCTTGCATGTTGTTCAAAACTTCAAGGGACCAGATAAATACAGCCACCGACCTGCCTGAAGACCAGGCAAGTCGGGGCTGAGCTCCGACCCACAATCACACTTTCAAAACATCACTTCTTGGCAGGCTCGTCAGGCTTCTTGTCGTTGCCAGGTATGTAAGGACTCCATGGCTTGGCTTTCACCGGGCCGGGTGTTTTCCAGACCACGTTGAACTGGCCGTCGGCCTTGATCTCACCAATGAACACCGACTTGTGCAGGTGGTGGTTTTTCTCGTCCATCTTGCTGGTGATGCCGCTGGGTGCCTTGAAGGTTTGGC
Source organism: Limnohabitans sp. Rim8 (assembly GCA_945897795.1). GTDB lineage: Bacteria > Pseudomonadota > Gammaproteobacteria > Burkholderiales > Burkholderiaceae_C > Limnohabitans_A. The sequence goes on along the minus strand of CAMDFT010000051.1, from coordinate 11,311 downwards.
CAGCCATCGCTGCGATCACTTTGTCGGTGTCGGTCGACTTGGCTTTTTCAACCGCTTGCTTCCACATGTTGATGCCGATGTAAGTCGCTTCCATCGGATCGTTGGTGAGAGGCTTGTCTTTGTGGCCAGCGATGTTCTTGGCCTTGGCATAGGCGGCCCATTTTTTGGTGAACTCGTCGTTGGCAGGGTTCTTGATGCTCATGAAGTAGTTCCATGCCGCCAGGTGACCGACCAAAGGCTTGGTGTCCACGCCGCGCAGCTCTTCTTCACCCACCGAGAAAGCCACCACAGGCACGTCTTTGGCTTTCAGGCCAGCGTTGCCCAGTTCTTTGTAGAAAGGCACGTTGGAGTCACCGTTGATGGTGGACACCACAGCGGTCTTGCCACCGGCTGAAAACTTCTTCACATCGGCCACGATGGTTTGGTAATCGCTGTGACCAAACGGGGTGTATTTTTCGTCGATGTCTTTGTCAGCCACGCCTTTGCTTTTCAGGTAAGCGCGCAAGATTTTGTTGGTGGTGCGCGGGTACACATAGTCGGTGCCCAGCAAGACCCAACGCTTGGCGCCGCCGCCTTCTTTGCTCATCAGGTAATCCACTGCAGGGATGGCTTGCTGGTTGGGCGCAGCGCCGGTGTAAAACACGTTTTTGGACAGCTCTTCACCCTCGTACTGCACGGGGTAGAACAGCAGGCCGTTCATTTCTTCCACGACGGGCAACACCGATTTGCGCGACACAGAAGTCCAGCAACCGAAGATCACCGAGACTTTGTCCTGGCCGAGCAACTGCTTGGTTTTTTCAGCGAACAAAGGCCAGTTGGAGGCGGGGTCCACGATCACGGGCTCGAGCTTTTTACCCAGCACGCCACCCTTGGCGTTGATCTCGTCGATGGCCATGAGCACGGTGTCTTTGAGCACCGTCTCGGAAATCGCCATGGTGCCGGACAAGCTGTGCAGCACGCCCACTTTAATGGTGTTGCCCGCTTGCGCTTGGGCTTGGTGTGCAAAAGTCAAACTGCCCGCCGCGATGGCGGCAGCGGTCGCGAGGGCTTTGAGGTTGCCACGTCGATTCATCATGAGGTCACTCCAATCAGGAAGGTAGGTTGTTCAAACACGCACCGAAAAACAGCGCTGCCCGACAACCTGCAATCACCGTGCCAACCCTAGGGAGAACCCTGAAAACCGCATTTTTCTAAGGGAATTTTTCAAAGCCCCTATAAAGGGCACGCAATTTGCTTGATGCAAGCCATTCAATGCACCAAGACGCTCACCCCGCACCAATATGGAACTCACCCCTCGCGAAAAAGACAAGCTGCTGATCTTCACCGCAGGCCTGCTGGCCGAACGCCGCAAGGCCCGTGGCCTGAAGCTCAACTACCCCGAAGCCATCGCCCTGATCAGCGCCGCTGTGATGGAGGGCGCACGGGACGGTAAAACTGTGGCTCAACTCATGAGTGAAGGCCGCGCTGTGCTGACGCGGGCCGATGTGATGGAGGGCATTGCCGAGATGATCCCCGACATCCAAATCGAAGCGACTTTTCCAGATGGCACCAAATTGGTGACCGTGCACCAACCCATCGTCTGACCCAGACCCTGAGAACCCCATGAAAAAATTTGTCTTGCTGTTCACATCCGCCATCGCCACTGCCGCCCTCGCGCACGATGGCCACGGCCTGGGCGGCAGCACCCATTGGCACGCGAGCGATGCGCTCGGTTTTGTGGTCGCTGCCGCCTTGGTGGCCGTGGCTGTGTACTTTGGCAAAAAGTGAGCCCCGCATGATCCCCGGTGAATTTCTGATCGACCCTGGCCAACACGCCCTGAACGCAGGCCGCCGCACCTGTACGCTGGTGGTGCAAAACGCCAGCGACCGCCCCATCCAAGTGGGTTCGCACTACCACTTTGCCGAGACCAACGCGGGCTTGCGCTTTGACCGCGCTGCCGCGCACGGCATGCGCCTGAACATCGCTTCGGGCATGGCGGTGCGCTTTGAGCCGGGCCAACAGCGCACGGTGGAGCTGGTGGACTATGCCGGTGACCGCGTGGTCTATGGCTTTCGCGGCTTGACCCAAGGCGCACTCGACGCCAACAAAACAAAAGGCAGCTGACATGGCCCACATCGACAAACGCGCTTATGCCGAAACCTTTGGCCCCACCGTGGGCGACCGCGTGCGCCTGGCCGACACGGCCTTGGTCATTGAGGTGGAAAAAGATTTCACGCTGCAGGCGGGCAGCTATGGTGAAGAAGTCAAATTCGGCGGCGGCAAAACCATCCGCGACGGCATGGCGCAATCGCAGCGGACGAATCAGGATGGTGCGATGGACTGCGTGCTGACCAACGCCCTCATCATCGACCACTGGGGCATCGTCAAGGCCGACATTGGTCTGAAGGGCAACCGCATCGCGGCCATCGGCAAAGCGGGCAACCCCGACACACAACCGGGCGTCGACATTGTCATTGGCCCCGGCACCGAGATCATCAGCTGCGAAGGCCTGATCGTGACCGCGGGCGGCATCGACTGCCACATCCACTTCATCTGCCCCCAGCAAATCGACGAGGCCCTGACCAGTGGCGTGACCACCATGATGGGCGGCGGCACGGGCCCCGCCACAGGCACCTTTGCCACCACCTGCACGCCTGGCCCCTTCAACATCGAGCGCATGCTGCAAGCGGCGGATGCCTTTCCGATGAACCTGGGCTTTTTTGGCAAGGGCAACGCCAGCTTGCCTGCCGCCTTGCACGAGCAAATCAACGCGGGCGTGATTGGCCTGAAGCTGCACGAAGACTGGGGCAGCACCCCATCGGCCATCAGCAATTGCTTGGACGTGGCCGACGAGGCCGACATCCAGGTGGCCCTGCATTCGGACACGCTCAATGAATCGGGCTATGTGGAAAACACCATTGAAGCCACCAAAGGACGCGGCCTGTGCGCCTTTCACACAGAGGGTGCGGGGGGCGGTCACGCGCCCGACATTTTGAAGGTGGTGGGCCAGGCCAACTTTTTGCCCAGCTCGACCAACCCGACCATGCCCTTCACCCACAACACGCTCGATGAACATGTGGACATGCTGATGGTCTGCCACCACCTCGATGCCAGCATCGCCGAAGACCTGGCTTTTGCCGAAAGCCGCATCCGCAAGGAAACCATTGCGGCCGAAGACATCCTGCACGACTTGGGCGCCATCAGCATGATGAGCAGCGACAGCCAGGCCATGGGGCGGGTGGGCGAAGTCATCATCCGAACTTGGCAGACCGCTCACAAAATGAAGCAACAACGCGGCAGCCTGCCCGGCGACACCGACCGCCACGACAACGCACGCGTCAAGCGCTACATCGCCAAATACACCATCAATCCCGCCATTGCGCACGGCATCAGCCACGATGTGGGCAGCATCGAAGTGGGCAAGTGGGCCGATTTGGTGATCTGGAAACCGGCCTTCTTTGGCGTCAAGCCATCGCTGGTGCTCAAGGGCGGCTTCATCGCGTTGGCGGCCATGGGCGACCCCAATGCCTCCATCCCCACGCCGCAACCGGTGCACTACCGCCCCATGTTTGGCAGCTTTGGCGGCGCGCTCACGCGCAGTGCCTTGACCTTCGTTTCCAACGCAGGGTTGAAAGCGGGCATTGGTGAGCGTTTTGGCCTGCAAAAAACCTTGTCCGTGGCGCACAACATCCGGGGCGTGCGCAAGCAACACATGGTCCACAATGCTTACCTGCCCCACATGGAGGTGGACCCCCAAACCTATGCGGTGCGTGCCGACGGGCAGTTGCTGGTGTGCGAGCCCGCCACCAGCCTGCCCATGACCCAACGCTATTTTTTGTTCTAAAAGCCCATGTCCGCTCTGCTCATTTGCTCCAAACTCATGCCCCAAGGCCGCGGCCTAGCCCGTGTGCTGATCCAACGCGCCAGCACCCTCACCCTGGACTGGGACACCCGCCAAAAAAGCCGCTTTGACGCCACCGACAGCCAAGGCCGTGCCTTGGGTGTGTTTTTGCCCCGTGGCGCCGTGGTGCGCGGCGGCGATGTGCTGGTGGCCGAAGACGGCTCGCTGGTGCGGGTGCAAGCCGCGCCGCAAGACGTGTTGCGCATCACCGCTTGCAGCGAACACGGCTCGCCGTTTGACCTGACCCGCGCCGCCTACCACCTGGGCAACCGCCATGTGCCAATCGAGCTGCAACCCGACCACCTGAAAATTGAGCCCGACCATGTGCTGGCCGACATGCTGCGCGCCATGCACATGACGGTGGTGGCGGTGTCAGAATCCTTCGAGCCCGAAAACGGGGCTTACGGCGACCACGGCGCGTCCTCACACGGGCATGGGCATGAACATGGGCACAGCCACGAACATGGCCATGCGGGTCATGCGCACGCAGCCCAAGCCGAGCCCCATGTGCACGGCCCCGACTGCCAACACGAGCACGCGGCACCTGCAGCCAAGCCACCAGCTGGCAAGCGCATTGCCATTCCGGTCCGTGCGGCCCCTGCTGAACCGCATGTGCACGGCCCCGGCTGCGGTCATGACCACTGACACTGCGCCTACAGGCCTATTGCAACTGATCTGGCTCGCATCGCCTGCGCTGCCAATCGGTGGCTTCTCGTATTCCGAAGGACTTGAAGCTGCCATTGAGCAAGGCCTGGTGCACAACGAGTCCAGCGCCACCGATTGGGTGGTGGACCAGCTTCACCTGACGCAGTCACGCGGCGACATGGCCGTCATGGTGCAAGCCATACCCGCTTGGCAGAGCATGGACACCCAGCGCCTGCAAGCGCTGAATGATTGGGTGATGGCCACCCGCGAAACCGCCGAAATGCGCTTGCAAGCTGAGCAAATGGGCCGCTCGCTGCTCGACTGGCTGCGCAACCTGCAGCAAGCCAGTGACGCCCAGCTGCAATGCTGCGCGCAACTGCCGCCCACCTACCCGCTGGCCATGGCGCTGGCTTTGTCTTTGGCGCAAGCCCCGCTGGACCAAGCCCTGCAAGCGGTCGCCTTTGGCTGGGCCGAAAACATGACCCAGGCCGCACTCAAGGCGGTGCCCCTGGGGCAAAGCGCCGGGCAGCGCATGCTGGCACGCCTGGCCCGCGAGATTCCGCAGGCGGTGCAAACCGCCTTGCACCTGAACGACGAAGACCGTCAGGCCTTCAGCCCCATGTTGGCCATCTTGTCTTCTCGCCACGAAACCCAATACTCCCGGATCTTCCGATCATGAACACCTCGTCTGCACTGCACCACATTCCCCACCGCACGAAAAAACTGCCGCCTCTGCGCGTGGGCATCGGCGGACCTGTGGGCTCCGGCAAAACCACGCTGCTGGAGATGCTGTGCAAAAACATGCGCGAGCGCTGGGACCTGATCGCCATCACCAACGACATCTACACCAAGGAAGACCAGAGATTGTTGACGGTGAGCGGCGCGCTGGCTGCCGAGCGCATCATGGGCGTGGAAACAGGCGGCTGCCCGCACACGGCCATCCGCGAAGACGCGTCCATCAACCTCGAGGCGATTGACCGCATGCTGGAAAAATTTCCGAACGCCGACGTGGTCTTCATTGAAAGCGGCGGCGACAACCTGGCCGCCACCTTCAGCCCAGAACTCTCCGACCTGACGATTTACGTGATCGACGTGGCCGCTGGCGAGAAAATCCCGCGCAAAGGTGGCCCCGGCATCACCAAAAGCGATTTGTTCGTGATCAACAAAACCGACCTCGCCCCGCATGTGGGAGCCGACTTGCAAGTCATGCGCGACGACACCAACCGCATGCGCCCCAACCCCGAAACCCGCCCCTGGGTGATGACCAACCTCAAAACGCTCGATGGTCTGGCCCAAGTGGTGGCCTTCATAGAAAAGCGGGGCATGCTGGTCTAAGCCCCCCGTTATGGCCCACGCAGTTCAACGGCCACCATCGGCCATGAAGGACTGAAAGGCGGTGATCGAATCCGCATGGGTTTGCCCCTGCAAATCTAGCAATTGCGTCCAGACCTGCTCCATGTCGGTGCCTGCCACCGACGGGGTCTCCACCGGCCAGGACCTGGCATAACGACCACCCCCCGCCACCAACACCTGGCCGTTGATGGCGCACTCGGGACTGAGCAACCAAGCCGCTGCTGAGGCCAGTGCATCGGGGGCCAGCACATCCGCCCAAGCAGGTGGCAAATGCGATGCGGTCATTTGCGAATGCGCATAGGGCGACAAGGCATTGCAATGGATGCCGTGCTTGACACCCTCCAGCGCCAGCGAGCGCATCAAGGATTCGATCGCCCCCTTGGATGCAGCGTAAGCCGTCAAGCCATGGTTGCCAAATCGGCCGGCACTCGACGTGCTGACCAGGGCGCGGCCATAGCGCTGTGCACGGAATACGGGCCAGGCCGCGTGCAACAAGGACAAGGTGCTGACCACGCCCGAGTCGATGATGGTTCTAAGCTCATTCAGGCTCAGGGTATGAAAGGCGGCCTGCTGGGCCACGGCCGCATTGGCATACACCATGTCCAGGCGACCCCATGTGTTCATGGCCTGCTCCACCATGCGAACACCTGCATCGGGGTCCAGCGCATCGTCATGGTTGGCAAGCGCTTGCCCACCTTGCGCGCGGATTATTGCGACCACCTGAGCCGCGCTGGTCTGCTCATCCTCCTCACCCGGATGACGCCGGTTGTTGGCCAGCACCTTGGCCCCACGACTGGCCAATTGCAGGCTGACCGCACGGCCAATGCCCTTGCCTGCACCGGTCACGATCACCACACGCCCTGTCAATGAAGTTGAAGTGGCTTGGCTTGTTTGGGTCATGAAATCTCCTTTTGTGAAAACCGTGCGCGTCACGAACAAGCACAAAGCCAGCCCTTGAACACAAACTTGATTGAATGCGGGAAGCTCACCAAAAAGTAGTCACCTACGTTACTGCGCATCCGCTAAAACCCCGTTGATTTCCTTGCTGAACTGACTTAGTCTGAGTTCATTAGAGACAGTAATCAACTTGGGGATGAGATGACCATCGACATTGTGAACACCCTCACCAGCAACCTGGAACCGGGCGACCACCCCTATCTTCAAGGCGCATGGACCCCCTTGCTCGAAGAAGTCAACGCGACCGACCTGAAGGTCCTGGAAGGCGCGATTCCGCTGGACATCGATGGCGTCTATTTGCGCAACACCGAAAACCCGGTCTTGCAGGCCAAGGGCAAGTACCACCCCTTTGATGGCGACGGCATGCTGCACATGGCCGCTTTCAAAAACGGCAAGGTCAGCTACCGCAACCGCTTCGTCCAAACCAAGGGGCTGCAAGCCGAACTGGAAGCAGGCCGGGCCTTGTGGGCGGGTTTGATGGAAGACCCGGCCCTATCGGAGCGCGCAGGCTGGGGGGCGCATGGCAGCCTCAAGGATTCGTCGAGCACCGATGTGGTGGTGCACGCGGGCCGCGCCCTGACCACGTTTTACCAATGCGGCGAAGGCTACCGTGTTGATCCACTGAGCCTGGAGCACGAGGGCATCCCACCGTGGTCACCCCTGGACGGCATTTCTGCCCATTGCAAAGTGGACGAAAGCAATGGCGAGTTGCTGTTTTTCAACTACTCCAAACATGCGCCCTACATGCATTACGGCGTGGTCGACAAGCACGACAAGCTGGTGCATTACGTGCCCATTCCCTTGCCAGGTCCGCGCTTGCCGCACGACATGGCTTACACCGAAAACTACGCCATCCTCAACGACTTTCCGCTGTACTGGGACCCTGAGTTGCTGAAACAAGGCAAGCATGTGGTGCGTTTTTTCAAAGACACGCCCTCACGCATTGCCATCATTCCACGGCGCGGTCAGACCCAAGACATCGTTTGGTTTGAAGCTGCGCCCACCTTTGTGCTGCACTGGCTCAACGCCTACGAAGAGGGCGACGAGATCGTGCTCGACGGTTATTTCCAAGACAACCCCATGCCGCGCAACTACGAAGGCGCTCCCGCGGGTTACGAACGCATGATGTCGTATCTGGACCAGAAAAAAATGGGCTGCCACCTGCACCGCTGGCGCTTCAACCTGAAAACCGGCAAGACCACGGAAAAGCGTCTGGACGATCGCATTCTGGAGTTCGGCATGTTCAACCAGCGCTACGCGACAAAGCCTTACCGCTACGCCTACAGCGCCGTGCAAGTGCCCGGCTGGTTCTTGTTCCATGGCTATGTCAAACACGACTTGCAAACCGGTGACTCCTGGGAGATCCGCTTGCCCGAAGGCCAATACGCCAGCGAAGCCCCCTTTGCACCTCGCATCAATGCGAAGGACGAAGACGATGGCTATTTGGTGAGCTTCATCACCAACGAAAAAACCCAGCGCTCGGAAATCATCCTGATCGACTCCAAAAAGTTTGAAGCCGGCCCGGTCTGCCGTATCGAGTTGCCGCACAAACTGTGCAGCGGCACCCATGCCTGCTGGGCCAGCGGGGCTGATTTGGAACTCGGCGGCTTGCTCTCTGGGCAAGCAAGCTGATCCCACCCCACCATCACCCCCCAACGCACACTGATCTGGAGAACACCATGGGACTTGAAACCTTCGTTGAAACACCCCCCTATCTGATTGACAACCCGAATTTGCAGGGGGGATTTGCCCCTATCGATCAGGAGTTGGTGGTGCATGACTTTGAAGTCATTGGCGAAATCCCCAAAGATTTCAGCGGCATGTATGTTCGCAACGGCCCTGTGCCACAGCACACCCCCAAAGGCAAATACCACTGGTACGACGGCGACGGCATGTTGCACGCGGTGCATTTTCAAAAAGGACAGGTTACTTACCGCAACCGCTGGGTCAACACCGATGGTTTGCAGGCCGATCAAGTTGCGGGGGAAAGCCTGGCACCCGGACTCAAACAACGCCTGCCCGAAGGCGCATTGCCTGACGATGCGCTGAAAAACACCTCCAACACCGATGTGAAATTTCACAACGGCAAATTGCTGTCCATGTGGTATCGCGGTGGCGCGGTCTACCAAGTGGATCCCTTGACGCTGCAGACCGTGGGCAAGCTCGAATCCGATCCACGCTTGAAGGGTCTGCAAATTTCGGCCCACTCCCGCGTGGACGAACGCACGGGCGAATACCTGTTTTTTGCCTATGGCAACCAGCACCCTTACATGCATTACGGCGTAGTCAATGCGCAGGGCCAATTGCAAACCCTGGTTCCGGTGGAATTGCCAGGCCCACGCTTGCCACACGACATGGCCGTCACGGCCAACTACAGCGTCTTGCATGACTTTCCGCTGATCAACAACCCCGAGGCTTTGAAGGCGGGGCGTTACAGCCTGGAATTTCACCCCGAGTGGAAATCGCGTTTTGCGGTCATTCCCAGACATGGCAGCGCGCAAGACATCCGCTGGTTTGAAGCCGACCCCCGCTACATGCTGCATGTGGCCAATGCCTGGGAAGAAGTCAACGACAAGGGCGAAACCGAAATCGTGATGCTGGGCACACCTTACGCCATGCCCAAACAGTTTGACGGCAGCCTGGATGTCAAGCGCTTGCTGTTCACGATTGGCACCCAAGGGACCGAATACGAGTTCTACCAATGGCGCTTTAACCTGAGCACCGGCCAGACCCGCGAAAGCGTGGTGGACGACATCCTGAACACCGAGTTCCCGATGATCAACGCCTGGTACCAAGGCTACAAAAACCGCTATACCTACCATGTGCTGATGGGCCGTGCGCGCACCGTAGAGCAACCCCACTTTGCAGGATTGGCCAAGTACGACCTGGAAACCGGTAGCGCTGTGACTTACCACCCCGGCGAAGGTTACTGGTTCAGTGAGGCCCCATTTGCCCCGCGTGACAACCCGCAGTGCGAAGACGATGGTTACCTGATCGGCTTTGTCTGGAACGGCCTGAAAGACCGCTCAGAAGTCTGGATCATCGATGCACAGCACGTCAGCAGTGGGCCAGTGGCGCGGGTCATCTTGCCGCAGCGTGTGCCGCATGGTTTTCACAGCACATGGGTGCGTGAGTCTCTCTTACCCACCCCCTGATGGCATGGCACCGCCAAAGAACACGGATGTCCGAACTCCCAATGCACAGGACTTGTTGGATGTCTGGAACCTGGTGCACTGGGCGTTTTGAAGACTGATTTGGAGACATGGATGACCCTCTTCGAAAAGCACCAGGCCCGCTTTGAGCTTGCCCAGCAAGCCTGTGCCACGCGCCATTGCTGGAGCCCTTACCCGGACATGCCCGACAAATACCCCGAGGCAGCGCAGGCCAAAAGCGCAGGATTCGCGGCTTTTGAACAGCACCTGAAGAACGGGCGATTTGAGCTGGACCAACCCGGCATCACAAACTGGATCGGCGAAGAAATATCGCCCTATACCCAACAATCCTTGGGTGTGGTCTACCCGCAATCGGACATCAACACCTTGTTCGACGCCGCCGAAAATTCGATGGGCAGCTGGGCACAGTCCCCTTATATGCAGCGCATTGGCGTTTTGTTGGAAGTGCTCGAAGTCTTGTACCGTGACCACCTGTTTGAAGTCTTGCACGCGGTCATGCACACCGCAGGGCAAAGCTACAACATGGCCTATGCCGGTTCGGGCGTGAACGCACTCGACCGCAGCATCGAAGCCCTGGTGTATGCCGAACAAGCCATGCGCTCGGTGGCACCTTCGGCCCACTGGTCCAGGCGCTTTGGCAGCTCTGAAATCCACTTGCAAAAAACCTACCGTCTGGTGCCCCGTGGAACGGCCGTGTGTTTTTCCTGCGCCAGTTTTCCCACCTGGAACGCGTGGCCGTCCATGATGGCGAGCCTGGCCACCGGCAACCCGGTGATCCTCAAACCCCACCCGGCCACCGTGTTGCCCATGGCCATCACGGTCAAGGCCTTTCGCCAGGTGCTGCAGGCCGCAGGCTTTGATCCCAACCTCGTGACCTTGGCCATCGACACCACCAGCGAGCCGATTGGCAAAGTGCTGATCAAACACCCCAAAACGGCCATCGTGGACTTCACCGGCAGTGTGCGTTTTGGCCAATGGGTGGAGCAAAACGCTCACCCTGCGTTGGCCTTCACCGAGACAGCAGGTTGCAACACCGTGGTGCTGGAATCGACGCAAGACCTCGACGCGGCTTTGCGCAATTTGGCCACCACCATGTGCCTGTTCAGCGCACAAATGTGCACCAGCCCGCAAAACATCTCCATCCCCCAGTCGGGCGTGAACACGCCGCATGGCACGGTACCCTTCCATGAGGTCGCCCAACGCCTGGCCTCAGCCGTGCAAGCCTTGACATCGGACCCGAAAAAAGCGTCCATGATTTTGGCCACCATCCAGTCGCCGCAAACCTTGGCTTTGCTGCAAGAC
>CAMDFT010000050.1 GCA_945897795.1 Limnohabitans sp. Rim8 | reverse complement strand
CGGGCAGGCGTTTGCAGCTGCTTGCTTCCAGGTCTAAGTTCGGCATCTGCCCAAAGGCACAATCCCCCCATGGCCAAAGACAAATCGATATTCACCTGCACCGAATGCGGCGGCACCAGCGCCCGCTGGATGGGCAAATGCCCCAGCTGCAACGCCTGGAACACCTTGATCGAGGGTTCGAGCGAGCCCGCTGCAGGCAAAAACCGCTTTGGCTCGGTACACGCTTCACTGGCGCCCACTTCGGAGGTCCTGCCGCTTGCCCAAATTGAAGCAGCCGACTTTGAACGTCACCCCACCGGCATTGACGAGCTCGACCGGGTGCTCGGCGGCGGCATGGTCGAGGGGGGTGTGGTGCTGATTGGTGGCGACCCGGGCATCGGCAAATCCACCTTGCTGCTGCAGGCGGTGGATGCGCTGCAGCGCAGCGGCATGAACACGCTGTATGTCACGGGCGAAGAAAGCGGTGCCCAAGTGGCCATGCGCTCGCGCCGTTTGGGCTTGCCCGATTCACAAGTGCCGGTGCTGCCCGAAATCCAACTCGAAAAAATCCTGCATACCCTGCAGTCGCGCCAGCCGGGGATCGCCATCATCGACTCGATCCAGACGGTGTATTCGGACCAACTCACCAGCGCACCCGGCTCGGTGGCGCAGGTGCGCGAATGTGCTGCGCACTTGACGCGCACCGCCAAATCGACCGGTACCTCCATTGTGCTGGTGGGGCATGTGACTAAAGAAGGGGCACTGGCTGGCCCTCGCGTGCTGGAGCACATGGTGGACACGGTGCTCTACTTTGAAGGCGACACCCATTCGAACTTCCGCCTGATCCGTGCCATCAAGAACCGCTTTGGCGCCGTGAACGAGATCGGCGTCTTTGCCATGACTGAAAAAGGCCTCAAGGGCGTGAGCAATCCCAGCGCCATCTTTTTGAGCCAACATGCCGAGCCCGTGCCTGGCAGCTGCGTGATGGTCACGCTCGAAGGCACGCGCCCACTGTTGGTGGAAATTCAAGCCTTGGTGGACAGCGGCGGCCCATCGCCCCGGCGCTTGAGCGTGGGTTTGGACCGCGACCGGCTGGCCATGCTGCTGGCGGTGCTGCACCGCCATGCGGGCGTGGCCTGTATGGACCAAGACGTGTTTGTGAACGCCGTGGGCGGTGTGCGCATCAGCGAGCCCGCAGCCGACCTGGCGGTGATGCTGGCGATCACCAGCAGCCTGCGCGGCAAATCTTTGCCCAAGGGTTTCATCGCCTTCGGCGAAGTGGGCTTGGCGGGTGAAGTGCGCCCTGCGCCGCGCGGGCAAGACCGCTTGAAAGAAGCCGCCAAACTCGGCTTCAAGGTGGCGGTGGTGCCCAAGGCCAATGCGCCCAAAAAGAACGACAAAGCCTTTGAGGGCTTGACGATTTACCCGGTCGATCGCATCGAAGAGGCGATGCAGGTGGTGCGCGGGCTGGACTGAGCGCGGACCCCTGGGGTCCGCTGTGCGCTCAGAACCGTTCCAGCTCCGGGTGCTTGATCGCACCAGCACGCACCAGCATGCGGCCATATTCGGCGCAGCGGTTCAGGGTTGGAATCACCTTGCCGGGGTTGAGCAAACCTTGTGGGTCAAAAGCGCGTTTGACCGCGAACATTTGCTCGTTTTCTTCGGGGCTGAACTGCACACACATGCTGTTCACTTTCTCAATGCCCACGCCGTGCTCGCCCGTGACGGTGCCGCCCATGGCCACGCTGGTTTCCAAAATGTCGGCGCCAAACAGTTCGCAGCGGCGCAGCTGGTCCGGGTCATTCGCATCAAACAAAATCAGCGGGTGCAGGTTGCCATCGCCCGCATGGAACACGTTCAGGCAGCGCAGGGCGTACTTGGTTTCCATTTCCGAGATGGCTTGCAGGATGTCGGCCAGGCGCTTGCGCGGGATGGTCGAGTCCATGCACATGTAGTCAGGGCTGATTCGTCCTGACGCAGGGAAGGCGTTTTTGCGGCCACTCCAGAATTTGAGGCGCTGGGCTTCGTCGCGGCTCACGGTGATGGCGGTGGCCCCACAGCCGCGCAGCACTTCGCTCATGCGGCCGATTTCTTCTTCCACCTCTTCAGGCGTGCCGTCGCTCTCGCACAAAAGAATCGCGGCAGCGCTCAGGTCGTAGCCCGCATGCACAAAGTCTTCCACCGCAATCGTCATGGGGCCGTCCATCATCTCCAACCCGGCCGGAATAATGCCCGCCGCGATGACGGCAGCCACCGCGTCGCCCGCTTTGCGCACATCGTCAAAACTGGCCATGATGCAGCGGGCCAGCTGGGGTTTGGGCACGAGCTTGACGGTGACTTCGGTGGTCACGGCCAGCATGCCTTCGCTGCCCACCAGCACGGCCATCAGGTCGTAGCCCGAGGTGTCGAGCGCGTCGCTGCCAAATTCGATCGGTTCACCTTCAATGGTGAAGCCCTTCACCTTGAGCACGTTGTGCACCGTCAGGCCGTATTTGAGGCAGTGCACACCGCCCGAGTTCTCAGCCACGTTGCCGCCGATCGTGCAGGCGATTTGGCTGGACGGGTCGGGGGCGTAGTACAGACCGTAGGGCGCGGCCGCTTCGCTGATGGCCAGGTTGCGCACGCCGCACTGCACCACGGCCGTGCGGCTCACGGGGTCGACGGTTTTGATCAGATTGAAGCGCGCCATCGACAGCGTCACGCCCATGCGGTGCGGCATGGCGCCACCTGACAAACCCGTACCGGCACCACGCGCCACCACCGGCACTTGCAGAGCGTGGCATGCTTTCAGCACAGCTTGCACCTGCGCTTCGGTTTCGGGCAGCGCCACCACCAAAGGCCGCTCGCGGTAGGCGGTCAGGCCGTCGCACTCGTAGGGCGTGGTGTCTTCGGGGGTGTAGAGGATGGCATCAGACGGCAGCACCCGGCTGAGCGCCTGCACCACTGCGCGTTGGCGCTCGGCACGTTCGGTGGCGGTCAATTGCTGTGTTTCGGCGGGGGTGTTGGCGCTCATGGCATTCAAAACCTTCAAGTTGGGCCTTAACTGTACGCGCAAGCCCAAGGCCTAGGGCTGAAGAATCTTTGACAGTCTTGTGAAATCAGGCCAAAGCTTTTTTCAGCCAATCGGCAAAGGTGGCGCATTCCCAGCGCTCCATGGTGCCGGTGCGCCAGCACAGGTAGTGGGCATGCGGGCTGGGCACGCTGCGCTCGAACAAGCGCACCAGCTGGCCGCTTTCGAGCCAAGGCGCGCCCAGCTTGGTGCGGATCAGGCCGATGCCCAGGCCTTGGGCGGCGGCGTCGCACATCAGGCCGATGTCGTTGAAAGAAGATCCATCGATCGGCTCGGGCCAGTCGAGGTCATGCGCTGCGAACCAGGTGCGCCAAGGCTCGAGGGGGCTGCGCAGCAGGGGCTGTCCCTGCAGGTCTTCAGCGCTGGCAAAGGGGCCGTTTTCTCGCAGCCAGACGGGCGAGGCCAGGGGTGTCACGTCGTCCTTGGCCAGACACACGTGTTCCACGTCTGAATAGCGGCCGGTGCCAAAACGCACCATCAGGTCGGCGTCTTCGGCCACCACGTCGAGCAGGGGAATGCTGACCTGCAAGGTGATGTCGATTTCGGGGTAGGCGTCCAGAAAGTGTTTCAGGCGCGGCATGAGCACCGAGCGTGCAAAAGTGGGCGTGACCGCCAGCCGCAGCTTGCGGCGTCCGGGCGTGTTGCTGGCGCTGGGAAAGCGCTGCAGCGCCACCAGGCCCTCGCGCACATGGGCCAAGTATTCGTTGCCTTCGGTGGTGAGTGAAAAATCGGCCCGACCAAACAGCTTGGTGCCAATGATCTGCTCGAGTTGCTTGACACGGTGGCTCACTGCGCTGGGCGTCACGCACAACTCTTCAGCGGCCTGGGTCACGCTGCGCAACCGTGCCAAGGCCTCAAAGGTCAGCAGGCATTGGATGGGCGGAATGCGTGACGCGTTGGTGGTGGACATGGGACTGGGTTCGGTTGGAGCGGCAGGGATGAAACGGGGGCTATTTGAAGATCACGGTCTTGTGGCCATTGATCAGCACGCGGTGCTCGCTGTGCCACTTCACGGCGCGGGCCAGAACTTGGCTTTCGGTGTCGCGGCCCTGGGCGGTCAGGTCTTCCACGGTTTTGCTGTGGTCCACCCTGGCCACATCTTGCTCGATGATCGGGCCTTCGTCCAGATCGGCCGTCACGTAATGGGCAGTAGCACCGATCAGTTTCACGCCCCGGTCGTGCGCCTGGTAGTAAGGCTTGGCCCCTTTGAAGCTGGGCAAGAAGCTGTGATGGATGTTGATGGCGCGACCGGCCAGTTTGCGGCACAGGTCGTCGGAGAGGATTTGCATGTAGCGCGCCAACACCACCAATTCGGCCCCCTCGGCCTGAATGATCTCGTACTGCTTGGCTTCGGTCTGCGCCTTGTTGTCCTTGGTCACCGGGATGTGGTGAAACGGCACGTTGTAGCTGGCCGCCAGTTGGTAGAACTCGCGGTGGTTGCTCACGATGGCGCGGATGTCCAGCGGCAGCAGGCCACTCTTCCAGCGAAACAGCAAGTCGTTCAGGCAGTGGCCTTCCTTGCTGACCATGATCACGGTGCGCATGGGCTGGGCGGTGGCGTGCAGGTCCCATTTCATTTGAAAGGTCTGGGCAAATGCAGCCCACTGGGCGTTCAGGGCGTCGCCATCCCTCTGATCGCAGGCGAATTGCACCCGCATGAAAAACAGACCCGTGTCGTGGTCGTTGTACTGGGCTGCTTCTTCGATGTTGCCCCCGCGTTCCAGCAAAAAACCCGACACGGCATGCACGATGCCATTGCGGTCGGGGCAAGAGAGGGTCAGGGTGTAGGTGGTGGTCATGTGGTGGGATGCTTGCGAAAATCGCTCGCGTCAGGCGAGCGGCTTGAGAGGTGGCTATTGTAGAGAGTGCCTTTAATGGGGCCGGGGGGGGTGTCGCTGTCAGGCTCTGGACAGTCCCCCCGTTGCTGGCTCTATCGCTGCGGCTTTGGCAGGCGTAAACTGTCATGCTTGTTTGTTGCAATAAATCAGGAGCATTTGCCTTGGCCCACACCGACCTGAACATGGACAACCAATGGTTGCCCTTCACGCCCAACCGCACTTTCAAACAAGACCCCCGCGTGTTCGTGGGTGCCGATGGCATGCATTTCACCACGCACGACGGCAAAAAAATCATCGACGGCATCTCCAGCCTCTGGTGCGTAGGCGCGGGGCACAACCGCCGCCCGATCAATGAGGCCATCAAGAAGCAGTTGGACACGCTGGACTACGCCACGGCGTTTCAGGCCAGCAACGACAAGGCTTTCAAGGCGGCACAGATGATTGCCGACATGGCTCCCGGTGACCTGAACAAGGTGCTGTTTTGCAACTCCGGCTCTGAGGCGGCCGACACCGCCCTGAAAGTGGCGCTGGCCTACCACCGCGCCCGGGGCGAAGGCCACCGCAATGTCTTCATTGGCCGCGAAAAGGGTTACCACGGCGTCAACTTCGGCGGCATGAGCGTGGGGGGCCTGCCCGCCAACCGCAAGGTGTACGGCGCGCAGTTGCTGCCCCGCGTGGACCACATGCGCTTCATCCACGACCCGGTGAACCATGCCTACATCCACCACGAAGAGCCGGTGTGGGCCGAAGACCCGCTGCTCGAACTGGAAAACCGCATCTTGGTGCTGCACGACCCGAGCAACGTGGCGGCCGTGATCGTGGAGCCGATTGCGGGCAGCGCCGGCTGGTACATCCCTCCCCAGGGCTATGTGAAGCGCCTGCGCGAGATTTGCGACAAGCATGGCATCTTGCTGATTTTTGACGAGGTCATCACCGGCTTTGGCCGCTTGGGCGTGAACTTTGGGGCTGACTTTTACGGTGTGGTGCCCGACATGCTGAACTTCGCCAAAGCAGTGACCAACGGCGTGATCCCGCTGGGTGGCGTGATCTGCCGCGACTTCATCTACGACGCGATGATGAACGCCAACGCGCCAGACCACGCCATCGAGTTTTTCCATGGCTATACCTATTCGGGCCACCCCGTGGCCTGTGCGGCGGCCATTGCTACCTTGGATTTGATGAAGGAAGAAAACCTGTTTGCCCGGGCCGGCCAGCAAGGCAAGAAGCTGGGCGACGCGATGCACAGCGCCATGAAGGGCTTGCCCAATGTGATCGGCATCCGCACCTTGGGCTTGGCCGGGGCCGTTGATTTGGCCAGCATCGCGGGCGCGCCTGGCAAGCGGGCTTACAACATCTTCATGGACTGCTTCCACCACGGTGTGTGGGTGCGTCCGGCCGGCGAAAACATCGTCATTTGCCCCCCATACATTGTGGAAGACGCGCACATCGACCAGATCGTGCAGACGGTCGCCGACAGCATCCGCCGTCACGCCTGATGCTTTGGGGTATCGGTGCCGGGGTGCCCGCTTGAAGTTCTGGCAGCGCACCCTGGGCACTTTGGCCGCAGCCTGGCTGGCGGCCGAAGGGTGTGTCTGGCTGGGCACGCCCATTCCTTGGATGCTGGGGCCTTTGCTGGTCACCGCCCTGGCTTCCATCTTGGGCGCACCCACGCACAGCGCGAACCTTTTGCGCAACAGCGGTCAATGGGTCATCGGGGCCGCGCTGGGTCTGTATTTCACGCCCCAGGTCAGCGCCTTGGTGCTGGCCCAGTGGTGGGCCATTGCGCTGGCCGTGGTGTGGGCGCTGGCGCTGGGGGCCTTGTTTGGCCTGTGGTTGCGACGCCAGCATGGCGCTGAGTTGTCGCACTTATCGCCCCACGCCCTGTTTGCCACCACGTATTTTTCTGGCTCGATTGGCGGTGCGTCCGAGATGACGCTACTGGCCGAACGTTATGGGGCACGCACCGATTTGGTGGCGGCAGCGCACAGCATGCGTCTGGTGATGGTGGTGATCGCCGTGCCTTTTGGCATGCAGTGGGCACAACATCAGTGGGGTTTGACGGTGGATGCCTCTTTGTTGCCCGGTCCGCGCCTGGCGCAATGGCCAGGTTTGCTCTGGTTGGGCTGTGTGACGGCCGCCGGCGGCTGGGTGATGCTGAAGCTCGGTCGGACCAACCCGTGGTTCATGGGTTCGCTGCTGGCGTCGATGGCGGTGACCCTGGCGGGCTGGGAATGGTCGGCTGTGCCCAACGCGCTGACCAACGCTGCGCAGTTGGTCATCGGCGTGAGTTTGGGCATCCGGTTTCGGCGCGAATTCGTCAAAACGGCCCCCCGCTGGCTGGCTTCGGTGGCGTGGGGCTCGGTGTGGATGATGTGCGCGTCTGTGCTGTTTGGCATGGCCCTGTCGTGGGGGACGGGCTTGCATCCGGCCATGATGGTCTTGGGCACAGCGCCCGGAGGCATCACAGAGATGGCCATCACGGCCAAGGTTCTTCAGTTGGGGGTGCCGGTGGTCACGGCTTTTCAGGTGTGCCGTTTGGTGGCTGTGTTGCTGATTGTGGGGCCGCTGTTTGCCTGGCTGGCATGCCGGCTGGCCAAGGCCTGAGCCGTTGATCAGTGCACCAAGACGGGCTGCTGGGCCAAGCCTGTGTAGCCTTCCAGCGTGTCTTCGACTTCTTCTTGGGTGGGCGTGTGCTGTTGCCAGGCCTGGATTTGCTGTTGGAACATCTCGGCCCAAGAACCGTCCAGATAAACCTCTTTGCCCGAGCGTTTGTCCACGATTTCAAAACCATGGCGCTCCAGCTGGGGCTGGCTGCTGGTGGCGGATGTTTCGACCGGCGCATTGGCCAGCATGTGCATCACGGCAAAGGTTTCGGATTCGTACAAAAGGTTCATGCGTTCATTCTCCCTCAACTTGTGGCTTGCAAGTGGGTGCATGTGTAACAACTTCAAGTGGGTGTGGTTTTTGGTGCGCGCTGGGCCGCAAGGGGTGGGGTTATGGCGTGAGGGGTAATGCGCTCAAGACTTGGCGTCCTGTCAGTTGCAGGTCGATGAAATTGCCGCTGACTTGGGTGATGCGGATGCGAGCGGGCAGCCAGTCGTGTGCGGCCGAGACCCAGAACTCGACTTGGGCATCAAAGCGGTTGCGCGGCTGGCACACCCATTTGACCGTCTGCAGGTTTTGGTCATCGACTTGCAGCGTCTCCAATTTTTCCAGCGTTAAAAGCCAGGGCAAGGCGTCTCGCACGGTGGCCGTCTGAATTTGCAAACGGGTGCCGGGGGGCATTTGCTGACCCGATTGGGCCATGGCTGCGGCCAACTGCACATACAGGCTGACCTGGTCTTGCGCGCCGGGTTGCAAGGGCGCGATGGGGGCGTTACTGCTGAACACGATGCGCTGGTTCGGGCGGTCAAAGTGGGCCGCCCGTTCGCTGCGCCAGCTGTCAGAAAAGCGGGTCGGGGCCAAGCCGGTGGCGTTGATCTGGCCCACGCTGCGCCAGTGCCTTGACCCCAGCAAAAAGGCTTTGACCGTCAGGCTCATGGCGTAGGCGCTGTCGTTGTGCTGCCAACGCAGCTCGCCTGAGGCTTGGTAAGTGATGCCTTTTTCCTGGCCACTGAGGCGGTAGCTCAGCAAGGCCGGGGAGGGCAGCGAGCCCAAGGCCATCTCGGACAAGGCCATGGTGGCGTTGGCGATGCGCTCGGGCTGGGGTTCGGCCGGTTTGGCGGGGGCTTCGCTGGTGGCGACGTTCGGGTTGGGGGTTTGACTGGGTTCAGGCACCTCAGACTTGGCGGCGCTCGGGGTCTGCGTGCCAGGGGTCACTGCAAGGGCCTTGTCCGCGTTGGGGGCTGTATCGGTATCGGTCTGGGTGACAGGTTGAGGCGCTGGCACTGGGTCTGGGGTGGCCAGGGTGGCAACTTTGTCCAGGTCTTTGTTCAGTTCTTTATCTACCGCCTGTTCTGGCACGGGCGGGTCAGCGGGTGGAGAGGTCTTGTCTGCTGGCGTCGTGTTTGGGTCCGCTGCAATTTTTTGTGCGTCTGGCTTGGCTGTGGGTGCGGGTTTGGGTTTGGGTTTTTCAAGCAAGGCCACGCGCGTGCGGGCTGCGGGTGTGTGGCTGGGGTCCTTGGCCGCAGTGGCACCCGCTGGGGCTGGGATGGTTCGGGTCTGCATGGGGCCCGTGCGCAGCGTCTGGGGTTTGCTCAGTTGCCAGTCCAGTGTGCCCGCCAGGCTCAGCAGCGCACCCAGGTGCAGTGCCAACACCAGCGCTCCCCAGCGCAGCAAGCTGCGTGTGCTCGGCCGATCGGTCCGCTGTGCGTTGGGCAGCGGCGGCTGGGGGTGAATGGGCTGCACCGGGTTCATGGGTTCACACGGCGTGGGTCAAAGGTGTGGGCATGAGGGGGCCGTGCATGCAAATCCGCAGGCTGCCGCACTCAGACGGCGCGCCAACCCAGGTCGGCCGACAGTTGGTGGGCAAATGCAC
The DNA here is from genome assembly GCA_945897795.1 of Limnohabitans sp. Rim8. GTDB lineage: Bacteria > Pseudomonadota > Gammaproteobacteria > Burkholderiales > Burkholderiaceae_C > Limnohabitans_A. The sequence continues at coordinate 12,922 of CAMDFT010000050.1, read as the reverse complement.
GCAGCGACTGAGCCACGGGGCCGTGCCAGTCGGCATCCAGCGTGGCCGACGAGCCCAGCGACACCACGCCCAAAACCAGGTGCCCGTCTGAATCGAACACGGGTGCACACAGGCCTGAAATGCCCGGCAGCAGCACATTGACCACGCGGCCCAGGCCTTGCGCTCGGGTCTCGCTCAGCATGGCATGCACCTGTGCAGGGGTGGACGGCAAATCGCTGCGGCCCAGCTTGCGGGCCAGGGCCAACTCGCTATCGATCATGGGCCTGGCCTTGTCGGCCGCACCGCCGTGGCCGATGAAGGCGGCAAAACACCGGCCCGTGGCCGACGACAAAAGCGGCATCACATCGCCCAGACGCAGGCTGACGGGCATGGCCAGCGGGGTTTCTTGCCAATGCACCAGGGTCGGTCCCCGGTTGCCCCAGACGGCCAGGGCCAGGGTGTGGCCGGTTTTGTCCATCAAGGTGGGCAAGCGCTCGCGCGCCAGTTTGACGGCGTCTAGCCGGGACAATGTGGCCAGGCCCAGTCGCAAAGTGGCGGGGCCGAGTTCGTAGCGGGTGTTGGCATCCTGTACCACCAAGTTCAGACGCTGAAAGCTCACCAGGTAGCGGTGGGCCTTGGCGGCACTCATGCCCGCCGCACTGGCCAGGTCGCGCAGCATCAAGGGGCCAGGGGCCTGGGCCAGCACATCCAGCAAGGCAAAACCCACCTCCACCGACTGGATGCCCGCGCGTTCTTTGTCCCCGTCCGGGGTCGTGTCCAAGGTGCTTTCGGTGGCCATATGGTCTAGAATCAGGTTTCGTTTAGTTAAACGAGTTTAACAATGCGTAATTTAAAGCGCGATTCAATGCGTGATTCGGCCCTGGTGAACACGGCTTTGAATGACGGAACAAACAGGCAAACATCATGAAATTGGCGACCTACAAAGACGGCTCACGCGATGGACAACTGGTGGTGGTCTCGCGCGACCTGAGCACCGCTCATTATGCGACCGGCATCGCCAGCAAGCTGCAGCAAGTGCTGGACGACTGGAACTTTTTGGCCCCCCAGCTGGAAGACCTGTACACCACCCTCAACCAAGGCAAAGCCCGCCACGCTTTCCCGTTTGACCCGGCGCAGTGCATGGCCCCGCTGCCCCGCGCCTACCAGTGGGCCGATGGCTCCGCCTACATCAACCATGTTGAGCTGGTGCGTGCGGCGCGCAACTCCGAAGTGCCCGCCAGTTTTTATACCGACCCTTTGATGTACCAGGGCGGCAGCGATGACTTTATCGGCCCTTGCGACCCGGTGGTCTGCGCCAGCGAAGCATTTGGCATCGACTTCGAGGCCGAGATCGCTGTCATCACCGGCGACGTGCCCATGCAAACCAGCGCCGACGATGCGATCGAAAGTGTGCGCCTGCTCTTGCTGGCCAATGACGTGAGCCTGCGCAACTTGATTCCTGCCGAGCTGGGCAAAGGTTTTGGCTTCTTGCAAAGCAAACCCGCCACCGCCTTCAGCCCCGTGGCCGTGACACCTGACGAGTTGGGTGACGCCTGGCAAGGCGGCCGCGTGCACCTGACGCTGCAGTCGACTTGGAACGGTCGCAAAGTGGGCATGTGCGAAGCGGGCCCCGAAATGACCTTCCACTTCGGGCAGTTGATTGCCCACATCTGCAAAACCCGCAATGTGCGTGCAGGCTCCATCGTGGGCAGCGGCACCGTGAGCAACAAAAGCGTGGAAGTGAACGGCAAACCCGAGTGGCCCAAAGGCTACAGCTGCATCGCCGAAAAACGCGCCATCGAAACCATCCTGGACGGTAAGCCCGGCACCGAATTCATGAAGTTCGGCGACACCATCCGCATCGAGATGAAGGGCCAAAACGGCGAGAGTTTGTTTGGCGCGATTGAGCAGGAAATCGTGCCGTTGGCTAGCTGAGCCAAGGGTTCAAAAGCGCCACGCCGGTCGCTTCAAAATCCGGCACGTTGCGTGTCACTACCGTGAACCTGTGTTCAAGGGCTGAGGCCGCAATCATCGCGTCCCGGTCTGAGCGCGGGTTGGGGATGTGCAGCGCCGCACACACGGGTGCGGTGCTTTCTGCAAACGGCAAAATGCGGCCCGCAAAAGCGGCGCGAACGCCACCCAGCCAATGGCGCAAAGCGCTGCCTTGTGGAGGCGTTTTGCGCTCCAACGCCTGGACGCCCAATTCCAGTTCCAGCAGTGTGATGGCTGACAAAAACAGCTGGTTGCTGGGCTGCCCAGCGGCCCATTGGCGCACCGCCATGGAAGGGTTGGGCTTGCCTTGGCGAAGCTCGGAAATGACGTTGGTATCCAGAACGAACATGGATCGCCTTCAGTCCAGGGTCGCAGCCTGAATCTGAATCCCCAGTTTGGGTGGATCGAAATCGATGCCTTCACCGCACGGAATGCTGTCCATCACCTCCAGCAAAGACGGTGCTGCTTTTCCGGCCATTCGGTAGTAGTCGTCGATTTTCAGCAAGGCGAACGCGGGGCGACCACGGTCGGTGATGAACACAGGACCATCCACCGCAGCGCGTTTGGCGGCCGACACGTCTCGTGTGAAGTCGCGGCTTGAAAATGTGTGAATGCTCATGTGTGTCCCTTCCATATTTAATGTTTGTATGTTACGACAATTGGTTGTCTTGTCAATGCTCAGGGCTTGCTGTGCTGGATGCCATTCATAGGCGTGAAGCGTAAAAAAGCCATTTACGCTTCACATCTGAAGCGTAAATCCTGCGAATGCGCTTCAGCCGATTGATTTCTGCTCAAAAAGAAAGTGTTGTGCGCCGAATATGGCGTGTCTACAATGTAGATACACAAGGAGAGAATGTCATGGAAGCTGTGATTCGCAAATGGGGCAATAGCCCTGCATTGCGCCTGCCAGGCTCAGTCATGAAGTCGGCCGCATTCGACTTGGATCAGCACGTCATCATCACGGCAACCAAAGGTCGAATCGTCATCGAGCCCGCTACCCAGCCCGAATACAAATTAGAAGACCTGTTGGCAGGCATGACCGACGAGAACGCCCATGATGCGATGGATTTTGGCGGGCCAGTTGGGCAGGAAGCCCTCTGATGGTCACGCGAGTCTATGTGCCAGAAGCCGGTGACATCGTTTGGCTTGAATTTGACCCTCAATCCGGGCATGAACAGGCAGGCCACCGTCCCGCCTTGGTGCTGAGCCCTGCGGCATACAACGCCAAAAAAGGCTTGATGGTGTGCTGTCCCCTGTCCACCCAAATCAAAGGTTATCCCTTTGAAGTCCAGATCTTGACCGACGGTAAACCGGGTGTTGTGCTGTCCGACCAGGTCAAATCATTGGACTGGCGAGTTCGCCAAGCCAAAAAGAAAGGCGCGGTGCCCGAAGAAGTGCTTCAGGATGTCCGCGCCAAGATCAAGGCCTTGCTGCAAATCGGATGAATCAGCCCAGCTTCTTCATCAACAACGCGTTGACCTGCCCCGGATTGGCCTTGCCTTTGCTGGCTTTCATGATGGGGCCGACCAGGCCGTTCAGCGCTTTGGCGTTGCCCGCCTTGAACTCTTCCACGTTCTTTGGGTTGGCTGCCAGCACGTCGTCGATGATCTTTTCCAGCTCGCCGGTGTCGTTCATCTGTTTGAGGCCTTTGGCTTCAATGATTGCGTCGATGACAGAAAGTGCACCAGCATCAGCAACTTGATCACCGGATGCATTCCAGACTGCATCGAAAACTTCTTTGGCTGCATTGTTGGAAATTGTGCTGTCTTGGATACGCGAAATCAGTGCCGCCAACCGAGCGGCGCTCACCGGCGCTTGTTCGATGGCCATTTCGCTGGCGTTCAGGCGGCGTGAGACTTCACCCATGATCCAGTTGCTGGCCAGTTTGGCTTGGCCGCAGGCTTTGGCCGTGGCTTCAAAGTAGGCGGCAACCGCCTTGCTTTGGGTCAGCTGCGTGGCGTCGTATTCGGGCAGCGCGTAGTCTTTGACAAAGCGCTCGGCCATGACGCGGGGCAACTCGGCCATTTCGCTTTTGACGCGCTCGACCCAGTCGCGGCCGATCACCAGTGGTGGCAGGTCCGGGTCGGGGAAATAGCGGTAGTCGGCGGCGTCTTCCTTGGTGCGCATGGCGCGGGTCTCGCCCGTGTCGGGGTCGAACAGCACGGTGGCTTGCTGGATGGCGTGGCCGTCTTCAATCTGGTCGATCTGCCAGCGCACTTCGTAGTCGATGGCTTGCTGCATGAACTTGAAGCTGTTCAGGTTCTTAATCTCGCGGCGGGTGCCTAGTTCAGCGCCGGGCTTGCGCACCGAGACGTTGGCGTCGCAACGGAAACTGCCTTCTTGCATGTTGCCGTCACAGATGCCGATCCAAGTCACGATTTTGTGCAGCTCTTTGGCGTAGGCCACGGCTTCGTCGCTGCTGCGCATGTCGGGCTGGGTCACGATTTCCAAGAGCGGTGTGCCAGCTCGGTTGAGGTCGATGCCGCTTTGACCAATGAAGTCTTCATGCAGCGATTTGCCCGCGTCTTCTTCAAGGTGGGCGCGTTCCAGTCGCACGGTTTTGCGCACGGTTTCTTTGCCCACTTCCAAAAAGAAGGACACCTCGCCGCCTTGCACCACCGGGATCTCGAACTGGCTGATTTGGTAGCCCTTGGGCAGGTCGGGGTAGAAGTAGTTTTTGCGGGCAAAGATGCTGCGCTCGGCGATGTGCGCGTTGATGGCCAAACCGAATTCGATGGCGCGCTCAACAGCGCCCATGTTCATCACGGGCAGCGTGCCGGGCAGGGCCATGTCCACCGCGCAGGCTTGCGTGTTGGGCTCGGCACCAAATGCCACCGAGGCGCGGCTGAAAATTTTGCTTTGGGTCGAGAGTTGGGCGTGGGTCTCAAAGCCGATCACGACTTCGTAGCCTTGGACGAGTTTGCTCATGGTGTGTTTATCCGGTGAATCACAAGTGGCCAGTGGCCGTCACTGCGAGGAGCGCAAGCGACGTGGCAGTCCATGGATCGCCACGCTTCGCTCGCGATGACGGTGGACAAGTTCATGCCGCGGGGTCCGGCTTGCGAAGGTGGAAATCGGTCGCTTGTTGCAGGCGGTGTGCTGCGTTCAGCAACTGGGCTTCCTTGAAGTAGTTGCCGATCAGCTGAAGACCCACAGGCATGTTGCCCGCGCCATAGCCTGCGGGCACGCTCATGCCGGGCAAACCGGCCAGTGAGGCGGGCAGCGTGAAGATGTCGGCCAGGTAGTCGGCCACCGGGTCGCCCGCGTTTTCGCCAAACTTCCAGGCCACCGATGGGGCCACGGGGCCAGCGATCACGTCGCATTCTTTGAATGCGTTCTGGAAATCATCTGCGATCATGCGGCGGATTTTTTGGGCTTGCAGGTAGTACGCGTCGTAGTACCCGTGCGAGAGCACATAGGCGCCGGTCATGATGCGGCGCTTGACCTCGTTGCCAAAGCCTTCGGCACGGGTCTTTTTGTACATGTCCACCAGGTCTGTGTAGTCCTTGGCGCGGTGGCCGAACTTCACGCCGTCAAAGCGGCTGAGGTTAGAGCTGGCTTCGGCCGGAGCAATGATGTAGTACACCGGAATCGACAACTCGGTGCGCGGCAGGCTTATGGGCACCAGCATGGCACCCAGCTTTTCATACTCGCGCAAAGCACCGTCCACTGCAGCGCGCACATCGGGTGCCAGGCCTTCACCAAAGAACTCTTTGGGAATGCCGATGCGCAGGCCTTCGAGGCTGCCATTGAGCGACGCCGTGAAGTCTTCGCTGGGCATGTCCAGCGAGGTCGAGTCGCGGTCCAGGTCAGCGCCGCACATGGCGCTGAGCAGCAGCGCGCAGTCTTCGGCCGTGCGGGCCATGGGGCCGCCCTGGTCCAGGCTGGAGGCGTAGGCGATCATGCCGTAGCGGCTGGCGCGGCCATAGGTGGGCTTGATGCCGGTGATGCCGCAAAAGCTGGCGGGCTGGCGGATCGAGCCGCCGGTGTCGGTGCCGGTGGCCGCAGGCACCAGGCGTGCCGCCACCGCGGCCGCGCTGCCGCCCGACGAGCCGCCGGGCACGCGGGCCGTGTCCCAGGGGTTGGTGACTTTGCCAAAAGCCGAGTTTTCGTTGGCCGAGCCCATGGCGAACTCGTCGCAGTTGAGCTTGCCCACGGTGACCATTCCGGCGCCGCCAGAAGCAGACGCGCCGAGCTTTTGCACCAGGGTGGCATCAAACGGCGAGCGGTAGCCGGTCAAAATTTTGGAGCCCGCAGTGGTGGCGAAATCGCGGGTCACAAACACGTCTTTGTGGCCCACGGGCACCCCTTCGAGCAGGCCAGCCGTGCCAGCGGCCAGGCGGGCGTCGCTGGCTTGCGCTTGGGCCAGCGTTACTTCGCTGTCGATGTCCAGAAACGCGTTGTGTGGGTTGCCGCCCAAACGGGCCAAAAAGCCGGTGGCCACTTCCACGGCGCTCACTTTTTTGGCCTTCAGGGCTTGGGCCAGTTCGGCCACAGTCATATCGTGCAGAGAATTCATCGTGCGGCTCACTCGATCACCTTGGGCACCAAAAACAGCCCGCGCTCGACGGCGGGGGCGCTGCGCTGGTTCAGGTCGCGTTGGTTGGGCTCGCTCGCCAAGTCGGGGCGCAGGCGCAGCGTGATGTCCTGGATGGCCGCCACGGGGTGGGCCATGGGGGTGATGCCGGTGGTGTCGACCGCCTGCATGGCTTGTACGATGCTAAAAAAGCCGTTGATTTGAGTGAGCATGCGCTCACTTTCTTCGGGCTGAAGCTCCAACCGAGCCAAGTTGGCGATGCGGGCAATATCCTGTGGGGTCAGCGACATGGTTTGAAAAGGGGATGTTTAGGTCGGTTTTTCCAGGCCTGACTGCAATCGCACACGCGCTTCGCGACAGGGGATCGGGTATTATCCCGTGTTTGCTGAGGGGCCCGAAACGCCCTGAAAACCAGCCCTTTTCGACCCACACGATTTGACCGTTGTGCTGTCCGCCACTGGGTTTTCCGGTGTTTGCGGGCTCATGAGCACCCAAGGATTTCCGATGTTTTCTTCTTTCCGCCGTTATTTCTCCAGCGACCTGGCCATTGACCTGGGCACTGCCAACACCTTGATTTTTGTGCGAGACAAAGGCATTGTCCTGGACGAGCCTTCGGTGGTGGCCATTCGCCACGAAGGCGGGCCCCAGGGCAAAAAGACTTTGCAAGCCGTTGGCCATGAAGCCAAGGCTATGCTGGGCAAGGTGCCCGGCAACATCGAAGCCATCCGCCCCATGAAGGACGGCGTGATCGCCGACTTCACCGTGACCGAGCAGATGCTCAAGCAGTTCATCCGCATGGTGCACCCCCGCAGCACCTTTCGCCCCAGCCCCCGCATCATCATTTGCGTGCCTTGCGGCTCCACCCAGGTCGAGCGCCGGGCCATCCGTGAATCGGCGCTCGGCGCTGGTGCTTCCGAGGTGTACCTGATCGAAGAACCGATGGCCGCCGCCATTGGGGCAGGCTTGCCCGTATCGGCAGCTTCGGGCTCCATGGTGGTTGACATCGGCGGCGGCACCACGGAAGTGGGCGTGATCTCTCTGGGCGGTATGGTCTACAAAGGCAGTGTTCGTGTGGGCGGCGACAAGTTTGACGAGGCCATCATCAGCTACATCCGGCGCAACTACGGCATGCTGATCGGTGAGCCCACTGCCGAGTCGATCAAGAAGAATATCGGATCGGCCTTCCCCGGCAGCGAAGTCAAGGAAATGGAAGTCAAGGGCCGTAACCTGTCCGAAGGCGTGCCACGCAGCTTCACAATCAGCTCCAACGAGATCCTGGAAGCCCTGACCGACCCGCTCAACCAGATCGTTTCGGCCGTCAAGACGGCTTTGGAGCACACGCCACCCGAGTTGGGTGCCGACATCGCCGAGCGCGGCATGATGCTCACGGGCGGTGGCGCTTTGCTGCGTGACCTTGATCGCTTGTTGGCCGAAGAAACCGGCTTGCCGGTGCTGGTGGCCGAAGACCCGCTGACCTGTGTGGCCCGTGGTTGCGGTATGGCGCTCGAGCGCATGGACCAGTTGGGCAGCATTTTCACCAGCGAATAAGAATGGGACGGGTGCGGTTTGGCTGCAACCCCATTTTTCCAACCCACCACCATCCGGTGCAATTGAACCATGGCCCTGGATACGCTTGAACGCAGTGCTCCACCGATCTTCCGGCAGGGCCTGTCCACCACGTCCAAGACCTTGCTGCTGGGGCTGCTGGCGGTGTTGCTGATGGCGGCCGACCATCGTTTGCAGATCTCCCCGCCTGTCCGTTCGGGTGTGGCCTTGGTTCTTTCCCCATTGCAGTGGGTGTCACTGCAACCAGTGAATGCGGTCAACGCCTTGACGCGTTACTTTGGCAATCTGGAAGAGGCGCAAGATGCGGCCTTGAGCTATCAGACCCGTACCATCGCACAGGCCCAACGTCTTCAGCAAGTGGAGCAACTCAGTCAGGAAAACGCCCATTTGCGGCAACTGCTCGATTTGCGGTCCCAAGTGGCAGGCCCGGCCAAGGCGGTGCAGGTTCTCTACGACACCTCTGACCCCTATACACAACGCGTGGTGGTGGACCGTGGCCTGATGGCGGGCATCGCCCCAGGCTCGGCGGTCATCGACACGGCCGGGGTGGTCGGTCAGGTCACCCGCGTTTACCCCTTGGTCAGCGAAGTCACGCTGCTGACCGATCGGGCTCAGAGCATTCCGGTCATGAACGCCCGAACGGGCAGCCGCCATGTGGCCAATGGCGATCCCCAAACCCTGGGCGGCTCGCTTGACTTGAAATTTGTACCTGCAGGCGCAGACATGCAAAAAGGCGACCTGCTGACCACCAGTGGCATCGATGGTGTGTACCCTGCGGGCTTGCATGTAGGGCGTATCGCTCGCATCGATCGCCGAGTGGACTCGTCGTTTGCCCGGGTACACGCCGAGCCTATGGCCACTGAGCGTGGTCGTCATTTGCTGGTTTTGCAGCCGGTCAAGGACTGGCCAGAACCGCCAAAGCCAGAGCCGACCAAAGTGCCCAAGGCCAAGGCCGCAGCCCCTGCCATACCCGCCGCAGGAGCCAAGCCATGATCATGCCCGCAGGGCGTCCGCTGCTCTTGCCTGCCAACCCCAAGTTCATTGCCATGAGTTTTGTCTTGGCCATGTTGCTGCACATGTGGTTGGGTCTTTTGGGCTGGTACTGGCTGCCCGATGTGCTGGCCATTGTGTTGGTCTTCTGGACCGTGCACCAACCGCGCCGAGTGGGTTTGGTGCTGGCCTTTTTGCTGGGCTTGGCGCTGGATGTTCATGAGTCCGCCTTGTTGGGGCAAAACGCGCTGTCTTATGTGGTGCTTTCCGGACTGGCCACGGTGGCGCAGCGGCGGATGCACTGGTTCCCCTTGCGCGAGCAGGCGTTACAAATTTTGCCGCTTTTTGTGGTGGCGGCCCTTGTGGAGTGGCTCACGCGGCTGGTTGTGCAGGACGCTTGGCCAAGCTGGAGTCAGTTGCCTGGACCGTTGCTTCAAGCGGCCTTGTGGCCCTTGGTGGGGGCCTTGCTGCTGGCACCCCAACGTCGCGCTTTTGAGCGCGACGACATCCGTCCGCTTTGAGCATGTCTCTGAACCTGCCCTCATTGGCTGAGCTGCGCGATTCACGCGCCGAAATTCAGCGCTTTCAAGACCGTGTGCTTGTCATGCAGTGGGTGGTGTTGTGCTGCTTTTTGCTGCTGGCCAGTCGACTGGCCTATTTGCAAGTGGTTCGCCACGAGGATCTGTTGGCGCAAGCCGAGAACAACCGCACAGCCATCTTGCCCACGGTGCCACCACGCGGCACGATTTTGGACCGCAACGGCGTGGTGCTGGCGAGCAACTATTCAGCGTACACGCTGGAGATCACGCCTTCGAAGGTCAAGGACCTGGAGGCCACGATCAACGAGCTGGCCGAGTTGGTGGACATCCAGAGCAAGGACCGTCGCCGTTTCAAACGCCTGAGGGAGGAATCCAAGAGCTTTGACTCGTTGCCCATTCGCAATCGTTTGACCGATGAAGAGGTGGCACGCTTCAGTGCGCAGAGTTACCGATTCCCTGGTGTGGAGATCAAGGCCCGATTGTTCCGCCAGTACCCTTACAGCGAGTTGGCCAGTCACGTCATTGGTTACATCGGGCGCATCAACCAGCGTGACAAGGAACGGCTGGAAGAGGATGAGGATTTGGCGGCCAATTACCGGGGTACTGAATACATTGGCAAGCTGGGTGTAGAGCAGCGCTACGAGCGTGAGCTCCATGGCATCACGGGCGTCAACCAGGTGGAAACCTCCGCCGGGGGGCGTGCCACGCGCAGCCTCTCCAGTCGTCCAGCCATACCGGGCCAAAACGTGGTCTTGTCCATCGACATTCAGCTCCAGAAAATGGTGGAAGACTTGTTCGGCAACCGGCGCGGCGCCCTGGTGGCGCTGGACCCCAACAACGGCGAGGTGCTGGCCTTTGTGAGCAAGCCCACCTTTGACCCCAACTTGTTTGTGGACGGCATTGATGTCGAAAATTGGCAGATGCTCAACGAGTCGATCGACAAGCCGCTGCTCAACCGGGCGTTGCGCGGTACCTACCCGCCAGGCTCGACCTACAAGCCATTCATGGCCATGGCCGCTTTGTCTACGGGCAAGCGCAGTGCCAGTACCGTCATCAACGACGCAGGCTCTTGGACGTATGGTGGGCACACTTTCCGCAGCCATGGCGATGCCGGGCTTGGGCCGGTGGACATGGTGCGATCGATTGTGCTGTCGAGCAACGTGTATTACTACTCGCTGGCCAATGACATGGGGGTGGATGTGATCCACGACTTCATGAAGCCGCTGGGTTTTGGCCAGAGCACCGGCATCGACTTGCCTGGCGAAGTGCGCGGCATCTTGCCCAGCACGGAATGGAAGCGCAATTATTACAAGCGGCCCGATCAAAAAAAGTGGTACGGCGGCGAGACCATCTCACTGGGCATCGGTCAGGGGTACAACACCTTCACCATGCTGCAACTGGCCTCGGCCACAGCCACGCTGGCCAATGGCGGCCTGCAGTTCAAGCCACGGGTGGTCACGGCCACACAGGATGCCTTGACCCACGCACAGGTGGAGGTGAATGCGCAGCAAGCCCTGAGTTTGGGCTACAAGCCCGAGCATGTGGATGTGGTGCACAAAGGCTTGGTGGGGGTGGTCACCTCGGGCACCTCGGCACGGGTGTTTGCCGGAGCTGGATACACCAGCGCAGGCAAGACAGGCACAGCGCAGGCCGTGACCATTGGCCAAAAGGAAAAGTACAACGCCGCCAATTTGTCCGAATACCAGCGTGACCATGCTTTGTACATGGCCTATGCCCCGGCTGAAAAGCCGCAAATTGCGGTGGCGGTGGTGGTGGAGAACGCAGGTTTTGGCGCGGCTTCGGCAGCCCCTATTGCAAGGCGTGTGTTTGACTATTGGCTGCTGGGCCAATACCCCAGCGAAGAAGACATGGCGGCCACTCAAAAAGGCCAGTCTGCCAGTCCCATAGGCAAGCCTCGGGCCAAATCCGCAGTGCCTTTGATGACCCCGAAAACCTTGCCTGCTGGCAGAGCCGAAAAACCCTGATGCGGGATGTTCAGCCGGCGTAGACCTTGGCCAGGTTGGCAAAGCCTGGTGAAGGCATATCCGTCAGTCTGCTGCTGGGGCAGCGAGAACAACCCGACACCCGCTCATGCATGAGCCTGAATACAGGTGCCGCTCAGGCCTGTGTGGGGTCTGTGGCCATCGCGTCAAATTTTTTGAAGTAATGTTTGGCCAGAGTCACCAGCTGGCCGTCAGAGGGGTGGTCACTGGCGATGCTGTCGACGATGGCTGCGGCGGTGCTTTTGTGGTGGGCCGCGCACCAGTCACGGAATTCGTTGCGAGCCAGGCCTGGTCCGGTCACCAGCACTTCGTGGGTGCCTGTGAGGGCTTGGGCCACATCGGCATAAAAGGCCACCGTGTCATCGGCCTTGCCCTGGTGTTTGTGGTGGCTGCGCGAATGGATGCGCTGGGCTTCAATGTGCTCACGGTCAAACATGACCACATGGGCTTCTTGGTGGTCCATCCAGACCACGGCGTGAAAAGTACTCATCAAAATCCTTGGTTAAAAAATCAATGGCGCTGCTCGGCCACTGTCTGGCAATCGATGCAGCGTTTGGCAGTGGGGTAAGCGTTCAGGCGTGCAGGCGCAATGATCACGCCGCAGTCGGTGCACTGGCCATAGGTGCCCGCATCTAGGCGCTCCAGTGCGGCTTCGATGTCCCCCAACTCGGCGGTTTCGTGTTCGTTGATGGCGAACTCGTCATCGCGTTCGGAAATGGCTTGGGCACGGTTATCCAAGCTGCGCACATCGTGTTCTGCCGCCATGTCGGCGCGAGAGACCAAGCCGCCGCGCTGTTCGGCGATGCGCTGCAAGAGTTGCGCGCGCTCTTGCAAAAGGCGCTCGCGGTTGAGGGGGGGGAGTGTGGGATGAAGTCATGGCTTCATCCTAGGCGCCTGCGGCGGCGCGGTATTGATGTGGGTCAACCCCTGCGCCCGCAGGGCCGCAGCCATGGGCAGGGGTTGATGCGCCTCAAGCGCTCAAGCGCACAGACTCAGCTTTTGGCTTTCATGCGTGACATCATCAATTCCATGTTGGCTTTGCGGTCGGCGTTGACTTTTTGCATGTGGGGGCGTTCGCCCATCATCTTGAGGTAGTCGCGCGCAGGCAGTCCGGCTAAAAAGTCTTTGCCGTAAACCAACTTGGTGGCGCCCGAGACCAAGGGTAGGTGCGTGACGGCTGAGCAGTCAGCCAGCGTCAGGTTGTCGCCCGCCACAAAAGGCGAGAACTTGGCCAGCTTGGCAAAGGCGGCCACGTTCTTTTCGAGTTGTGCGCCGATTTTCTCTTTCACCGAGTCGCTCACCTTGCCGCCAAAAAA
>CAMDFT010000049.1 GCA_945897795.1 Limnohabitans sp. Rim8 | reverse complement strand
TTCCGCCGTACCAACATGAATGCGCTGGGCCAGGCCCGCAGCTGGACCGACCACCTGCTGTGGCACCACGCGGCCCACACCGTGGACCTGTTCGCCTACCAGTGCGGCAGCCCCATCGTCAAAGCCAACGCCGTGCAAGGCCCGATTCACCCGGCCTTGGGCATCGCCATGGACATGAGCATCCAGTTGCAAGCGGCCAACGGTGCGATTTGCACGCTGAGCTTGAGCTTCAACAACGATGGCCCGCTGGGCACTTACTTCCGCTACATCGGCGACACCGGCACTTATCTGGCGCGTTACGACGACTTGTTCACCGGCAAGGAGGAAAAGATCGACGTGTCGCAAGTGGCGGTGTCGATGAACGGCATCGAGCTGCAAGACCGTGAGTTTTTCTCGGCCATCCGCGAAGGCCGCGAGCCCAACAGCGCGATTGCCCAGGTGCTGCCTTGCTACAAGGTCTTGCACGATCTGGAACAGCAGCTGAACAGCTGATTGTCTGCACAAAGGCCGCAGCACGCAGGTGCTGCGGCATCTGGGCTGGGCACTGCCCATTGTTGTTTTGGGTTAAAGTAATGAATCCTTACTTTGGGAAATAGCATGCTTGCCAAAATCACGGCCAAAAACCAGCTCACCCTGCCCAAGAGCCTGACACAGGCTGTGGGGGCCACCGAATACTTTGATGTCGAGGCCCGGGGCGGGCAGTTGATCCTGACGCCTGTGCGCATTCAGCGTGGCGATGCGGTACGGGCCAAGTTGGCCGAGCTGGATCTGTCCGAAGATGACCTTGCTGCAGCTGTGGCTTGGGCCAGAGCGCCCGCACCACCACGTGAAGTGCCAGCCGCCATGGTCAACGAAGCTGCTGCTGTGTATGACGTAACGCCTGCCAAGCCCAAAAAGGCCATCGCCAAAAAGGCAAAGCCCAAGGCATGAGCGCCCCTGTTCGTGTGGTGCTGGACATCAACGTGGTTTTGTCTGCCTTGGTTTTTCGCGGGGGCGCAGCCGGTCTGGTGCGGCATGCTTGGCAGAGTGGCGTCATCGTGCCCCTGGTCAGCGCGTTCACCGTGCAAGAACTGGTGCGTGTGTTGGCGTACCCGAAGTTTCGCTTGTCGAAAGCCGAGCAAGAAGAGTTGCTGGCCGACTTTCTGCCTTATGCCCAAACCGTGCGGATTGCGCAGCCGCCACCCGTGGTGCCTGAATGCCGTGATGCGATGGATTTGCCTTTCATGCAGCTGGCGGTGGCGGGCCAAGCGCAGGTGCTGGTGTCGGGTGACCGAGACTTGTTGGCCATTGCTGCTGAGTTTGAGCAAACCAGCGCTTGCCCCATTGTGTCCTTGGACGTGTTTTGCCAAAGCTTGAACCCATGACTTCTTCACACCAATTTGAGCAGAGTCACTTGCGCCTGTTGGGCCTTGCGGGTTTTGCCAGCATGGCCTCCATGCGCATCGGTGACCCGATGTTGGTGGTGCTGGGCCAAGAGTTTCAGGTCAGCACCGGAGAGGCTTCGGGCGTGGTGTCGGTGTTTGCCGTGGTTTACGGCCTGATGCAGTTGTTTTATGGCCCCTTGGGCGAGCGCTTTGGCAAGCTGCGTGTGGTCTCTTTGGCGGTGGCCGCTTGTGCGCTGCTCAGTGCCATCACGGCGTTGTCGGTCAACTTGCCCATGCTCTTGGTGATGCGCGGCCTCATGGGTGCGGCAGCGGCGGGCATCATCCCCTTGTCCATGGCCTGGGTGGGTGACCAGGTGCCCTATGAACGCCGACAGGAAACCCTGGCCAAACTGATGAGCGCCACCGTCATCGGCATGATGAGCGGCCTGTGGTTTGGTGGCTTTGCTGCCGACACGCTGGGCTGGCGCTCGGCCTTTGTGCTGTTGGCGGTGATGTTCGCATGGCCTGCATTGCTGTTGTGGCGTGCGCGTCAAAAGTCACCTGCCCCAGCAGCAACCCAGCCCCCCAGCCTGATCGCTTCGTTTCGCCTCACCGGGCAGTTGCTGAGCACATCCCGGGTGCGTTTGGTGATGAGTGTCACGGCCACCGAAGGCGCCTTGGTGTTCGGGGCCATGGCCTTCATGCCGACCCATTTGCACCAGCAATTTGACTTGAGCGTGGTGGCCGCAGGTTCGGTCATGATGCTTTATGGCGTGGGCGGTTTGCTCTACAGCCAGATGGCGCGGCGCTGGTTGGCCTGGCTGGGCGAGCGTGGCCTGGTTCGCGCGGGGGCCGCCATGGTGGCGATCGGTTTGCTGGTGTTGGCCTGGGGCAGTGGTGTTTGGGTGGGCATGCTGGCATGCCTGCTGATGGGTCTGGGCTTTTACATGCTGCACAACACCTTGCAGGTGCAAGCCACCCAAATGGCCCCGGCCGCACGCGGCACTGCTGTGACCTTGTTTGCCTGCTCACTGTTTTTTGGCCAGTCCACGGGGGTGCTGCTCATGGCCCAAAGCGTGGACATGGGTTGGCTGCCCTATGCCTTCACGGGTGTTGCGGTGGGGGTGCTGCTGCTGGGGGCGGTGATTTACCGGCTGGTGGGGCGGCACTGAGTTCAAGGGCGGTCTTGGTGCTGGTGCGTGTTTCTGAAATGCGCTTGCCTCTGTTGTAGGAGCGGTCTCCGACCGCGAATGCCTCTGCGGTGTGTCCGATCGCGGTCAGAGACCGCTCCCACAAAATATGCGCGTCAGGTGCGTCAGGGGTGTCAGGGGTGTCAGGGCATTCAAGCCTGCTGCGCCAAGCTGCGCAGCGAAAACTCGACGTGCATGGCCACGCCCCGGTGCAGGGCGCTTTCATCGATGTTGAACTGCGGGTGGTGGTGCGCGTGGCATGCGCCCAGCGCGGTGTTGCGCACGCCTACCAGGGCCATCAGGCCGGGGTACTGGTCCAGAAAATCGCCAAAGTTTTCCGACACCATGAGCGACGGGAAATCGATCACCGCTTCTGCACCAAACAAGTCGCTGGCGCACTGCGCGGCCAAGGCGCTGCTGCGCGCTTCGTTGATCAGCATCGAGCCGCCCTTGCGGATGTTCAGCTTTGCCTGCGCCCGGAAGCTGGCAGCGGTGCTGTCCACCACGCGCCGAATCGCTTCGTGCAGGTGCTGCTGGTCGTGGCGCTGGGTGGTGCGCAGGGTGCCTGCCAGCAAGGCTTGGTCGGGAATCACGTTGCCTGCAAAGCCACTTTGAAACTTGCCAAAGGTCAGGCTGGCCGCGTGCGCTGGGTTGATTTCGCGGGTCATCATCATGGCCAGGTTGTTCACCAAAGCAGCGCCTGCCGCAATCGGGTCCACGCCTTTGTGTGGGGATGCACCGTGGCAGCCCACGCCGCTCAGTTCAATCTCCACCAGGTCGCAAGCGGCCATGCGTGGCCCGGCCTGCACGCTGATCTGGCCCGCCTCGATTTCGGACCACAAATGAATGGCAAAGGCCCGCTGTACCGGAAACGCGGCCAGGTGGGCCAACAACTCGGCTGTGCCGCCGCCTTGCTCTTCGGCTTGCTGAAAGCACAGCTTCACGCTGCCTTGCAGCTCGCCCGAAAACTGCTGCAGCACCTTTGCTGCGCCCAGCAGCATGGCCACATGCCCGTCGTGGCCGCAGGCGTGCATCACGCCGGGCACTGCAGATCGGTAGGGCAGGTGCTCGTTTTGCTCCTGAATGGGCAGGGCGTCCATGTCGGCGCGCAGCGCCACCATGGCGCGGCTGTGTTGGCCCGTCACGGTGGCCACCACGCCGTGTTCGCCCACGGCTTCCCAAGGCACGCCCATGGCGCTGAGCTCGGTCTTGATGCGTTCGGCCGTGGCCTGCTCGCGGTAAGACAACTCGGGCAGGCGGTGCAGCTGCTGGCGCAAACCGACCAGCCAGTCGTGGCAAGACAGCGCGGCATCAAGAACAGGGTGCGAGGGCTTCATGGCAAGGACTCCTTCAAAGAAGAGGGTTTCAAGAGCGGCCGCAAGGCCCACAGGCCCAGCGCCGGGCCAGGGGCCAACAACCACAGCGCCATGCTGCCCCAGTGTTGCACGGCCCAGCCCAGCAGCAAGATGCTGAGCACGGTGATCAAAAAGCCCACGCCGTTTTGCAGCACCAGCGCGCTGCCCAGCCACTGGGGCGGTGCGTATTGCGACGACATGGCCGAAAACTGCGGCGAATCGGCCACCACACAAACGCCCCAAAACAGCAAAGCGCCCAGCTGCACCAGCGGCCAGCTGTCCGGAATGAAGGGGTAGCCCACACACATCAGTCCCGAAGCGGCAAGCGCACTGGCTGCCACCTTGGCACTGCCCACACGGCGGCTCCACAGACCGCCCAGCACGCAGCCGAAAAAGCCGATGCCGATGACGGCAAAGCTGATCCAGGCCACAGAAGAGGCCATACGCTCGCCCGGCCCGGTCAAGGAGCGGGCAATGGGCAGGCTCAGCCAGGGCAGCACGCTCCAAAAAGCGTACAGCTCCCACATGTGGCCAAAGTAGCCCAGCGCCGATGCCCGAAAACCGCGCACCGCGATCACCGCGCGCAAGGCCTGTGTGTTCAGGCGAACCGGTGCGGCGGGATGGACTGTTGGATGTGTGGAAGAGGCGGCTTGCTTGTGCGCTTGTCCCATCCAGCCCACCAGCACCGCGCCCACCAGGGCCAGCACCGACGAGCCCAGCAGCACTTCAGGCCAGGGCCAACTTTGGCCCAGGGCGCGCAAGGCATGCGGCATGGCCGTGCCCAGCGTCAGCATGCCCACCAGCCAGCCCAAGGCGGCGGCCGGTTTGCTGCCCACGCGTTGCACCAGCATCTTCATGCCCAGCGGGTAGATGCCAGCCAGGCACATGCCCACCACAAAGCGCAGGCTCCAAAACAGACCGTAATCGGTCACGCCCCAGGTGACGGCGGCATTGGCCAGCGCACCCAGCAAGCTGCACACCACAAAAATCCGCGTCGGCTGAAACCGGTCGGCCGCACCGCTGAAGGCAAAGGCCAGCGTGCCCGCGATGAAGCCCAATTGGGTGGCCGCCAAAAGCCAGCTGAAAGCGGCCGCACTCAGCTGCCAATCGCGCATCAGGCTGTCGGCCACCCCGCTGGGGCTGAACCACAGCGAGGTGCTAAGGCACTGGGCCAACACAATGAAGGCCACCGCCAGCGAGGGGCGTGGCCCGGTTGGCGAGCGCTCAGGCGCTGGCGCGCTCAAGGGCTTGCGCCAGATCGTCGATCAGGTCATCGGCATGCTCCAGGCCCACTGAGACACGCAGCAAGCCCTGTGGGGTCTTGCTCTCAGGCCCTTCGATCGAGGCGCGATGCTCGATCAGGCTTTCCACGCCGCCCAAGCTGGTGGCGCGGGTGAAGATCGCCACATTCGCAGCCAAGGCCATGGCCGCGTCCTTGCCGCCTTTGACTTCAAACGACAGCATGCCGCCAAAGCCCGACATTTGTTTTTTGGCAACAGCGTGGAAGGCGTTGCCTTCCAGACCCGGGTAGTGCACGGCGCTGACTTGCGGGTGCTCGTTCAAAAAGCGGGCCACCTTGTCGGCGTTGGCGCAATGCGCCTGCATGCGGTAGGGCAGGGTGGGCAAGCTGCGCATGACCAACCAGCAGTCAAACGGCGAGGGCACGCCGCCACCAAACAGCTGCGCGGTGCGCAAGGCGGCAAAGTGCGCGTCGTCCTGGCGGGTGATGACAATACCGCCCAGCACATCGCTGCGGCCACCCAGGTACTTGGTGGTGGCGTGCATGACCATGTCGCAACCCAAATCGAGTGGGCGCTGCAACACGGGCGATGCAAAGGTGTTGTCGGCAATGGCGCGGGCACCGCCTGCGTGGGCCATCTCGGCCACGGCGGCAATGTCCACACACTGCATCAGGGGGTTGGAGGGGGTTTCGATCCAGACGATGCGCGTGTTGGGCTGCATGGCCGCACGCACTGTGTCCAGACGGGTCATGTCCACAAAACTGGCGCTGACCTGCCATTTGGCAAACAGGTGTTTGAGCACGTTGGCCGTGCCGTGGTAAATGTCGGACGGGGCCAGCACATGGTCGCCCGGCTGCAGGCCCTGAAAGATGGCCGTGACACCGGCCAGGCCCGAGCCAAAAGCGGCAGCGCCTGCACCGCCTTCAAGGGCCGACAAAGCGGCCTCCAGGCCATTGCGGTTGGGGTTGTGGTTGCGCGAGTACAGGTAGCCGTGTGGGTAGCTGCCGTCGGGGTCCCGCTCAAAGGTGGTGGACAGGTGGATCGGATCGACCACCGCCCCGGTGGAAGGGTCGACGCCGTGCCCCGCATGCACAGCCAAAGTTTCAAAACGCAGGGGTTTGTTTGTTTTCATTGGCAAAAGTATAGCCACGGACCCGTGGTACAGGGTCAGCGTGGCGACAGCAGCGGTGGCGATAAGATCCAGTTCTTGATCTTCGGAATTTTTTCATGACAGACCGCTACGCCGTGATCGGCAACCCCATTGTGCAAAGCAAATCGCCCTTGATCCACAGCGCTTTTGCGCAGGTCACAGGGCAAGACATTGACTACTGCAAGTTGCTAGGACCCTTGGGCGAATTTGCGGCCACGGTGGACGCGTTTCGGTCCAGTGGCGGGCGGGGCATGAATGTGACCGCGCCTTTCAAGCTCGACGCTTTTGCCTACGCCACCGACCTGGCCACCAGCGCCCAAATGGCCGGTGCTGTGAATGCGATGAAGTTCGAGGGCGACAAGGTCTATGCCGAAAACTTTGACGGTGTGGGCCTGGTGCGCGATGTGGTGCACAACCTGGGCTGCCCGCTGCAAGGACGGCGTGTGTTGATTTTGGGCGCGGGGGGCGCCACACGCGGGGCCTTGCTGCCGCTGTTGGCCGAGCAGCCAGCTGAGTTGGTGATCGTCAACCGCACGGTGACCAAGGCGCAAGAGCTGGCGGTGTTGGCTCAGCATCACCAAACTGGTCAGGTGCCGGTGACCGGCTTGGCTTATGAAGCGGTGCAGGGCGTGTTTGACGTGGTGCTGAACGCCAGCTCTTCCAGCCTCACGCATGAATTGCCGCCCCTGCCTGCCAGCGTTTTTGCCCCGGGTTGCCTGGCCTATGACCTGACCTATGGCAAAGGCCTCACACCGTTTTTGAAGCTGGCCCAACAAGCGGGCGTGACACAAGTGGCCGATGGCGTGGGCATGCTGGCCGAACAAGCGGCCGAGGCCTTTGCTTGGTGGCGGGGCGTGCGGCCTGACACGTCTTCGGTGATTGCGCAGCTGACGGTGCCCTTGGTGTAAGAGCTTGGCGCGCAAAATCTTAGACACGATGCCCAAATACCACCACGGAGGCGACATGAAAAACCGAACCATCACCGTCAAGACCTCATCCATCACTGTCGTCTCACGCCTTGAACAAGACTACATATCGCTCACGGACATGGTGAGAAGCTTTGAAGGTGGAAGCGCACTCATTGAGCAATGGCTTAAAAACAAGGACACCGTGTTGTTCTTAGGCGTGTGGGAGCAATTGAACAACGCCAGTTTTAATTCCCCCGAATTCGAGGGAATTAAAAATGAGGCCGGCCGCAACAGCTTTTATCTGTCGGCCAAAAAGTGGATCGAGGCGACAGGCGCTATTGGCTTGCTGGCCAAAGCGGGAAGATACGGGGGCACCTTTGCCCACAAAGACATTGCGTTTGAGTTCGGCTCTTGGCTGAGTCCGGAGTTCAAGCTCTATCTGATCAAAGAATTCCAGCGCCTCAAAGAGGAAGAGGCAAAGAGCACTTCTCTGGCTTGGAGTTTTCAGCGCACGTTGACCAAGGTGAACTACAAAATTCACACGGATGCGATCAAGGCTCACCTGATTCCACCCCGGCTGACCAGGGCGCAGACCGCAACCGTTTACGCCAATGAGGCCGATCTTTTGAACGTAGCGCTGTTTGGTCAGACTGCAGGACAGTGGAGGCTAAGCAATCCAACCCTTAAAGGCAATATGCGCGATGCGGCCACATTGGAGCAGCTGGTGGTGTTGTCCAACTTGGAAAGCATCAACTCGGTGTTGATTTATCAAGGGCTGGATGCTTCAATGCGTTTGTTGCAGCTCAATGGGATTGCCATTACGCAGATGCGTTCTTTGGTAGGTATGGTTGGGCTGCAAAAAATGAGGGGCATTTCAACGGCGTCTATCGAAGAACAAAAATAATGATGGAGACCGTTATTCAATACGATTGGAAGTATTGGCGGGTGCCGCATGACTGCGTTCGTGAAGACAAGCGATCGATGGATTATTTACCGTACCAGCAAGCTTGATACAGGCAGTCATTATTTTTCGTTTGAATCACATGAAGCTGCCCCACATCCACACGCCCCGCTGCACCGGTTGTGGCTGGTGTGTGGCGGCCTGTCCGCCGGGGGTGCTGAGTTTGCAGGTGGTGGTCTGGCGCAAGCATGCGGTGCTGCACGATGAACAGGGTTGCACAGGGTGCAGCCAATGCGAACGGCGCTGTCCGTTTGGGGTGATCACGGTGGTGAAAACACCCCAGCCCGCCAAACCAGAGGCTTGAGCGTTCAGGTGCTTTGCCGCTTGGCCAGCAGCGCCACCAATTCGGGCACCAGCGCATTCGGGTCGCCCTCTTGGCAAGCGGTTTCCAGGGTGTGCTTGACCGCAGCGGCGACGGTGTGGTCGGCTTGCGTGTCGATGGCCATCTGGTTGTAGTAAGTCAAGTCCTTGAGCGCATTGCTCATCGAAAAACGCAGGCCCGAGGTGTCGCCTGTGGTCAGCGTGGGTTTGAGGCGGTCCAGTGCCGCGCCCCAGCCGCCGCCTTTGGACAGCACTTCCACAAAGGTATTGGCGTCCACGCCCGCACGTTGGGCGCAGGCAGCTGCTTCGGCCAGCAAGGTCACGGTGCCCAGCGACACGTAGTTGTGCAACAGCTTCATGCGGTGGCCCGAGCCAATGGGGCCGGTGTGTACGATGTTTTCGGCAAAGCAGGCCAGGATGGGTTTGCAGGTTTCAAACAAGGCCGCATCGCCGCCCACCAGTAAATTCAAGCGGCCCTCGGCAGCCTCCTTGGGGGTGCGCGTCATGGGCGAATCGAGAAACTGCCCGCCCTGGGCGATGACAAAGGCCGCGACTTTTTCAGTCGAGGCGGGCACGGCGGTGGAGCAGTCGATGACGATGGTGCCCGGGCGCATGCCTTTCAAGACACCGTTTTCGCCCAGCAGCACCGCTTCCACCTGCGGTGTGCCGGTCACGCACAGGATGATCACGTCCGATTGCGCGGCCAGCGCCTGGGGCGTGGTGCAGGTGCGTGCGCCTGCGGCCAGTAGGGCGTCCAGTGGCTGGTTGCCGGGGTGTTCCAGCACCGTCAGGCTTTGCCCGTGTTTGAGCAAGTTGCTCGCGATGCCGTGGCCCATCATGCCGATGCCGATCATGCCGATTGTTGTCATGTTTGTACCTTTGAGTGAACTGTCCTGCATGCACTGTAGCCGTGAGCCGTCCAAAAGGGCGTCACATGCTTGCCAAGCTGTTTGGACGTGACTGCAGGCGCTCTATACTCCGACCAATGAACCAACCGGTACATTCTTCGGACCCCTTGCTAAGCCCTTCCAGCGGGGCCAGCGTCTCCAGCCGCACCAACGACCCTGCCCGCACCATGGCTGAGATCCTGGCCGTGGCCACGCACGAGTTTGCCGATAAGGGCCTTACTGGCGCGCGCATCGACGCCATTGCCGCGGCCACGCGCACCAGCAAGCGCATGATCTATTACTACTTCGGCAGCAAGGACGGCTTGTACTTGGCGGTGCTCGAAGAGGCTTACCGCCGCATGCGGGCCATTGAGTCGGACCTGAATCTGGACGATCTGCCGCCTGCGCAGGCGCTGCAAAAACTGGTGGAGTTCACCTACGACCACCACCGCGACAACGAAGACTTCATTCGCCTGGTGATGAACGAGAACATCCAGCGCGGTGACTATTTGCGGCAAAGCCAGAGCATTCAGGCGCTCAATTCCAATGCCATTCAGTCCGTCCAGGCGGTGTACGACCGGGGCGTGGCGCAGGGTGTGTTCAGGGCGGGGTTAGACCCGGTGGACATCCACTCGGCGATTTCGGCTTTCACGTTTTTCAACGTCTCCAACCGCCACACCTTTGGCCTGATTTTTCAGGACCGCGCCAGCCAAGACAAGGCCAACACCCTCAAAAGGGTGCATGTGGTCGAGTTGATCCTGCGTTTTGTCAGTCATTCCATTTCGGCATAACAGTTAAGTCGCAATGTCATCCAGACATCAGGGTAATCACGGATCCCTAAAAAACTAACCAGTTCGTACATTAACGGTAAGCATTTTGGGAGACGTGTGTTGGTTCAACAATTCATCGACGGTTTTTGCAAAGTCCTGAACGTGGTCATTGCCCTGTGTTTGGCCGTGATGGTGGTGCTGGTCTTTGGCAATGTGGTCATGCGCTATGGCTTCAACTCGGGCATCACCTTGTCAGAAGAGCTGTCACGCTGGTTGTTCGTCTGGATGACCTTCATGGGCGCGGTCATTGCCTTGAAAGAGCATGGGCATCTCGGCACCGACATGTTGGTGGGCAAGTTGGGCCCTGCGGGCAAGAAGTTTTGCCTCGCCTTGTCCTACTTGGCCATGCTGTTCATCTGCTGGCTGTTGTTCAAAGGGGCTTACCAGCAGACCGTGATCAACCTGGGCAGCACCAGTGCGGTGATGGAAGTGACCATGGCCTGGGTGTATGCCCCCGGGGTGGTGTTTGCGGTGTTGGGCGGTCTGATCTTGCTGACCGATCTGTTTCGTTTGCTCACCGGCCAAGTGCGTGATGAAGACCTGGTCATGGTTCAGGAATCCGAAGAGTCGCCCCATGGCGGCGGCAAAGCCTGAGCGCACAAGGGACTGACATGACGATCGCTATTTTTGTTTTTTCTCTGCTCGGGGCCATGGCCATTGGCATCCCGATTGCGTTTTCGCTCTTGATCTGCGGCGTGGCGCTGATGTGGCACCTGAACATGTTCGATGCCCAGATCCTCGCGCAAAACCTGCTCGAAGGCGCCAACAGTTTCCCTTTGTTGGCCGTGCCGTTTTTCATGCTGGCCGGCGAGATCATGAATGCGGGTGGTTTGTCGCGCCGCATCGTGAACTTTGCGATGGCCTGCGTGGGCCACATCAAGGGCGGCCTGGGTTACGTGACCATCATGGCGGCCATGATCATGGCGGCGTTGTCGGGCTCGGCGGTGGCCGATGCGGCGGCGCTGTCGGCTTTGCTCTTGCCCATGATGGTGGCGGCAG
Source organism: Limnohabitans sp. Rim8 (assembly GCA_945897795.1). Classification (GTDB taxonomy): domain Bacteria; phylum Pseudomonadota; class Gammaproteobacteria; order Burkholderiales; family Burkholderiaceae_C; genus Limnohabitans_A. The sequence goes on along the minus strand of CAMDFT010000049.1, from coordinate 11,116 downwards.
GCCATGACCGGGCCCGCTCGGCGGGTTTGATTGCCTCTGCGAGCATCATCGCCCCGGTCATTCCGCCCAGCATTGGCTTTGTGATCTTTGGCGTGGCGGGCAATGTGTCCATCTCCAAACTGTTCATGGCCGGTATCGTGCCCGGCATCATGTTGGGTGCTTCGCTTTGGGTCACCTGGTGGTGGTTGGCGCGGCGGGAAATGGTGCAGGCGCCGCCACGCAAATCCATGGGCGAGATCCTGGTGGCCATGCGCGAAGCCACTTGGGCCCTCGTGATGCCGCTCATCGTCGTGTTTGGCTTGAAGTTCGGCATCTTTACCCCCACCGAAGCGGCGGTGGTGGCGGCGGTTTACGCCTTGTTCATCTCCACTGTCGTTTACCGTGAACTGGGTCTGAAAGACCTGTACCCCTTGTTTGTGAGCTCGGCCAAAACCAGCGCGGTGGTGATGTTTTTGGTGGCTGCTGCCATGGTCTCGGCTTGGCTCATCACGGTGGCCAATTTGCCGGCGCAGTTGATCGAGATTTTGCAACCCATGCTCGATAGTCCGCGTTTGCTCATGTTCACCATCATGGTGATCATCATTGTGGTGGGCACCGCGCTCGACATGACGCCCACCATTTTGCTGTTGACCCCTGTGCTCATGCCGGTGGTCAAGGCAGCAGGCATCGACCCGATTTACTTTGGCGTGCTGTTCATCATCAACTGCGCCATTGGCCTGATCACACCGCCCGTGGGAACGGTGCTCAACGCGGTGGCGGGTGTCGGAAAAATCAGCATGGACGAGGTCACGCGTGGCGTGATGCCTTTCATGATCGCCCAGTTCACCGTCATGTTTGCGATGGTGCTTTTCCCCGCGTTGGTGATGGTGCCCGCGCGTTGGTTCTATTGATTCCCGGGTGTGGTTGTCTGATCGGGTACGCCTGACAACCACCCTATTGATGCACAGCGTACGTCCTTCTTTTTACTGGAGACCCTTCATGAAACGTGTATTCATCAAGTCCTTGATCGCCACCGTGGCACTGGCCGCCATGGGCGTGGCTTCGGCGCAAGACAAAACCATCAAGTTCGCTAACCAGAATGCTGCGGGTCACCCCATCATTCAGGGCATGGAAAAATTCAAGGAAATCGTCGAGAAAAACTCGGGCGGCAAGCTCAAGGTCAACGTGTTCCCTGCTGGCGCTTTGGGCAGCGACCAAGCCAACGTGTCGGCCATTCAAGGCGGCACTTTGGAGATGGCCTCGATGAACTCGGGCATCTTTGCTTCGCAAGTGCGCGACTTTTCGGTGTTTGATTTCCCCTTCATGTTCGCCAGCGGCCAAGAAGCCGATGCCGTGGTGGACGGTGCTTTTGGTAAGAAGATGCACGCCAAGCTGGAAGAAAAAGGTCTGGTGGGTCTGGGTTTTTATGAGCTGGGCTTTCGCCATGTGACCAACGGCCGCCGCGCCATCAACAAAGTGTCGGACATCGACGGCCTGAAGCTGCGCGTGATCCCCAACCCGATCAACGTGGACTGGGTCAAGGCGCTGGGCGCCAACCCCACACCGCTGCCATTCCCTGAGTTGTACGCTGCGCTGGAGCAAAAAGCCGTGGACGGCCAGGAAAACCCGGTGGCTACCATCAACGGCGCCAAGCTGTTCGAAGTGCAAAAGCACATGGTTCTGACCGGTCACCAGTACAACCCCCAGTCGATCGTCATCAGCAAGAAGTTCTGGGACACCTTGTCGGCCGCTGAAAAGAAAATTTTGAGCGACGCGGCTGCCGAGTCCTCGAAGTTCCAGCGCACCCAGGCGCGCGCCCAGGAAGCCAGCTTGCTGGAGAACCTGAAGAAAAACGGCATGCAAGTGACCAGCTTGCCCGCAGCCGAAGTGGCCATCTTGCGCGACAAGATGAAACCCGTGATTGCCAAGCACGGCGAGGCGATTGCCGCCACCGTGGCCGAACTGCAAGCCGAGCTGGCCAAGCTGCGCAAGTAAGCCCCAGGGTCATGGCAATGCCCTGGCCTGGCTTGAAACGAGCCCGCTGCAGCCTGGTGTTGTAGCGGGTCGGCCCCCCCCACTCAGGGGGGCATTTCCTGATTTCTTCAGCTCGCATGGTTTGACGGTGCGGGCCACTTTTTCTTTAGCCCATGATCAACGGCCACACCGAACTCATCGCGCACATTGGCTACCCCACGCACACCTTCAAGTCCCCGATGATTTACAACCCGTACTTCAACGAGGCGGGGATCAACGCGGTGGTGGTGCCCATGGGCTGCACAGCCGAGAACTACCCGGTTTTCCTCAAGTCGGTGTTCACGCTGGAAAACATCCGGGGTGCGCTGATCACCATGCCGCACAAGGTCAGCACCGTGGGTTTGCTCGATGAAGTGTCTGCCACCGTGCGCGTGGCAGGGGCTTGCAACGCGGTCAAGCGTTTGGCCGATGGCCGCCTAGTGGGTGACATGTTTGACGGTGCCGGTTTTGTGCGCGGTGTGCAGCGCAAGGGTTTTGACCTCACGGGTAAACGCGTGCTCGTCGTCGGCACAGGGGGCGTTGGTTGCGCGATTGCAGCATCACTCGCGGGCGCAAGCGTTGCGGCCATCAGCCTGTTCGATGTGAACACCGCTTGCTGCGAAGCGCTGGCCCAGCGGCTCAGGGATAACTACCCGCAAATCGATGTGCGCACCGGCTCGAACGATCCGGTGGGGCATGACCTGGTTGTCAACGCCACACCCTTGGGCATGAACGAAGGCGACCCGCTGCCTCTGGATGTGTCACGCCTGTCGCCCGACACTTTTGTGGGCGAGGTGGTGATGCGAGCCGAGACCACCGCATTTTTGGTGGCGGCCCATGCACGCGGCTGCCGCACGCAGGTGGGCACCGACATGCTTTACGAACAGATTCCAGCCTATTTGGAATTTTTTGGCCTGCCGACCACCACGGCCGAATTGCTGCGCCGTGTGGCGCAACTGAGTTACTGAACCTCTTTTTGTAGGAGACCACCCCGTGGGCGATGGGTGTGGCACACACCCCCAAAACCATCGCCCACAGGGGTGGGCTCCTACAAACTGCAACTGGAGCGACGAGATGAGCTTGAACAAACTGGACCGCGAAGCCGTGCCCGACATGCCCAACCGATTGGGCATCGCGGGCATTGAATTCATCGAATACGCCACCAGCCGCCCGCAGGCTCTGGGCCAAGTGCTGGAGAACATGGGCTTTCGGCCTGTGGCGCGTCACCGCTCGCGTGAGGTGACGCTGTACCGCCAGGGCAGCATGAACCTGGTGGTGAACGCCAGCCCGGACGATGCCCGCGTGAGCGGCACGATCGATGGCCAGCCTGCCATCTCGGCCGTGGCCTTTCGGGTGCAGGACGCCCTCAAGGCGCACACCCGCTGCCTGGACTTGGGCGCATGGAACGTGGACAGCCACGCGCAGGCCATGGAGCTGCACATCCCTGCGATCCACGGCCCAGGCGGCAGCCGCTTTTACTTTGTGGACCGCTGGCAAGAATTCTCTATTTACGACATCGACTTCAAACCCATTCCCACGGTGGACCCGAACCCACCTGCGCTGGCAGGTATGAGCTACTTTGGTGTGGTGCAGTACATCGGTGCGGCGCGCAGCGCCGATTGGCAGACCTATTACGAACACATGTTCGACTTCAGCAACATTTCCGACGAAGAGCGCTTTGGCATCTTGCCAAAAGGTAAGCTGATGAAAAGCCCTTGCGGCAGCTTCTTGTGGCAACTGGTGGAGCCTGAGCCGTGGATGGACGCCGACGACAGCCCCGAGTGCTTGCAGCGCATGGGCTTTGGCGTGCCCGATGTGGGGCAGGCGGTGGCTGCGCTCAAGGCGCGTGGTGTGGAGTTTGTGGAATCGACCCAGTTGCACCCTGAGGACCGGGGTGCGCTCACCCGCGCCACGCTGGGCTCGGTCGCTTTTGAACTGGTTCACCAGTGAAAAAAATGAAGCCCCCACGTTCATCACTTCGTGTATTCGCTGCCCCCCAAGGGGGTGTCGGTCTCTCTTGGGGCGGCCCTGCGGGAGACCTGCCATGAACATGCTGGGCGGCTACGGCATGGACACCATCACCATGGCGGGCACCCTGGAGGCCAAGCTGGCCGCCATGAAGGGCGCAGGCTTTTCTCAGGTGATGCTGATGGCGCGCGATTTGGTCACGCACCCCGGGGGTGTGCAAGCCGCTGTGGCGGCGGTGCAGGCCAGCGGCATGCGGCCTACGGGTTTTCAGGTGCTGCGCGATTTTGAAGGGTTGTCGGGACACCTGCACAGCTACAAACTCGACATCGCCAAATCGATGCTCCAAATGTGCGCGGCTACTGGCAGCAAGGTCTTGCTCGTTTGCTCATCCATTTCGCGCCACGCCACGCAAGACCTCGACGCCATCGCCGCCGATCTGAAAAAACTCGCCATGCTGGCGGTGCCGCTGGGCATCCAGATCGCCTACGAAGCGCTGTCTTGGGGCCGCACCGTCAACGAGTTCACCACCAGCTGGGACGTGGTCTGCCGCGCCGATTGCCCCAACTTGGGGCTGGGCATCGACTCCTTCCACATCTTTGCGGCCAAGACCTCCTTGGACGCGATTGAAGAACTGGACCCGTCCAAGATCTTTTTGGTGCAACTGTCCGACTTCATGTGGCAAGAAACCCCCACCTTTGAAGAGCGCATGACCACGGCGCGCACTTTCCGCGTGTTTCCGGGTGAGGGCGTGCACAGCGAGCAACTGGCCGATCTGGTGCTGCGCCTGGACCGCATCGGTTACCGGGGCGATTACAGCTTCGAGGTCTTCAACGACGACTACCAGCAACTACCGCTGGAGACCGTGGCCGAGCGCGCCCGAAAGAGCGCCGCTTGGCTGCACCAGGATGTGCTGCACAAAGCCGCGCCGCTGCCTGCGTGGGTTCGAAGGGCTTGAGGACTAGGTGTTTGGGCCACTCAAGGCATCAAAGTTGAGCGATCAGAGTAGAAAATTATTCCCGCTGGCTTGGCTCGAGTGGCCACTTTGCTTGGCTTTGCGCGCCACAGGCTCAGCGCATCGCCGCTGCAGCCGCCTTGATTGCTTCCCGAATGCGACCATAAGTGCCGCATCGACAGACGTTTTCAATCGCGTCGATATCGGCATCGCTGGGTGATGTGGTTCGATTCAACAGGGCCACGGCGGCCATGATTTGGCCGGGTTGGCAAAAGCCGCACTGCGCGACATCCTTGTCCAGCCAGGCTTGCTGAACCGGGTGCAATTTGTCACCTTGCGCCAGTCCCTCAATGGTTGTGATGGATTTACCTTGCATGGAAGCCACAGGCATGGCGCAGGGATTGACAGCTTGTCCATCCATGATGCAAGTGCAAGCTTTGCAAACGTTGATGCCGCAACCATATTTAGGGCCTGTGATGCCCAGTTTGTCTCGCAAGACCCAAAGCAATGCCATGCCCGGCGGGGCTTCGACAGAGACGTTTTTGCCATTCACATTGAAATCGAATTGCGGCATGGTTTTTTCCTGTGTTCGAGGTGGTTTGATTGAGCCAACTGGGCTTCAGCGGGTTGGCGGGGCTGGCAATTGACCAGGCGGTATGAGCTGAAAATTGACGGGATTGTTCAGTGGAAATTTGCGCACCTTGATACCGGTGGCCCTTGCGTAGGCGTTCGCTATGGCGCCCGTCGTGGCTGCCATGCCCACCTCGCCAAGCCCCCCAACAGGCTCATGGCTGGACACGATGATGATCTGCACATTTTTTGGGTAGGCCTTCATGCGTGGAAAGTGGTATTGCGAATAGCTGCCCTCAAGGGGCAAGCCCCTTTCAATGTGCAATCCCGCGGTCAGTACCAAGGCGATCGACTCCATCAATCCCCCCTGTATTTGTGCTTCAACCCCCAAGGGGTTGATGACTCGGCCAACATCGATGGCAATGACCGCCTTGGTCACCACGGGTGCCTTGGGGTCGCGTGCGTCGATCTCTACCAAGCAGGCGGTGTACGAGCGCGATTCCTGGTGAACACCAATGCCTTGGGCGAAGCCCCTGGGCATGGACTTGCCCCATTGGCCTTGCGATGCCACGGTTTGCAAAACAGCCTTGGCCCGCGCATGACGCAGGGTTTCCAGCCGAAAGCTCACCGGGTCTTTTCGCAATCGAAGGGCAATTTCGTCCATCATGATTTCTTCAACCCCACGGGTGGGTTGAATGTGGACAGAGCGGAACGAACTCGTGTTCAACTCCATAGCGATGGGGGTCAGGATTTTGGAGTTCAGGCCCAAGTGGTAGGGAGAGCTGACCATGGTCTTGAACAAGGTTTGTTCGAAAGCAAAATTGCCAATCGTTTGCTGCAATTCGCCAGGGGCAGAGGCCACAGCGGCCGTCAACATCTCACCCAAGCCATGCCGAATATCGGTGCGAGGCAAGGTGACCCGGTGCGCGTAACTGACGACCTGGCCCATTTGAATCAGCGCACGTGCACGGTGGTATTGAGGCGGGCGCAAGCGGGTGTGGCGCATGTCGTCGGTGCGGTGGTACATCAATTTGCAAGGCCGCCCCAGCGCTCGAGAAACCTGAATGGCCTGTTGAACCGCATCCCAAAACAAGCGACGGCCAAACGCGCCTCCCGAAGGCACGACATGCACTTTGACCTGGTGCACGGGCAAGTTCAGGTCGAAAGCAATGGCTTTTTGTGTGGCAATGGGGCTTTGCAGGCCGGCCCAAACCTCCGCGCTGTTGGGGCGCACATCGGCAATGGCGCATTCAACTTCAAGCGGCGCATGGGCTGCCGCAGCCCACTCAAACTCGGCTTCTACCACGGTTGAAAACAGTGGCGGCAGGAAAAAGGGAACCGTCGCCTGACGCAATTTTTGCTGGATGGTGGCGTCAGATTCTTGGTCAATGGAGCCTGGACCCCACTCCACTTCGAGTGCCCTGACGGCATCCCAGGCTTGTCCAAATGTATCGGCCATTACGGCCACACCAGGTGGGTTAGGCACAAAAGTGCCGCCACCCGGAATCACGGCGATCCCGATCACACCGGGCATTCTGCGGACAACACCCTCATTGAGGATGCGCTTGAAGGTGCCTCGGATCGTTGGCGGGCGTCGCACCATGGTGGGTTTGGCGTCGGGCACATCTTGGTCCAGGGTGAATTTTTTCTTGCCCGTGACAATGTCCAGCGCGTCCACCCTGTGGGTGGGTTTGCCCATCACTTGGTACTGCGAAGCAGGTTTGGTGTGCACCCCCAGGATCGGCAACACGGATTGGACAGCACTGCTCAGGCTGCCGTAACTGGCCGTTTGACCGCCTGAGCCGACCACCATGCCTTGCCGCGTACTTAAATTCGAGCGGTGCACGCCCCACTGCTGGGCTGCCGCCTGCATCAACTTGGCACGCGCCTGAGCCGCCAGTTGCGGCAATATAAATGAGAAAACCCGCATGCTGGTGGAGCCGCCGGTTTGCTGGTTGAACAGCAACTCGGGGCGGGCATCCGAGCTCACCACATCGACCTGAGCAATGGGCAGGTCCAAATCCTCGGCCACCATCATGGCGCAGGCTGTGGATATGCCTTGGCCCGACTCCAGGCGCGGCAACTCCAGGCGGGCCCGGCCCGTGCTTTCCACCGTCAAGCGGATCAAGGGCAGGGTGGGGAACGCCACTTTGAAAACCAGGTCGCCGTAATCGAAAATGTCGGTGATGTCCCCGGGCACCTGCAGCAAAGCGGCCTGGCTGGGCGTCGCAGTACCCAAACCAACGCCCAGTGACAAAACCGGCCCCGCGATGGAAAACCCCAGCAACTGGCGTCGATTCAGCGCTGGTACGTCAAGTGAAAGGTTGGCTTGAGGGTTGGGCTGAGCATCGGTCATGGCTGGCGTCTCTCTTTTTGAGTTGCGTTCGAAATGAATTAACTCGGCTTGAGATAAATCGAACGACCGTGCTATTTTACGGAGATTTGGGTTTTTTTATTACAAATTTGTTACTTTGTGTATTCAAAAAAATTGATACTTTAACAGTCGGCTCAAATACACGGCTACCCAGTCGGGCCGATCATCTTGGGCATGATCCTCGACTGATTTGGCGTGCTGCCAAACGTTCAGCGCCCGATTGAAAGTTCGCGCTTGATGCGCCACCACGCAAACACAACATGGTTGACCCAAGCGGTCGCCGCGCAAAACAAGGCGGTCCATGCCGTGTGGCTGGGGTAATGGGCACCTCTGAGGGTCTGCGACAGTCCCAAGATCAGGCCGCTCAACACAATCACCCCGGTCATGGCCCGTCCTATGCATTGCTGGTCGGTGTCCGTCGAGGTCAACCACGGCAGGCTCAGGGCCATGAATGCAAACGCACTCGAGGCGTGCCCGCCCGGAAAACACGAACCACTGCCGCCATCGCTCACGCCCCACGACCAGTGCGACACATAGCTGGCCACCCCCCCAAAGGCCTGCAAATCCCACGGGCAGCTGGTCAGGCTGATGCGCTTGATGGCGGTGACCACCACCAAGCTGAGGGTGATGCCCGCAGCGATCTCCAGCCGTTGGCTGCGCGGCAGTTGTCGCCAAATGCCCAGCGGCCAGAGCGTCATCGCCAACACCCCCAGGTAAATCAGCACCGCCAGTTGTTTGGCACCGGTGTGCATCACGCTGCTCAACCACCACTGATTACGCCAGGCAAAACCCTGTGGACTGCCCAGCCAGCTCATGGCGCTGAGATCGGCTCCCGATGCATCCCATGCCAAGGTCAGCACCAGCAGCGTGCCCCAAAGCCACAGGCTGGCGAGCGCTTGCGGGTGTGGGTTGACGTTGCACAGCCTATTCAGTGGGGCCTTGGCGGGGGTTCGCATGTCTGATTTCTGCATCGTTCAATTAAATGCCGCCCGGGTTAAGCCAGGCTTAAAGTGGCTGTGACAAGGTGTGGCCATGCGCAGCACACCTGACACAATCGAGCCTCAACAAATGACCACTCAAGCCAATGGAACTGGGACGATGCGGGTATTGATTGTGGAAGACGACGCGGGCATTGCCACCGGCCTGGCCGCGACATTGAAGGCCAGCGGCTATGCGGTGGACGTGACGTCCACGCTGGCACTGGCTTCGGCAGCATTGCGCGTGGAGCCCTTTGACCTGGTGCTGCTGGACCTTGGCCTGCCCGACGGCGATGGCCTGGACTGGCTGCGCCAGGTGCGCCGATCGGGCCGCGTCATGCCGGTGTTGATCATGACCGCCCGCGATGCCTTGCCCGACCGGGTGGCCGGGCTGGACGAGGGGGCCGACGACTACGTGGTCAAGCCCTTCGAGCCCGAGGAACTGCTGGCCCGCATGCGCGTGGCCTTGCGCCGCAGCGAAGGCCGCGCCTCCCCCTTACTGCGCCACGGCGATCTGGTGGTTGACCCGGCGGGCCACACGGTGCTGCGCAACGGCGAGAGCGTGGCGCTGCGGGCCAAGGAATTTGCCTTGCTGCTGGCACTGCTGCGCGGCAGCGGGCAAGTGCTGTCGCGACAGCGGCTGGAGCAGGCGCTCTATGGTTTTGACGAAGTGCTGGACAGCAACGCCCTGGAAGTGCACATGCACCACCTGCGCCGCAAACTGGGCGATGGCCTGGTCAAGACGGTGCGTGGCGTGGGTTATTTTGTGCCGGTGCCAGAAAACAAAGGAGCGGTTTGATGGGCCAAGCCACAAATCCGCAGGTCGATCCTGGCAAGCCCCAACCCCGCTCGTTGTGGCGCTACCTGTGGGCCTGGGCCTTGGGGGCGGTCGTGGCGCTGTGGCTTTTGCTGGCCGGATTGGCCTATTCCACGGGCTACCACGAAGCCGAAGAAATCAGCGATGGCCTGTTGGTCTCGGCCGCGCAACTGCTGCTCAGCCTGCCCCTGGACACACCCTTGAGTGAGCCTGATGCGTCCAAACCCCTTGCGGCCCCACATTCGGCACTGCCCAAAGCTTTGACACAGTATCCGCCCAATGCCTACGCGCCTGAATTTCATGTGCTCGTCTGGCAGGACGAACGCCTGGTCTGGGATTCGCACGGTGTGCACGCCCAATGGCCAACGCGCCTGGCGCTGGGCCACCAGACGTTGGGCTTGACGATGCAGGGCGTCTCGCAAGATTGGCGCGTGTACGTGGGTGAATCGACGGGGGGTGGCTCTGTGCGCCGCGTGGCTGTTTTCATGGACCCGGCAAGACGTGAAGCGCTGGCCGCTGACATTTCTGAGCACATCTTGCTCCCCGCTCTGGTGTTCTTGCCTTTGGTGGCGCTGATGCTGGCCTCGGCTATTCGTCGCGGCTTGCTGCCTTTGCAGCGTTTGTCAGGGAAGATCGCGGCGCTTGATGTTGATTCAGGCCAAACCCTGGTGCCTCAGCAGCCTTATCGGGAGCTGGGCGTGACGGTCCAGTCCATCAACGCTTTGGTATTGCGCCTGCAGGCCCAGATTGGGCGGGAGCGGCGTTTTGCAGCCGACGTGGCCCATGAGCTGCGCACCCCCTTGACGGCGCTGGTGCTGCAGGCCCGGCTGGCACGACACGGTGCTGGCAGCGAACAAGCTCAAGCCTTGCAGGCGGTGGAGCAGGGCGCTTTGCGTGCCGGGCGCATCCTGTCGCAACTGTTGGACCTGGCGCGGGCCCAAAGCATGACGGGTGACTTCTCTGAGCCAGTGGACCTGTGCGCCCTGGCCCTGCGTGTGGTGTCTGAGCATGCGGCGCTGGCCCACGAGTTGGGCCAAGACATCGCGCTCGAAGCGCCCGAGCAAGCCCTGGCATGGCCCGTGCAGGCCACCTTGCTGGAACTGGCCTTGCGCAACTTGGTCGACAACGCCTTGCGCCACAACCCGGCGGGCACCTACGTCGAGGTGCGTGTGGCCCGCGATGCCGAAGGTCAGGTGACGCTGTCGGTCAGCGACGATGGCGATGACTTCAGCGCCGCCCGCACACCAGATGCCGAGACGGGTCTGGGCATTGGCCTGACCTTGGTCGAGCGCATCGCCCAAAGCCAGGGTGCGCAGCTGGTGCGTGATGCGGGTGCCGCGCCTTTTGGCAAGCGTTTTGCGCTGGTTTGGCCCGCCACGGGCCACCTGTCGGGCAAAGCTTAATGTTGCGATAAGACTGGGTTTTCAGAATGGCCGCTGTTGCTTTGCCATCTGTTGCCCATGACC
>CAMDFT010000048.1 GCA_945897795.1 Limnohabitans sp. Rim8 | reverse complement strand
GGCTGCACTGGGGTGTTGTCGTGCACGCAGTGCTGAATGCCGAGCTTGACGTAGAGCAAACGCAAGAAATGCCAGACCTCGGTGGTCGTACCCACGGTAGATTTGCGGCCGCCTCGCGACAAGCGCTGCTCAATCGCCACAGTGGGCGGAATGCCATAGACCGCATCCACCTCGGGGCGGCCTGCGGGCTGCACGATGGCGCGGGCATAGGCGTTCAGGCTTTCCAGGTAGCGGCGCTGACCTTCGTTAAACAGGATGTCAAACGCCAGCGTGGACTTGCCCGAACCACTGACGCCCGTGACCACGTTGAACTTGCCGCGTGGAATGTCCACGCTCAGGTTTTTGAGGTTGTGCTCTTTGGCGTTGACGATCTGGATGTTGTTATTCAACACAGGCGTACGACGAGGGGCTGGAGCAATTGAGCTTGCAGCAGCGCCGCCTCGAACGCTCGTCAGCGAGGCTGCGGTGTCAGAGGGTGACGATTTTGGCGTACCCCCGCCGTATGAGGACCCCACTGACACCGCAGCCTCGCCCCCATAGACATTCAATCGCTCAGCCACGCCATGCACCTCACCCATGGAAGCCGCGTATTCACGCAACGCCAGCCCCGTGTGCGATGTCGCGTGCTGACGAACATCTTCGGGCGTACCCTCGGCCACGATCAGGCCCCCGGCATAACCGCCCTCAGGACCCAAGTCGATCAACCAATCGCTGGCGCGGACCACATCCAGGTTGTGCTCGATGACGATGAGCGAATGCCCAGCTTCGAGCAGCTTGCGCAAAGCGCGCATCAGCTTGGCGATGTCGTCAAAGTGCAGCCCGGTGGTCGGCTCGTCAAACATGAAAAGCGTGCCCTTGCGCGCCAGACTCTGGCGGCTCTTGGACGCACTTTTGGCAGCCTCGGCCAGAAAGCCCGCGAGCTTGAGGCGCTGCGCCTCGCCACCCGACAAAGTGGGCACAGGTTGGCCCAAGCGCACGTACTCCAGACCCACATCCACGATGGGCTGCAGGGCGCGGATCACTTCGCGGTCTTGCGCAAACAAAGCGGCAGCTTCGCTCACGGTGAGCTGCAGAATGTCAGCCACATTGAGGTGACGCACCGCGCCGCCGATGGCCTGACGCTCGACGGTGATTTCCAAAATTTCAGGGCGATACCGCTTGCCATCGCAATCGGGGCAACGCAAATACACATCGCTCAAGAACTGCATTTCGACGTGCTCAAAACCCGAGCCGCCACATGTGGGGCAGCGGCCATCGCCGCCGTTGAAGCTGAACTTGCTGGCGGTGTAACCGCGCTGACGCGACATCGGCGCAGTTGCAAAAATTTCGCGGATCGCATCCCACGCGCCCACATAACTCACCGGGTTGGAACGGGCGGTTTTGCCAATGGGCGACTGGTCCACAAACACCACATCGCTCAGGTGGTCCGCACCCAGCAGTCGGTCGTGTGCGCCGGGTGTTTCGGTGGCTTTGCCAAAGTGGCGCATCAGCGCCGGGGCCAAAACGTCTTGAATCAAGCTCGATTTGCCCGAACCACTGACGCCAGTGATGGTGACCAAGCGCTGCAACGGAAAGTCAACGCTGATGTTTTGCAGGTTGTGCTCGCGGGCACCTTCCAAAATCAAGCGCGGCGTGCTGTCGGTGACCATGCGCTTGAAGCCCAGGCCCACTTGCTTGCGGCCACCCAAATAAGCGCCAGTCAACGTATCGGCGTTGCGCAAGTCGGCGGTGGTGCCGTCAAACACGATCTGCCCGCCGCGCTCGCCAGGGCCGGGGCCCATGTCGATCATGCGGTCAGCGGCCATCATCACGGCCGGGTCGTGCTCCACCACCACGAGCGTGTTGCCCGCGTCGCGCAGGCGGTGCATGGCCAAGGTGATGCGGTGCATGTCACGCGGGTGCAGGCCAATGCTGGGCTCGTCCAGCACAAACAGGGTGTTGACCAGGCTGGTGCCCAAGGCGGTGGTCAGGTTGATCCGTTGCACTTCACCGCCGCTGAGCGTGCGGCTTTGGCGGTCGAGTGTGAGGTAGCCAATGCCGACGTCGCACAGGTATTTGAGGCGGGTGGTGATTTCTTCTAACAGCAGTTGCAGGGCTTTTTGTTCGGCGCTTTTGCCTTGGTTTTTTGCCTGGCTTGCTTCGGTGGTTTCTTCGGCGGTTCGGTCTGCATCAGAGCGGGGGGCGGGCTCCTCATACGGCGGGGGTACGCCCAAATCGTCGCCCGCCCCCCGCTCTGACGCAGACCTTGTGGTTGATCGAGCGTCCAGTGCCTTCTCTGTCGCTGTTTGTGCAAGTGCCTGTGTCTGTGACTGCTCTTGCGCTTTTGCGCTGGCCCCCACGGCTTCGGCCGGGGATGGGCTGGGCGACGATTTTGGCGTACCCCCGCCGTATGAGGAGCCCAGCCCATCCCCGGCCGGAGCCTCCCCCAAGGTCCTCAACAATTCAGCAACCGAAGAGGCCTCCTCAGCCCCCAAAGACGCCTGCCCAGAAGCCGACACCCGGTCAAAGAACAATCGCAACCGATCCAGCGGCATGATCATCATGTCGTGCAAGCTCAAACCGGGCAGCGCCTCCAACTGCGCACGGGTCCACTTCACACCTGCCGGCATGAAACGCTTCTCCACTGGCAACACCCCATCGGCATCCGAATGGCTGCCAATGCGCCACAGCAAACTCTCGGTCTTAAGGCGTGCACCTTGGCAACTGGGGCACTCGGTGTAACTGCGGTACTTGGACAAGAGCACACGAATGTGCATCTTGTAGGCCTTGCTCTCCAGGTACTCGAAAAAGCGCTTCACGCCATACCACTGGTGGTTCCAGCGCCCCTTCCACTCGGGCGAGCCATTGATCACCCAATCTTGCTGCGCCCGGGTCAACTTGTCCCAGGCTGTATCACGCGGAATGCCTGCGGCCTCGGCGTGGCGCATGAGGTCATCCTGGTTTTCTTGCCAGGCGGGCGTTTGCAGCGTCTTGATGGCCCCGGCGCGCAGCGTGAGTTTGGGGTTGGGAATGACCAAACCGTAGTCGACCCCGATGACGCGGCCAAAGCCCCGGCAGGTCTCGCACGCGCCCACAGCCGAGTTGAAGGAGAACATCGACGGAATGGGGTCGGTGTAGCGCTGGTCGCTGTCGGGGCAATGCAAGCCTGTCGAAAAGCGCCAGATGTCGAAGGCAGTCGACGGTTCCAAAATAGATGGCCGCGCTTCGCTCGCCATGACGGAGGCATTGGGGTCTGACCCCGTTTTTTCGCTCGCCATGACGGGGGAGTTGGGGTCTGACCCCAATTGTTTCTCCACATACACATTCAAGCGGCCGCCACGTTTGAGGGCCACTTCGATGGCTTCGACCACGCGGACTTTTTCGGCGGTGCCGATGCGAAAACGGTCAGCGATCACGTCCAGCACTTTGCGCGGACCGGTGGGTGTGGCCACTTCGCGCTCGGCTTGCACTTTGGTGAAGCCGCTGGCCGACAACCACTGCTCAACCTGCTCGGCACTGGTGTTGGCGGGCAGCTCGACCGGGAATGTCAGGTACAAGCGCGGGTCACCCGCTTGCGCGGCACGCTGGGCCAGCTCGGCATACACCGTGTCGGGGTTGTCGGTGCGCACGCTTTGCGCGGTGTCTTTGTCAAACAACTGGCCCAATCGGGCGAACAACAACTTCAGGTGGTCATTCAGCTCGGTCATGGTGCCCACGGTCGAGCGCGAACTGCGCACCGGGTTGGTCTGGTCAATCGCAATCGCCGGGGGCACGCCTTCGACCTTGTCCACCGCCGGTTTGTCCATGCGGTCCAGAAACTGGCGGGCGTAGGCGCTGAAGGTCTCCACATAGCGGCGCTGGCCTTCGGCGTACAGCGTGTCAAACACCAGGCTTGACTTGCCCGAACCACTGGGCCCGGTAACCACCGTCAGCTCGCCGGTGCGGATGTCCATGTCGATGTTTTTGAGGTTGTGCTGACGGGCACCACGGATGCGGATAAGACCTTGGGACATGAGCTGGCTTTTTCGGGTGGAGGCCAAACATTCTAGGGCCGCGCCCCTTGCCCATAGGCGGGGCGGCGCTTGCCCCCTTTTCTTGACCGGGATCAGGAAAACCCCGACTCCGCCTGGCTTGGCGCAAGGCTGCGTCTGCCACAATGAAACGTCGGTCATCACCCCGAAAGGACGGATTTTTCGCATGTCATCCTCCCCCACCGACTTGTCGGACATTCTGGCCCAACACCGCGTTTGGGGTTTGCTGAGCGCTTCGGCCCGGCAAGACTTGCTGGCACAAAGCCAGGTGCTCGATTTACAGGCAAGTGGTCTGGTCGCCAGTGCAGGCCAATGGGGTGCCTACCTGTGGCTGATTTTGCAAGGGCGGGTGGACCTGGAAGACCCGGAACTCGTGCGCACCCACACGCTGCTGACGGGCGAGTCTTTTGGCGCTGGCGTGACACCCTGGACACTGCAGCAAAGCTGCCACGTCACCTGCACCCAAGACAGCCGCTTGCTCCAAGTGCCTGAAGCCTGCCTGCTGGCCCTGCTGAGCCGCGAACCGGTGCTGAGCCCTTTCTTGCCCGTGCCCCTGGATGGCCAATACCCCAGCGCCAAAGCCAAAGCAGCAGCCCCCGGCACCGACACCAACTTGCTCAGCATGCGCTTGCAAAACCTGATCAAGCACCCCCCGGTGACTTTGCCGCCCCAAGCCAGCGTGCTGGAGGTGGCCCGCACCATGCGCGAACGCGGCGTGTCCTCGGTCATGCTGGTGGAGCAAGAGCACCTGTTTGGCCTGGTCACCGACCGCGACCTGCGCAACCGGGTGGTGGCCGAGGGGCTGGACCTGTCGCGCCCGGCCGCCGACATCGCCACCCTGGCCCCCATGACGCTGGACAAGCGCAGCCCCGCTTTTGAGGCCTTGTTGCTGATGGCGCGGCACAACATCCACCATGTGCCGGTGATGGACGGGCAACGCATTGCGGGCATGGTGACCGCCACCGACCTGACCCAACAGCAAAGCACCTCGGCCGTGTATTTGGCGGGAGACATCCACCAGCAAAGCAGCCTGGACGGACTGGTGGCCATCAGCCAGCGGGTCAAGTCCTTGCAACAAAACCTGAGCGCGGCGCACACCAGCGCCTACAACACGGGCCACGTCATCACCACCATCACCGACGCGCTGACCTGCCGCCTGATCCACCTGGCCGAAGCCGAACTCGGCCCGCCGCCAGTGGACTATGTGTGGGTGGCGGCCGGCTCGCAAGGGCGCTGCGAGCAAACCGCCAAGTCGGACCAGGACAACTGCATGGTGCTCCATGACGCCTACGACCCGGCGCTGCACGGTGAGTATTTCAAGGCCCTGGCCCGCCGCGTGTGCGATGGCCTGGCCGCTTGTGGCTACATCCACTGCCCGGGCGAGATGATGGCCATGACCGACCAATGGCGTCAGCCCCTGCGCGTGTGGCGGCAGTATTTTCAGCACTGGATCAACGTTCCGGACCCCAAGGCCTTGATGCTGGTCACGGTGTTTTTTGACCTGCGGGCGGTGCATGGGCAGCACGAGCTGCTGCACAGCTTGCGCCAAGAGGTGCTGGCGCACACCGCCAAACAAAGCCTGTTTTTGGCCTATGTGGTGGGCAACGCGCAAAAACAACGCCCGCCGCTCAACCTGTTTGGTCAGATCTCGCTGATCCGCAGCGGTGAACACGCGGGCACCGTGGACTTGAAACACCAGGCCATTGCGCCCATCGTGGACCTGGGGCGCATCTACGCACTGGCGGCGGGCTTGCACGAGGTCAACACCAGCGACCGCATCGAAAAAGCCGCCCAGCTGGGCGAGCTGTCGTCGCAAGGTTCGCGTGATTTGCGCGACGCGCTGGAGTTCGTCTCCAGCCAACGCATCACGCACCAGAGCCTGCGCCTGCAGCAAGGCCTGGAGCCCGACAACTACCTGCCCCTGCAGGAGCTGTCGAACTTCGAACGCGGCCACTTGCGCGATGCGTTTTCCGTCATCCAGTCGCTGCAAAACGTGCTGGGCCAGCGCTACCAGTCGGGGCAGTTTTAAGCCCCTGCCCGCTCAGTATTGCAAACGCGCGTAATAGGTCTTTTGCGCCGCCTCGCGGGCCTGGCCCAGGGTGTGGATGCCCATCTCGGCCAGCAGCGGGACCATGCGCAAAAACACCTCGGCCGTGACCATGGCATCGCCCAAAGCGGTGTGGCGGCCCAGCACCGTGATGTTCATGCGCTGGGCAATCGCTTCCAAGCGGTGCGATTCTTGGTGCGGGTGAATCACGGCTGACAAGAGCAAGGTGTCCAGCACCGGCTGGTCAAAGCGCAGGCCCGTGCTGGCTTCCTTGAGCTGCAAGAACTTCATGTCGAAGGCCGCGTTGTGCGCCACCAGCACGGTGTCGCTGGCATAGGCATGGAAGCTGGGCAACACCTGCCCAATGCGTGGCTGGCCTTGCACCATCTGTGGCGTGATGCCGTGGATCGGGATGGACGCGGCCGGAATGCTGCGGCCGGGGTCGATCAGTTGCTCAAATGCGTCCCGGCGCAGCAACTTGTGGTTGACGATGCGGGTGGCGCCGATCTGGATGATCTCGTCGCCTTGCGAAGGGTTCAGGCCCGTGGTCTCGGTGTCGAACACGGTGTAGCTCAGGCTCTTGAGCGGGCGGTCGTCCAAGCTGTGGTGCGACTCCGACATCTGGAACAGGTCAAAGTCGTAGTACTCGGGACGGCTGTCCTGGCTCAGCACATGCGCGGCCTCGATGCCTTCTTGCGCCCCGGCCCGGGGCAAAACCAGCCGGAAGAAGGCCTGATGGCGCGTGCGTTCACGCTCGAACCACATCACGCCGCCGTGGCGGTCCATCACGTCGCGCACCGTCAGGGGGTTGCGCTCGGCCCCCAAGTGCATCGGGTCCAGCTCCCAGCTCATCACGGTTTCTGTGCTCATGGCCTGGCCGGTCCAGACCAAGTCCAGGTGCACCTTGTCGGCGGCCTGCGCCAGCCGCAGCTGCACAAAACGCAGTTCGAACTCGTCAAACAAACGGCTGGCCAAGTAGGTCAGCACCTGCAGCACGCCAAAGCTGTCCACCTTGAGCCAGACCTGCGGGTCCACCGTGTCCAGCACCACGCAGCCCATGTCGCGCCCGCAGTGGGTGGCGATGCGCTGCTGCGCGGCCAGCACCAAGTCCGCGCCCAGCATGTCCTCCAAAGGCCAACGGGTCTTCAGGGTTTCGGTGGAGCGCGCCACCAGGTCGGTGATGCGCTGGCCCATGGCACCGACTTCTTCGCGCACCACGCGCAAGAACTTCTCGCGCATCTCGGGCTCCAGGTCGTCAAAAGCCAGCATCTCCACAGCCGCCTGCACATTGGCCAGCGAAGCACGCGAGCCCTCGGTCAGGCCCAGCAGCAGCTGGTCGCGGCGGGTTTCTTCCTCGAAGCTGTGGGTCACGTTGTCCAGCATGAGCACAAAGCCGTGGATGTCGGCGCTGTCGGGCTTGGCCCCAGGCTCTGCGTCTGCGCCCGAGCGCACCGGGGCCATGTGCACGCGCAGCAACTGGCCCGTGGCGGTGCTGGTCAAAAACTGGGTAGACGGTTCACTGGCACCGCGTGCCATGCGCTGGCGGATGTTCTCCAGCGCGTGCGCCAACAAAGGACGGTCCAGCACGGCGTAAATCGAGCGGCCAATGCCCACCCACTCGACGCCTCCGGCCACCGAAGCCGCCCCCGCCATCGACTTGAACTGCAGCCGCGCCCGGTGGTTGAACAACAAAATCCGGCCGTCCAGGTTGCACACCACCACACTTTGGTTCAGTTCCGACATCAGCGCGGCCAGGCGGTTGCGCTCTTGCTGGATGCTCTGGCTGGCCTGGGCCACTTGGGTTTGCACGTCGTCTCGCCAGCGGTCGCGCTGCGCGGCCAGTGCGTTGATGGCCTCGCCCAGGCGCTGCAGTGCGGGCGACTCCGCGCGCACATCGATTTGCTGGCTTTGCGACGCTGCGCTGAGCAGCTTGACCTTCTCGAGCAGGCGGTCCGGGCCCAGACTGTGCCGGCGATCGTGCTCGCGCCAAAACCACACCGACAGCCCCACCATGGGCAAGAGCGCGAGCAGCGCCACCGGCCAAACACCTGCCAGCCCTTTGCCCAGTTGCGCGGCCTGTTCTGGCGAGAGCACCGCCCACACCAAGCCCACGGCCAACAAGGCGAAAACCAAAGCGACCGCCACCGTCAAGGCGGCTTGCAGCTTCCAATTCATGCCGCCCCCTGCAGCATTTCGGCCACTTTGCGGGTCAGCTCCTGGGTAGAAAACGGTTTGGTCATGTAGGCATTGGCCCCCAGCGCCAGGCCCTTGGCGATGTCGGTCTCGCGGCCTTTGGCGGTCAACATCAAGATCAGCGTGCCGTCGAGCTCGCTGCGTGCTCGCACGGCTTCGCACACTTCAAAGCCGGTTTTGCGCGGCATCATCACATCGAGCAAGACCAGCGCCGGGCGGTGTTGATCGATGGCCTCGATGGCCTCTTGCCCGTCGCGGGCCAGGTGCACCTCATAGCCTTCGCGGCGCATCAAAAAATCCAGCGAAATGACGATGTTGGGCTCGTCATCGGCGATCAAAATTTTGTGGGGCATCTTGTCTCCTTCATTCAGTCATTGTTTGCAGCAGGGGCTGTGGCCGAAATGATCCAGGGCAAGAAAAACGAAAACTTGGCCCCTTGCCCGCCCACCGAATCGAGCCACAGGCGTCCGCCAAAGTGCGCCACGATGTCGCGGCTGATCGGCAGGCCCAGGCCCGTGCCTTGGGGTCGGTGGTCGGCCCTGCCGCCCTGGCGGAACTTTTCAAAAATCAAGGCCTGCTGCTCGGACGGCACACCCGGCCCGTTGTCCTGCACGCTCACTGTCAGGCCCAGCGCATCCGCTTGCAAACCCACCTGCACCCGCCCGCCCGGCACGGGCACAAATTTGGCGGCATTCGACAGCAGGTTCATCATCACCTGCGTCAAACGGTCTTCGTCAGCCTGCACCTTGGGCACATCGGCCCCCAGCGCCAGCTCGACCTCAATCTGCTTTTCGTGGAACAGCTCGCCGGTGGTCACCACGGCGCGGCGAATCAGGCTGTCCATGTCCACACCAGAGATCACCCACTCGGCATGGCCCGACTCGATCTTGGCCATGTCCAGCACCTGGTTGACCAGGCGCGACAAGCGTTCGGTCTCGGTCACGATGATGCCGATGAACTGTTGCCGTTGCGCGCTGTCCATCTCGGGGTCGTCGCGCATCAGCTCGGCCAAGGCGCGGATGGAGGTGAGCGGTGTGCGCAGCTCGTGCGTGACCGAACTCATGAAATCGTCTTTCAGCAAGTCCAGGCTCTTGAGCTGCTCGTTGGCCCGGCGCAAGCCGTCGGTGGCTTGCTGCAAGGACTGCGACTTGTCTTCCAGCTCACGCGAATAGCTGCGCAACTGCGAGGCCTCGTCCAGGATGCTCAGCACATCCTCGGGGGTCAGCGCTTCTTCTTGCGCGACGGATGCCACCAGCACGCGTGCCGATGCGCTGCCCACCGCCCCCGCCAATTGCATCTCGACGTATTGCACCAAACGCGCATCGGGCGTGAGGGCCTGGGCCGAGGCCAGGCCACGCCCCAGTGCGTAGGCGTGCAACAGGCTGTCGGCCTTGCTGCGCCCCAAAAACCGTGCACACAACTGCGCCAAATCCGACACTTGGGCGCGGCCTCGCCAAAACACGGGCGAAGCCTGGTGGGTACGCTCAAACACATCGACAAACAGCAAAGCCTGGCTGGCCTCGGCCCCCGACGGTGCGCGCCACAAAGACACCAGCACATAGCCCCCGGCGTTGACCAGCAGGCTCCAAAACAGCGAATGCGTCAGCGGGTCCATGCCCGTCAGACCCAAAAACTGCTCGGGCCGCAGCCAGGCCTGACCCCACAGCCCCTGCTGCAAAAAGTCGGCGCTCAGCCAACCCGACTTGGCGATCGAGGGCAGCATGAGCGTGTAAATCCACATGGCAAAGCCCGCACTCAAACCCACCAGCGCCCCCAGCTTGGTGCCGCCTTTCCAAAAAATGCCGCCCAGCAAGGCCGGGGCAAACTGCGCCACGGCGGCAAAGCTGATGAGGCCAATGCTGACCAGCGCATAGGCCTCGCCCGCCAAGTGGTAATACACATAACCCAAAAGCAACACACCCAAAATGGCGGCCCGGCGGATATTCAGCAACATGCGCGTGACGTCGCCTGCAGCCGCCAATTGCTGCTTGCGCCAACGAAGCACCAAGGGCAGCACCAGCTCGTTGCTGACCATGGTCGACACGGCAATCGTCTCCACAATCACCATGCCGGTGGCGGCCGACAAACCGCCGATGAAGGCCAGCATGGCCAACGCGTACTGGCCATCGGCCAAAGGCAGCGAGAGCACAAAGTTTTCCGGGTTCATGCTGCCCGTTTCAAAATACAGCAAGCCCCCCAACGCGATCGGCAAGACAAACAGGTTGATCAGTAGCATGTACAGCGGAAACACCCACAGCGCCCGCCGCAGGTGCGACTCGCGCACGTTCTCAACCACCATGACCTGGAACTGCCGGGGCAGCATGAGCACCGACAACATGGACAACAAGGTCAGCGCAAACCACTGCGCCCAAACACCCGAGCCACCCAAATCGATGCTCAATAACTTTTGTGTGGCGGGTACGGCCGCCGCGCGGGTGAACACATCGCCCAGCCCATCAAACAAGCCCCACACCACAAAACCACCGACCGCCATGAAAGCCACCAGCTTGATGACCGACTCCAAGGCGATGGCCGCCACCATGCCTTCGTGCCGCTCGTTGCTGTCCAGGTGACGCGCACCAAACACCATGGTGAAACCGGCCAGCACCATGGCCACATAAAACGCTGTGTCTTGTGTCCAGTGCACATCGGGCGTGAGGCCGCGCATGTCGCTGCTGGTCAGCACCGCATAACCGGCGGCCACGGCCTTGAGCTGCAGCGCAATGTAGGGCACGATGCCCACCACCGCGATCAGCGTGACCAGGCCCGCCAGCATCGGGCTTTTGCCATAGCGGCTGCCAATGAAGTCGGCGATGGAGGTAATGCGATAAGCCCTGGCGATGCGGGTCATCTTGCGCAGCACCATCCACCCCAGCAGCATGGCCAAGGTGGGCCCAAAATAAATAGGCAAAAACCACACGCCCCCCGAAGCGGCGCGGCCAACGCTGCCAAAGTAAGTCCAGGCGGTGCAGTAAACCGCCATGGACAATGCGTACACCCAGGCGTTGTCGATGACCGAACGTCCGATGGCAGCGCGCCGGTCGGCCCAATACGCCACGCCGAACAAAAGCAGCAAATAGGCAAAAGAAATGCCCACCACCAAGGCGGGGGAGATCATGCCTCGTCCTCCTGCTCAGGCAGGGCGCGCTCCATCATCCAGGCCAGCGCCGCGATCAACAAAGCCCAGATCACATACAGCGCCAATGGAAACAGCGGGATGCCCCACACGGTGACATCGGCGCTCCACAAGGCCAACAAGGGAAAGTTCAACAGGCCGCAGCCGACCAGAAACAGCGCCAGCAGGCGTTGTGCACCCAGGCTTTTGAACATCGCGGTCTCCTCTTGCAGTTCAGCACAAACATGCGCGCACCGCGCGCTGCAGACCACACGGGTACCCGCCCATTGTGCCGTCCACCCTGACCATCGACTGACGCACTCAGTTGCACCCCGGGTCAGCCCCCCTCAGGACCTCAAGTGCCTGCTGCGGCAGGGCAGGTGTTCAGTCGGGCTGACTGCCCGATCCGCCATGTTTGGCCTTGGCCTTATTTTTAGGGCCGAGGCCGTGCGCCTGACGGCTCAAGGCAAACGAAGCAAACAACTTGATCCACAAGGTAGAGCCGGCAATGGCGATCCAGTCTTCGGACGCCAACATTTGAAAGCCCAGCACCGACACCAATACCACCACCATGACTGCGCCACCGATCATGTTGATGACCATTTCATAAGGCGCATATTTTTCAACATTGGGCGGGGGCATGCCTTTTTTCAAAGCCACTTCGCTGAAGTCGTTTTTGACCAAAATGCGGTAAGCCCTGCGCAGCCAAAAGAAGGCGATCGGAAACAAGGCCAGTAAAAAGATCCAATTGAAAATGAAAATGCTGGTCATGGTTTGGCGTGCTTTCGGTGTGGCCACGATTGTCACCCAATCGCGGCCATTCAATAAAAAGGCCCCGCCAGTCGCCTGACGGGGCCTTGCGGTTTCAGACCGGTGCCACATTCATGGCACCGACCGAAGCGCGATTTCAGTGACCAGCGGCGGCAGAACCCGCGCCCTTGGGCACGCGAACCGACTCCACCAATTCCTGGATGTGTGTAGGCACAGGTGCCGACATCTTGCTGACCAGGTAAGCGACAGCGAAGTTCACGATCGCGCCCACGGTGCCAAAGGCCTCAGGGGTGATGGTGAAGAAGGCGTTGGCGCCACCGATCAGGTCGAGGTAATCGGTACCCTTGACGAAGAAGATGCCTTTGTGTGCGAACACGTAGAACAACACGATGAACAAGCCAGCCAACATACCGGCAGTAGCGCCTTTGTCGGTCACGGTCTTGCTGAAGATACCCATCATCAACGCGGGGAAGATGGTGGAGGCGGCAATACCAAAGGCCAAGGCCACGGTTCCGGCGGCGAAGCCCGGTGGATTCAAGCCGAGCCACCCCGCCACGATGATGGCCCCAGCCATGGCAATCTTGCCGGCCATGAGTTCGCCTTTTTCGCTGATGTTAGGCTTGATGGCGCCTTTGATCAGGTCGTGCGAGATGGCAGAGGAGATGGCCAAGAGCAAACCCGCAGCGGTCGACAACGCAGCAGCCAAACCACCAGCAGCCACCAAAGCGATCACCCAGTTGGGCAGCAAGGCGATTTCGGGGTTGGCCAACACGATGATGTCGGCGTTCACGGTCAATTCATTGCCCTTCCAGCCAGCGGCTTCTGCCTTGGCTTTCACGGCTTCGTTCTTGGTGGCCGAGTTGTAGTACTGGATGCGGCCGTCGCCGTTCTTGTCTTCGAACTTCAGCAAACCGGTTTTTTCCCAGCGCTTCATCCAGTCAGGACGGGCTTCGTACTGCAAGCTGGCGTCAGCGGCGAACAAGTCACCACCCGTCACAGCAGCCGTGTTCACGGTGGCGTGCAGGTTGAACTTAGCCATCGCGCCCACCGCAGGTGCGGTGGTGTACAGCAAAGCGATGAAGATCAAGGCCCAGCCAGCGGACGAACGGGCGTCAGCGACCTTCGGCACGGTGAAGAAGCGAACGATCACGTGGGGCAGGCCCGCGGTACCGATCATCAAGGACACGGTGTACATGAACATGTTCAGCGTGGAGCCTGCGGCCGTGGTGGTGTACTGGCTGAAGCCCAGATCGGTCACCACTTGGTCGAGCTTGGCCAACAAGGACACGTCAGTGCCGATGTAGTCAGAGCCCAAGCCCAACTGAGGCAAGGGGTTGCCGGTCAGGTTCAAGGAGATGAAGAAGGCTGGCACCAAGTAAGCCGCGATCAGCACGATGTACTGAGCGACTTGGGTGTAGGTGATGCCTTTCATGCCGCCGAACACGGCGTACATGAACACGATCGCCATACCGATGTAGATGCCTTGCTCGCTGGACACGCCCAAGAAACGAGCGAAGGTCACGCCCACGCCGGTCATCTGGCCGATGATGTAGGTCAGCGAAGCGATCAACAAGCACAACACGGCCACGTTACGGGCGGTCTTCGAGTAGAAGCGGTCGCCAATGAACTCGGGCACGGTGAACTTGCCGAACTTGCGCAGGTAAGGCGCCAGCAACATGGCCAGCAACACGTAGCCGCCAGTCCAGCCCATCAGGAATACGGCGCCGCCGTAGCCCATGTTGGAGATCAGACCGGCCATGGAGATGAACGAAGCAGCCGACATCCAGTCAGCGGCCGTGGCCATGCCGTTGGTGATGGGGTGAACACCGCCGCCCGCAACGTAAAACTCGGACGTGCTGCCCGCGCGTGCCCAGAAGGCGATGCCGAGGTAGAGCGCAAAGCTCAAACCCACGAACAGATAAATGGTGGTTTGGAGTTCCATTTGGGTCTTCCTATCAGTCTTCTTGCATGCCGAATTGACGGTCAATCTCGCCCATCTTCTTGGCGTACCAGAAGATCAAAGCGATAAAGATGTAAATCGAGCCTTGTTGAGCAAACCAGAAGCCCAGGGGGTAACCGCCCAGGTGGATGCTGTTGAGTTGAGGCGCGAGCAGGATGCCCGCGACGTACGAACACAGGAACCAGATGACCATCACTTTGGTCAGCAGGCCCAGCGTCGCCGACCAGTAGGCCTTTGCGTTGCTATCAGTTGTCATGAAAGTCATCTCCTTTGAGTGATGCTTAAGCGATATCAGCGGGTTCAACCGCCACGTTTTCGTGTGTCCATTAAAAATTCAAGATCAAAAATTCAAGACTGCACAAACGGACTGTGTCAACCCTTTCTTACACAGGCATTGCTTTCAACCCCTTGGATACTCAAAGCAAGGGTAACTACCAACCATGCACAGGGTGTTTTTGTTAATAAGCTTGCGCATGCATGAAATACAAGCCATCTCACCAGCGTTGCGGCGACGCAAAAAACGTTTGACTGTTCTACTTTTGTGCATTTGGTTGGCCGTGAGTTTTGGCCCAACGTTTTTTGCACGAACCCTGTCGTTTGAAATTGGGGGGTGGCCCGTCCACTTTTGGATGGCCGCGCAAGGTGCCATCTTGGTATTCATCGGCATCGTTGTGATTTATGCTTTTTTGATGAACCGTTGGGAGGCGCAAGAGGCGACTCAAGCGAGCGCTGATCCCGCTCTCATGGAAGACTCGTCAAACAAAAAATCGGTTTGATTTGGAGCCCGCAGCACGGGAATGAATGCCAAAACGCAATGGCAGTCAAAAATATTCCTCGGTGTTTTCCCTAGAATTCTGATCTGCTGGGATTCACGCCCTCAGGGAAACGGCGTAAGGCACTTGTCAGTTAATCATTTTCTCCGAGTGAAGATGTGAAATGACCCAGGCCAAAGAGTGTCAATGACTTTCAAAAAATGCTTTTTTGATTGGATCACCAGGCTTTGAACTTTGGCGAACTTATTCATAAAATCCAAAAAATCGATCTGGTCATCCCAAAAATGGAACCTTATGCTGTTAGCTGTTGTCATAGCCAAGAGTCTGATTGAACTGTCTTTGATGTTCATCATCGGGCGTTTCTTGCTGGGATTGCTGGCGGGCGCCAAACGCGACACCAATGTTTTTTGGCAATTGCTCGACGTGGCTTCCAAGCCCGCGCTTTGGCTCACACGCAAAATCAGTCCCAAATTGATCCTGGACCAACACATCCCTTTGGCCACCAGCAGTTGGCTGCTCATTGCTTGGGTCGTGGTGGTGCAATTGAAAATTGAGATTTGCCTTGAGTTGGGAATCGCCACATGTCAGTGAAATCCCATCTCACGCCCGCCGGCGTCAACACGTCTAGCCGCAGCAAGTGCTTTTGGCTGCGCCTCCAAGCCAAAGCTTTGCTGGTGGTGGGCATGCGCAGCAAAGCCCATGTGGTGTTTCAAGACATCCTGGATCTCAATCCCCAAGATGTCTTGGCCCTCAACAGCTTGGGTTTCAACGAGTTGAACGATCGGCGCTTGGTTCAGGCTTTGGGATATTTTGAACGCGCACTGACGCTCACACCGACCAACGCCAACGCCCACTTCAATGTCGGCTTTGTCTGCGAAGAATTGGGGCGCAGTCAAGAGGCAGAGCTCGCGTTCAGAAAAGCCCTGGAGATGGACGAAAAGATGGACCGCGCCTGGTATGGCCTGGGCTTGGTGTTGGTTCGTCAGCGCCGTTTCGAAGAATCTTTGACCGCCTTCAAGCGCAACACCGAATTGCAATCCATGAGTCCATTCGCCTGGTACCAAATGGCCCGCGTGCACATGGAAATGCAGGAGCCCGAAAAAGCGCTGGAAGTCATTCGCCATTTGAATGGTTTCGAGCCCAAGGTGGCCGCCCAATTGGTGAGAGAAACAGGCTTGAACCTGGACAGGCCCGTTTGACTTCAGCACACCCCACAAGCGGGGGACATCCATTCAAAAGTGACAGTCGGTAGTTTGGTTTTTCAACAAGAAGGAGATGACAATGCAGCTCACTGCAAGGCACCAGGAATACTGGAGCAAAAACTTAAGGATCACGGGGCTGTTGCTGGCCTTGTGGTTCTTTGTCACGTTTGTACTTTTGTACTTTTCACGTGACTTGACGTTCAGCTTTTTTGGCTGGCCGTTCTCGTTTTGGGTCGCCGCCCAAGGCGCATTGATCGTTTATTGTCTGATCATTTGGTACTACGCACGCTATATGAACAACCTTGACAAGGAATATGGCGTTTCAGAAGGAGAAGAATCATGAGCGTTTTCGGCGCTGAAGGCCAAACCCAAGGCCAATTTCAAAAATCCCTGAACAAGGTATTCGCGTTCTACATTGGGGGCTTTGCGGCCTTCGTCATCACGCTCGCCATCCTTGAGCAAATGGGTCTGCCCAGAGAGTACATCGGTTACGCCTTCTTGGCGGCCACCGTGCTCTTGTACGGCGGCATTGGTGTGATGAGTCGCACGAACGATGCGGCCGAATACTACGTGGCGGGCCGACGCGTGCCTGCCATTTACAACGGCATGGCCACCGGTTCTGACTGGATGTCGGCTGCGTCTTTCATCGGTATGGCCGGTACGCTCTACCTGACCGGTTACGGCGGTCTGGCCTTCATCTTGGGCTGGACCGGCGGTTACTGTTTGGTGGCCTTGTTCTTGGCACCTTACCTGCGTAAGTTCGGCCAGTTCACGATCCCAGACTTCTTGGGTGCGCGCTACGGCGGCAACATGGCGCGTCTGATTGGCGTGTTTGCGGCCATCTTGGTGTCCTTCGTGTACGTGGTGGCGCAGATCTTTGGCGTGGGCCTGATCACCGCTCGCCTGACCGGTCTGTCCTTCGACGTGGGCGTGTATGTCGGCTTGGCCGGTATCTTGGTTTGCTCGTTCTTGGGCGGTATGCGTGCAGTGACCTGGACCCAGGTGGCGCAGTACATCATCCTGATCGTCGCTTACATGATCCCCGTGGTCTGGTTGTCGGTGAAACACACCAACATGCCCGTGCCCCAGATCTCCTATGGTTACCTGCTTGAAAAAGTGACCGCCAAAGAAGAGCAATTGCTGAAAGACCCCAAAGAACTCGAAGTTCGCGGCATCTTCAAAGCACGTGCCGATGCGGCTGCTGAAAAGCTGAAAGATGTGCCAGCCGCCCTGGCCGCTGACAAAGAAGCAGCCACCAAAAAGCTGGAAGAGCTGAAAGCCGCCAACGCACCGGCAGCTGACATCCAGGCCGCGGAAAAGGCTTTGGCTGGTTTGCCCAAAGACGAAGCCGCAGCCAAAGCGGCCTACACCGCTGCGCGCGCTGCCAATGCGCCCCGTGCAGCACCGCCCCTGCGCCATGCTGAGGCCTTCCCAGGCAAAGACGAAGCCGCCCAAAATGTTGCCCGCAAGAACTTCTTGGCACTGGTCTTTTGCTTGATGATTGGAACGGCCGCATTGCCGCACATCCTGATGCGCTTTTACACCGTGCCCTCGGTGCGTGCAGCGCGTGAGTCGGTGGCTTGGTCGCTGTTCTTCATCTGTTTGTTGTACCTCACAGCGCCTGCTTTGGCGGTGCTGGTCAAGTACGACATCTACACCCTGTTGGTCGGCACGCCGATTGACCAGTTGCCGGGATGGATTGCACGCTGGAACGTGGTGGACCCCTCGCTGATGGCGGTGGCTGACATCAACAAAGATGGCATCTTGCAGTTGGCAGAGATCCGATTGGGTGGAGACATCATCGTGTTGGCCACACCTGAAATCGGCGGCTTGCCCTTCGTGATTTCTGGTTTGGTGGCAGCGGGCGGTTTGGCTGCGGCCTTGTCCACAGCCGACGGCTTGCTGCTGACCATTGCCAACGCCTTGTCGCACGATGTGTACTACAAAGTGATTGACCCCAACGCTTCGGCCAGCAGCCGTGTCGCGGTCTCCAAAACCATTTTGGTGTTCGTGGCCTTGGCTGCGGCTTATGTCGCATCGCTGCGCATGGCGGATATTTTGTTCCTCGTGTCTGCGGCCTTCTCGTTCGCTGCGGCAGCCTTCTTCCCGGCCTTGACCCTGGGCATCTTCTGGAAGCGTGCCAACAAATGGGGCGCCTCGCTGGGCATGGTGGCGGGTTTGGGCATCTCGTTCTACTACATGGCCAAGACCCATCCTTGGATGTACGGCTTGTTCCATGAGGGTTCGCTGACGCCTGAAATCCTCAAAGCCAACACCTGGTGGGACATTGCCCCCATCTCGGCCGGTATCTTTGGTGTGCCCCTGGGCTTTGCGGTGATCATCATCGTCTCGCTGCTGACCAAAGCACCTGACCAAGAAGTTCAGGACATGGTCGAGAACGTCCGTTTCCCCAGCTTTGACGGCTCCACCTCACAAGGTTCTGCTGCTCACTGATAGGTTGGTGTTGGCAAGACCTGTCTTGCCAACTTAAACCCTTGCAACAAAAACCCCGATCGCGTCATGCGATCGGGGTTTTTCTTTGTACAGTCGTAAGCTCAGCACCATTGCTTTGAACCTTACAGCACACACACATCGATCCATGAACCACAACACCTTTGACTACATCATCATTGGCGGTGGCACCGCAGGATGCCTGCTGGCCAACCGCCTGAGTGCCGATGCCAGCAAGCGCGTGCTGTTGATCGAAGCCGGCAAAAAAGACGATTACCACTGGATCCACATTCCCGTGGGTTACCTGTATTGCATTGGCAACCCGCGCACGGATTGGCTCTACCAAACCGAGCCCACCGAGGGCCTGAACGGGCGCAGCCTGCGTTACCCGCGTGGCAAAGTGTTGGGCGGTTGCTCCAGCATCAACGGCATGATTTACATGCGCGGACAATCACGCGACTACGACCAGTGGGCGCAGATCACCGGCAACGACGCGTGGCGCTGGGACCAAGCCTTGCCCTTCTTCAAACTGCACGAAGACCACTACAACGGCGCGAATGATTTTCACGGGGCCAAAGGGACCCCATCCGAGTTGCTGAGCTCCTCCAATTTGCCCGAACACGGCTATCTGCACACCCTGCGCGAACGCAACACGGGCGGCGAATGGCGCATTGAAAAGCAACGCCTGCGCTGGGACGTGCTGGACGCGTTTTCGCAAGCAGCCCAGCAAGCGGGCATTCCGGCCACCGACGACTTCAACCGGGGCAAGAACGAGGGTGTGTCTTATTTTGATGTGAACCAGCGCAGCGGCTGGCGCTGGAACACGGCCAAGGCTTTTTTGCGCCCTGCCTGCGATTCGCGACCCAACTTTGCTTTGTGGAACAACGCCCAAGTGAGCCAACTGTTGATCGAAACACAGCCCAACGGTGAAAAGCGCTGCACGGGCGCACAGGTCTGGACGGGGCAACAAATGGTCGAGGTCAAGGCCACGCAAGAGGTGATTTTGAGTGCGGGCAGCATCGGTTCAGCGCAAATTTTGCAGCTGTCGGGCATCGGGCCTGCGGCTTTGCTGCAAGGTGTCGGCGTTGAAGTGCGGCATGACCTGCCCGGAGTGGGCGCCAACCTGCAAGACCATTTGCAGATCCGTTCGGTCTACAAGGTCAACAACGCCAAGACCCTGAACACCCTGGCCAACAGCCTGTGGGGCAAGGCCATGATCGGCCTGGAATACGCCTTCAAACGCACCGGCCCCATGAGCATGGCGCCGAGTCAGTTGGGCGCCTTCACCAAGAGCGACCCGTCACAGCCCCACGCCAACATCCAATACCACGTTCAGCCTTTGAGCCTGGACGCGTTTGGCGAGCCGCTGCACAGCTTTCCGGCCATCACGGCCAGTGTCTGCAACCTGAATCCGACCAGCCGGGGCACGGTGCACATCAAGAGCCCGCGTTTTGAAGACGCCCCCGCCATTGCGCCCAATTACCTGGCCACCGCCGAAGACCGCAAGGTGGCCGCTGACAGCCTGCGCGTGACGCGCCACATCATGGCCCAGCCAGCCATGGCCGCATTTGCACCCGAAGAGTTCAAGCCCGGCGTGCAGTACCAAACCGATGAAGAACTGGCCAAACTGGCCGGTGACATTGCCAGCACCATTTTCCACCCGGTGGGCACCACCCGCATGGGGCGAGATGACGACCCGATGGCGGTGGTCAATAGCCGCTTGCAAGTGCGCGGCATTGCGGGTTTGCGTGTGGTGGATGCGGGCGTGATGCCCACCATCACCAGCGGCAACACCAACAGCCCGACGCTCATGATTGCGGAAAAAGCGGCGCAATGGATTGCGGAAGATGCAGCAAAGTCCCAAGACGCCAAGCCGACTTAACTAAGGCGTTTAATCCCAACCGCGCACCGTGCAGGGGCTTGCCAATCGGGGCCGTCAAACCAGGCATCGCCTTGCAGATAAGCGCGCAGCATGGGCAGCGCGTCTTGCCCCCAAAACAATTTGTCATCGACGCAGAAGCTGGGCACGCCAAACACGCCCAGCTCAATCGCCTCTTGGGCGTGCTTTTGCAAGGCCTGCTTGACTTGGGCGTTGCCGGGGTCTTGCGCTGGGGCCAGCTCGGCCGTCAGGGCCGCCAAGCGCTCGGTGTCCACCGCGTCCTGCCCGGTGCACCAAACGTGGCGGAAAATTTTTTCGCACACATAACGCCCAGGCTCGCCATCGGCATCACACGCGGTGGCCAGTCGCAACAAGCCCAGCGGATTGAAGGGGTGCAGGGCCGGCAACTGCAAAGGCGACCCCTGCTGCCGCGCCTGCCACAGCACTTGTCGATACGTCCAGTCGCGCTTGGCCGGGATTTCTGCCGGTCCGAGCTGCCCGTGGTGCTTGAGCATGGCGGCAAACAGCACCGGCTTGTGCACCACCCGGTGGCCGATGCCCTCCAATGCCCGCGGCAGGGCGTCGAAGGCCAGCCAGGCATAAGGCGAGATGAAGTCAAGATAGAAGTGGATGGTTTTCATAAGGGCCTGCCGGTGTGGGGTGTCTCGCTCAACGCCTTGTTTTTGGCCTAAGTCTATAGGGTCAACACCAACTTGCGCGGGCCATCTTGTCCTTAGAATGAATTGGCATGAACAGGTGACCACACCGCCCACATGGGGCCAGAGTCACCCGCAGCACCTCAAGGAGACCCCATGTACAAACACATCATCCTGGCCTATGACGGTTCCATCACCGGGCAAAAGGCTTTGCTCGAACTCGAGGAGCTGGCGCATTGGGGCCAGCCCCGCCTGACCCTGGTGGCGGTGGCCCCCAACCCGCTGGATGTGGGTTCGATGGAGATGGGCTATTACGCCTCGGCCAACCAAGGACCACTGGAAGAAACCCTGGCAGCGCAACTGGCCCAAGGCGTGCGAACCCTGAAAGCCATGGGTTACACAGTGCAAGGCGAGGTGCTCAAGGGTGAGGTGATCCGCGAGTTGTCGGGTTTTGCAGAACGCGTGGGGGCAGACCTGATCGTGGTTGGTCACAAGCATGAGCCCAACCTGCTGCGCCGTTGGTGGAGCGGCTCGACCGCCAAATCGCTGGTGGAAGAATCACCCTGCAATGTGTTGATTGTGGTGGACCGAAGCCAGGCAGAGGCACCCTGAGGGCGGCCCAAGTGCCCATTCGTTGGGCGAGTGAACACCTTTTCCGGTTTTGCTCGCGTTCAGGTCGTCCCGCTCACGCCCGTCAGGCGCTGCTGTATGCGCTGCCAGACTTGGCGCTTGGCCTCATCCGAAATGCGGCTCCAAACACCGATTTCTTCAAGGGTGCGCCAACACCCTGCGCACACCTCAGTCTGCGGGTCCATGACGCACACCGACAAACAAGGTGATGGCACATGGGGCTGAGGCTGGGTCAGCACCTGCTCAGCGCGCTGCGCCAACTGCTTGATGCGCGCATTCATGAGGCCTCCTTGGGTTTGGGTGTTTGCGCAGGACTCGACTGCGCCGTGTCATGGCTGCCTTGGACCACATCGGCAGGACTGGCCTGGGTCAAATTGGGCAAATCCTGCGGTCGCAAGCGAAACACGCCGTGGGGATGCCCGGCAGCGGCCCAGACTTCCTCGAAGCGCCACAGGTCTTGGTCGAGCAAGGTCACCGGGGGATTCAAGTGCGCCACGGGGGACACACCGCCAATCGTGAAGCCCGTGTGGGCCTTGACGAAATCGGCATCGGCGCGACCGATCTTGCCCACCAGGGCGGCGACTTTTTTCTCATCCACACGCCGGTCGCCCGAGGTGACCACCAGCACGGCCACGCCGTCTTCCTTGCGTTTGAAAATCACGCTCTTGGCGATCTGACCCAACTGCACGCCGAGGCTGTCGGCCGCTTCTTGTGCGGTGCGGGCCGCGCCATCGAGCATGACCGGGGAGTTGGGGTGGCCTGCGGCTTGCAAAGCCGCCTGCACGCGCTGCAACCCTCCGGACAAAGCCTGATGTTCGAATGGATTCATCTTGGTGACACGGTGCTGACTGTTAAAAAAATAGTTCCATTGTGCGTGCAAGTACATGCCCCGGCACGTCGTGGGGCGGCTGTGCGCAAGCAACGCTTGGGTTCATCCATCACCCCACCTTGGAGTCACTAGGGTTTTCACTGTCAACTCATTCCATTTGTACCAATACAATAAATTTGCCTTTTCGACGCCAGAACAAGGTTTTGGGGGGCTTGCCTCCCTTTTTTTCGCCCGCTGGGTCCATTTGGACAAGGGTACTTTGGCGTATGCTTTGCAGACCACCGCTTGTCTGCCACCATGCCCCCCCTCAACGCACCGCGCACACCGCCTGACCGCGGCGAACACTCCGCTTTGGACGACCATGCCGCCCGGGTCTTGCGGCAATTCAGGTTGATCTTCAACACCGTCCGACGCCATTTCCAGACCATGGAAAAACAATCGGGCATTGGCGGCGCGCAGGTCTGGGCCTTGAGCCTGGTGGCACAACACCAAGGCTTGGGGGTGACGCAACTGGCCGAGTTGATGGACATTCACCAGTCGACCACCAGCAATTTGGTGCGCTCGCTCATCAAAAGCGGGCTGTTGCACAGCGAAAAATCCAGCACCGACCGCCGCGTGGTGGAGTTGTATGTGCTGCCCGAGGGCCTGAAATTGCTCAAGAAAATTCCCGGCCCCTTTGCGGGTGTCCTGCCCCACGCTTTGCAGCGCATGGACGAGGTGACGCTGCTGCAACTGGAGCACAACCTGTCGGCGCTGATCAACCGCCTGGAAGTGGACGAGAAAGCCGCGCACACCCCGATTGCCATGATGTAA
>CAMDFT010000047.1 GCA_945897795.1 Limnohabitans sp. Rim8 | reverse complement strand
TAGGCTTCGCAGATCATTTGCATGTCGGCGTATTCGATGCCGTTGTGCACCATCTTCACGAAGTGGCCCGCCCCACCCGGCCCCATCCACTGGCAGCAGGGCTGCCCGTCTTCGGCCTTGGCCGCCATGGCCTGCATCAGGGGCTGGATCAGCGGCCAGGCTTCGGGCGAGCCGCCGGGCATGAGCGCCGGGCCAAGCAAAGCGCCTTCTTCGCCGCCGCTGACCCCCGCGCCCACATACAAAATGCCCGAGTCCTGCAGCGCAGCGATGCGGCGCTGGGTGTCGGTGTACAGCGTGTTGCCGCCGTCAATCAGCACATCGCCTGCCGACAACAAAGGGCGCAGCTGCGCCAGCACCTGGTCCACCGCCGCACCGGCAGGCACCATCATCCAGATGCGCCGGGGCACTGTGAGGCTGGCCACCAGTTCGGGCAGCGACGACGCGGCTTGTGCCCGCAGGCCCTGCGTGCGCACCGCGAAGTTCTCACGGCGGGCAGCGTCCAAGTCAAACCCGCTGACCGAAAACCCGTTGCGCTCCAAGTTGAGCGCCAGGTTTTCGCCCATCACGCCCAGGCCCACCAGGCCGATGTCCATGGCTTGCATGTCTGTCATTGTCTTGAATCCTTTGGCCCAGCGCTCTCGCCCATCGGCACCGTTGTTGTGGGCGCATTGTCCGATGAAACCACCACCACGCCTGTCACCAGGCTGTCGCTCAGCAGGCTCACTCAGCGTGTCAAGCTTGAGAAGAAGGGGAAGCTGGCGCCACCGACCTACAACTGGCAAACACAGGGGCGATTCAACCTTTATGGGGCCGAATCTATAGCATGTTCCAAGCCCTCAACGCAATGCGCCCCATGCCAGCACCAAACCACTGACCACCAACAAGGTGGAAATGATCTGGCGCAAACGCGCCATGGGCACACGGTGCGCCAGACGGTGGCCTAACCACACACCCAAAATGGCCACGCCGATGAGGCCAGTCCAGCGCTGCCAAAGCAAGTCACTGGCCAACTGGCCATTCCACGCCATGCCTGCCAACACGGTGCTGGCGGCGGCGGCGATGATCATGGGCGTGCTGGCCCGTATTTGCTGTGCATCGGCCAAGCGGCGGCTGAGCCATGCCACCACCAGCGGGCCTGCGGTGCCAAACAACGTTTCCACCAGCCCAATGGCCGTGCCCACAGGCCCGGCCCAGAGTGTGCCAAGCGGGTGCTTCTGCGCAGTTTTGGCGCGCAAGGTGTTCAGACCCACCACGGCCACAAACAAGCCCAGCAACAGCAGGGGCCAGCGCGACTGCACATGTGGCGCTGATAACAAACCCGCTGCCGTTCCGATCACCATTCCGGGCAAAAGGCGGCGCAGCTCGCGCCACTGAACTTGGCTCGCGTTGAGCCAACTGTGAAACGCCGAAGCGGGCACATCCATCAGCAAGGTCAAGGCCACCACCTCGGACAAGGGCCACTTCATGGCCAACAAAGGCACGATCACCAAAGCCGAACCAAAGCCTGTCAAACCCAGTACGGTGTAGCCTGATAAAACAACCCCAACAGGGTAAATCCACTCTTGCATGCGCATTCCTCAAACCAAGTGGTGCGCATTATCAGCACTGCACACTCCGAACGCTGTATTCAGAGATGTGCGGTTTCACTGGTACAGACCCAAAGCGATCAGCCGCGTCCCGGAATCTCCGAGAGCAGTTGCTCCACATGGGCCTTGGCTTTTTCAAGCGAAGCCATGCTGCCGGTCAGGTACATGCGGCCGCTGGCGCCGATCATGCTGCACTCGACCAGGGTCAAGTCGGGCGCAACCTTTTCGGCTTCGTTGGCCATGTGGGCACCAAACAGGGCCGGGGCCACTTCCATCAGCAGCATGTTCTGTCCGGGCAACACCATGCTGGCTTGGCGTGTCCGGTTCATCAGCACGGCGTGCTGATCGGTCACGTCTTCCAGAATGTCGCTGTACAGCAGATGTGGGCGCAGCTGGTCTTGGGCCTTGGCCCCCATCCAGTCCAGTATGACTTGGCCTGCGCGCTGCAGTGCCGCGCTGTCGTTGCTGTGCAACTCCAACACACCGAACTGCCGCTCGACGGCCAGGATGCCCGGCTCCAGCGTGGGCTCGGCCTTCAGAGCCAAGTCAATCACGCGCTGGATGGACAGCCCGGGGGCGATCTCCACCAGCAGCGCGTTGGTGCCTTGCATCGCCACGTAGCCGCGAGCGCCCAAGGGCGAACTCATCCACGAGGAGAACTGGGGCTGCAGGTCGGTGAGCGTCAGGTAAACCCGAAGCTCAGCGGCCGGCTTGGCAGGCGCTGCGGTTTTTTTAGTTGTGGCCATGCGGCCTCCTTATCTGCAACAGCCTGCGATCACTTGCCGTCGAAGGCTTTGGATACGTCAGCGTGTGGACGTGGGATGACGTGGCAAGACACCACTTCACCGATCGCGCCTGCGGCTTCAGCACCGGCTTCGGTGGCGGCCTTGACGGCACCCACGTCGCCCGAAACGATGATGGCGACGAGACCGCCACCAACTTCTTTTTTGCCAACGATGTTGACGTTGGCGGCTTTGACCATGGCGTCAGCGGCAGCGAAAGCAGCAACATAACCTTTGGTTTCGATCATTCCGATAGCTTGTGACATGAGAGTCTCCTTGAGGGGTTAAAAAAAGAAAGGGTTGAGGGAAGGGTTGAGGGGAAAAAGTTCAACGCATCGGCGTTGGGGTGTCGTAGTCATCCAGCGAGGCGATGATGAGCGCATCGGCCACCACACGCGGGTGGGCCGGGGCAAACCACCAGGCCGCAGGTGCGCCGATGGTGATCATCACGCGCTCGCCAATGCCGCAGCCCATGGGGTCGTAGCAGACCACCACGTCCTTGGGGTAGTCCAGTTGCACCTCCAGCAATGCGCCAGCGGGCAACTCGGGCAGACGTTTACTGGCCACGATGCGGCCGATCACGGTTCCTGTTTTCATGGGGCAGTTCCTCGGTCAATGGTGATGCCCCGCTTGCGCAGGGCTTCTTTGCCCAAAGGGGTCAATACCGCTTTGGGGTGGATGCGAACGGTTTTCACGCTCGGCGGCAGGGTTTTCAGCAACTTCTCGCCGATCACGCCCTTGAGTTCGGGCACGTCTTCTTTGTGGTCGTGCATGTCGCAGGTGTCACCCTTGCACTCGCAGGCCTTGCCTGCCTTACACGACGAACAGCAAGCCGCCGGGTCGGCGGCTGTGGTGGCGGCCATGGCCGAGGCACCACCGGATGTACCAGCAGAGGCCGCCACGGCTTTCACAGCCGCTTCGTCCACACGCATGTCAAAACGCAGCAAGCCCGATTGCGCCGCTTGCAGCAAAGCTGGACTGGCGGCCAAACGCTTGAACAGGTCGGTCAGCGAGGCGGCTTGCGCGGCCGTGCCCACACGCAAGGGCACCACCACGCCCTGAGGCCCAGTCGCGGGTGTATTCGCTGACGCTGCCGCCGGGGCAGCAGGCGAAGGTGCAGGTGCAGGTGCAGCAGCAGCAGGCTTGGGCGCGCCAATTTGCTTCCAATAAGCGTCTTTGACGGCAATCAGGCCATCACGGATCTGATACACGTCGGTGCCGTCCAGCGTGACCGATTGGCCACCCGGCAGGGGCACGCCCACCTTGTAGTTTTGCACCACGGTCTGACCCAGCACGTTCATGTGCGAATCCGAGAACTTGGGTCCGGTGGGGCTGGCAAAGCGCTCCTTCAAGAACGCCTGGCAGGCTTCGCGGCCACGGAGCACGCGCGAGTCGGGCAAGGTCCACACCACATCGGGCGCAAAGCAGGCCACGATGGCTTCTGCACTGACCATCTCGTAACCTTGTTCGAAGCGGCGCATCAAGGCGGCCACCGAAGAGGGGTCATCCTTGGCTCGGCCTGCTCCCAAAGCCGTGCGCACCTGCGCCCGGATTTGTTCGCGCAAGGCGTCTGTGCTCATGCGGCACCTCCGGCATCGCGGATCACGGCCTCGGCCACGGCGGCTGCGGCACGCACGTCGGACGCATTGCCCGACAGGTACAGGCGACCGGCTGGGCCCATGAAGCGGCAGTCGATCAGCTTCACGTTGGCGGCTTTCTCGGCCTCATTGGCCACCAGCAGCGCATACGAAGACGTGGTCATCTCCATGATGTAGAGCGATTCGCCGGGCAAGAGCATGCTGCCAGCCTTGCTGCGGTTGATCAAAAACGCGTGGTAACCGTCGACCCGATCAATGACCTTGGAGGCCAAAATTTCAGGCTTGATCACGCTTTTCTCGCTCACGCCCATGGCCTCAAGGACCGCTGCACCGGCCGACTTGACCGATGAAGACGACTGGCCGTGGAACTCCAGGTAGCCGAACTGCCGCTCGACCACCAGATTGCCGGGCTTGACATCGTCGTGCTTGAGCGCGATGTCGGTCAACCACTCGATGTCCATGCCGGGGGCCACTTCAATGACCATGGCGGCGTCGTTGTGGCGCGGCAAAAAGCCACGGGCGGTGGAGCCGAGCAAACACATCAGCTGTGGCTGCAAGCGGTCCAGAAAAATATAGCTGCGCAAAGTGGACATGGGGAACTTTCAGCGAAGGTGTTCGAGTTCTTCCTGCACGATGCGCAGGACGGTGGCCTGGAGTTCAGGCGTGAGGGTGGACAGTTGGCCTGAGGCCGCAGGCAAAGCTGCACCCGAAGCCATGGCCCCGGCCCAGCCACCGGGCAGCGGAAAGGCCACGCGTTTCCAGTTGACCAGCAGCTCGGGGCCGACGTTGCAGTCCACCGAGCTTTTGCCCGCGTAACCCGTGCCGATGGTGAAGGTGTAGGGCAAGCCGGTGTTGGCCCCTGTGCTGTCGTGCACCGTGCTGCCGTTGACGACCACGCGGTAATAGTCAAGGGCCGCGCCCCAGACCACCGCTTGCTCAGCGTTGGCGGTGTGGATGCCCGAGGTGTGGCCTGCGCCGCTGTGCTGCAGCATCAGGCGCGCCACCTCAATGGCCTGGTCCATGCTCGGCACCACGACGCAGCCCAAGATGGGCGAGAGCTTTTCTTTCAGCAGCACATGGCCCGCTTGCGGGTTGGCGATGGGACAGACCAGCGCCTGGCCATCTTGCGGCACCTGCACGCCTGCGGCTTGGGCAATCTCAAATGCCGGGCGGCCCACCACTTTGCCGTTGAACTTGCCACCGGGAAAGGCGTAGTTCTGGATTTTCTGCGCTTCTTCTTCGGTGCACACATGCGCACCCTGGCGGGCCAATGCTTGCTGCATCTGCGCGGCGATGCTGGCGTGCAGCAAAAGCACCGAGGGGGCCGAGCAGGGGCTGCCGTAGTCAAAGTTCTTGGCCGTCACAATGGTCTGCGCAGCGGCTTCGATGTCGGCGCTGGCATCCACATAAATCGGCACGTTACCTGAGCCCACGCCAATGGCAGGGTTGCCCGATCCGTAGGCGGCGCGCACCATGGGCGTGCCACCGGTGGCCAAAATCACGTCGGTGCGGGCGTCACGCATCAGCGCGCCTGTGGCCTCGACGGTGGGGCGGGTCAGAATCTGTAAAGCATGGGCCGGACCCCCGGCTTTTTCGATGGCGGCCTGCAGCTCGTGGGTCACGGCGGTGCAGCAACCCAGCGCCACCGGGTGCGGCGAAATAACCAGCGCGTTGCGTGTCATCAGGCACAGGATGGTCTTGAAAATGATGGTGGCCACCGGCGAGGTGGAGTTGGACAAACCCACCACCACACCCGCAGGGCGACCGATCTCGACGATGCGCAGTGCATCGTTGCGACGCACGCCACCCAGAGCGACGTTGTCCCAAGCGGTCGGCGTCAGCGTGCAAGCAATCTGGTTCTTGGCGATCTTGTCGGCCACTTTGCCGATGCGGCTTTCGCGCACGGCCCACTCGGCATAAAACTCGGCGCGCGGCAGCAAGGCGGCGGCCACTTCTTTGGCCACGCGTTTAGCTTCTTCGGGCGTCCAAAGCGCCAGCGTGGCAGCGGCTTGCTTGGCACGGCCCAGCAAGTCGCGGGCCTCCTGCAAGGCAGCCAGGTCGTGGTCGGCCAGATCGATGGGGTTGCTTGAACTCATGTCAGAGGGTGTCTCACGTTCAACGGCGCTGAGCGGCGTTGGCCACGGCGTTCAGGTCCACGCTTTCGAGTGCGCTGAAGATGGCTTCGACCGCTTGTTGCTCACGCGGGCTAGCCGCTTGCATGCGGGTGGTGTCCAGCAACTGACGCATGACCGAAGGCTGGCCACTTGCTGCAGCACCGGCACCGGGGTTGAGCGTGGGCACAAAGCTGCCGCAGGTCATGCGCTGGCCTGCGCGGTAGTGTGGCGCGTAGTCGAACACCGCGTAGTGCTGTGTGGCGCAGTTGTCCCACATCGCCACCGAATCTTTTTCCCAGCGAAAGCGCACCATGAATTCGGGCTTTTTGACCCACTCGTACAGCATGTTCAGCACCGACTCGGACAGGTCCATGTGCATGCCCAGCAGGCGCTTGGTCCAGATCGAGTTGACGAACAAAATCTTGCGGCCGTTGTAGGGGTGCGTGATCACGGCCGGGTGCGTCACCGTGGGCGTGTTCTCGATCATCTTGCACTCTTGGGCACTGGCCTGCACCATCATGCCGCTCTTGGCCGAGGCACGCTTTGCCAAGCGCTCGTTGGCATTGATGCGGCGAAAGTGCCAAGGCAAATCATGGTCGGCCTGCAGGCCCTCCAGCATTTGTTGCATGCCGGGGTTGAGCGCGTCATAC
The DNA here is from genome assembly GCA_945897795.1 of Limnohabitans sp. Rim8. Taxonomy (GTDB): domain Bacteria; phylum Pseudomonadota; class Gammaproteobacteria; order Burkholderiales; family Burkholderiaceae_C; genus Limnohabitans_A. The sequence continues at coordinate 16,889 of CAMDFT010000047.1, read as the reverse complement.
GCTGCCCCCGCATGCATCCACATCGTGTCGCCGCCCGATGGAGGCAAGTCGGTGATACGCAAGATCGAGACCATGTTGGGCTTCTTGCGGAAGGTCACGTCAGTGTGCCAGCGGTCGGTCTCAGGGGCTTCGTTGCCCTCATTCGAAATCAACTGAATGTGTGGATGGCCCTCTATGTGAGGAAAGAACTCGTGCTTTTCCATCTCGCCAAAGTTTTGGCCCAGACGAATGTAGGCCTCGGGCTTCAGGGCCTGCTTGCGGAAGAACACCACACCGTGTTGCCACAGCGCTTGCTTGATCTCTTCGTAAACGTCTTCTGATCGGGTGGTGTTCAGGTCAACGCCGCTGATCATGCCGCCAATGGTGGGCGTCATGGGGTCGACTTGGATGTGACGGAATTTCATGGTTGTATCTCCTTGATGTGGTTTTTGCTCGCAGGCTTCATTGCCAGTGCAGCAAACGGCGTTCGATCCAGTTCATGAGCTTCATGATCAGCACCCCGATGAGCGCCAGATCAAACAGCAGAGACCACACGCCGTTGACGTTGAATGTGGATCCCAGATAAGCGAGTTGCTGCCCGAGGCCACGCTCGGAAGCAATGACTTCTGCGCCCACCACGCCCAGCAGGGCATAGATCACGCCCAGGCGCAATCCTGAGAAAAGCACCGGCACAGCGCCGGGCAATGTGACTGAGAAAAACATTTGCCGACTGCTGGCACCCAGGGTGCGCGTGAGCGTCACATGGTCCTGGCTGACGCCCCGAATACCGGCCACCGTGCTGGACAGCACGATGAAGAACGTCAGCGAAACCCCCAGGGCGATCTTGGAGCCCAGCCCCAAGCCAAACCACAGAATGAACAGGGGCACCAAGGCAATGCGCGGCAGCACATTGAAGGCCGAGATGTAGGGGTCGCAAAACGCCTCAAACTTGGGCCAGGTGACAAAGGCGAGGCCTGTGACCATGGCGGCGACCGAGCCAATGACAAAAGAGGAGAACACGGCCAACAGGGTGTAGCCCAAATCGCCCCACAAGCGGGCGTTGGCAAGGTTTTCCAGCGTGAACTGGATGATGCCGAGTGGGCTGCCCATGAAACTCGGGTCCACCCAACCGACTCGGGCACCCCACTCCCACAGCCCCAGAAACACGCAGACAAACAGGGCATGCTGCGCCAGCGTGCGAAGTGTTTCAGCCTTCATGGTGCACCCAACCTTCTTCGAGATGTTTCCACACCTGGGTGTAGGTGTGGCGGAAGTCATCGCTGGTTTGCAGCTCTCGGATGGAGCGCGGGCGCACCAGCGGCACCTGCACATCGGCCACGATGCGGCCGGGCCGCGAGGACATCACCATCACCCGGTCGGCCAGAGCCACCGCTTCAGACAAATCGTGTGTCACAAACAGCACCGTTCGGTTGCCGTCTTGACACAGCTGCAGCAGCAAGTCTTGCAATTGCAACTTGGTTTGCGCGTCCAGTGCCCCAAAGGGCTCGTCCATCAGCAACAGGGGCGAAGGCATGGCAAAAGTGCGTGCCAGCGCCACGCGCTGGCGCATGCCATGAGACAGGGCTTTGGGCAGTCGGTATTCAGACCCACCCAGCCCGACTTTCTTGAGCATCACTGCGGCCCTTTCCCGGGCCTCTGCAATGGGCACACCCCGCACCTTCAGGCCGAATGCGGCGTTGTCCAGTGCATTGAGCCAGGGAAACAGGCTGTCGCGCGCCAACATGTAAGCCACCTCATGGCTGCCGAGTGCCGGCTGTTCGCCGGCCACCAGCAGCCGCTGGCCTGCAGGCAAATCCACCAGCCCCGCGCACAGGTTGAGCAAAGTGGTTTTGCCGCAGCCACTCGGGCCTGCAAGCGCGACAAACTCCCCCGCCTTGACGTGCAGGTCTACGCCCTGCAACACCAGGTTGGTGCCGTCAAAGCTCAGGTCGATGCGCTGTGCGTCGATCATGAACATTCCCTGGACATATCGCGATGGCCGAGGTTCAAGGCAAGACCGCTGGCGCCATGTCCACTCTGCCGGGCAACAGCTTGTTTTCGGTCATGGCATCGGCCACCGCCTGCATGGCAGGCACGGTGCCACGGGCCTTGAAGTTGCCGATGGAGTTGCGCAGGCTCACCTCAGCGATCTGGTCTGCGTTGGGCAATTGCAGTGCAAAGGTCTTGCGCAGGATCTCCAGTGTCTTGCCGAAGTTGGCTGGGTTGGCGATGAAAGCATCCGACAAGTCCAGCATCCTGCGGATACCGGCCACCGTTTGCGGATTGGCCGCGGCCCATTCGGTCTTCACTGCCATGGTGCCAGCGCCGCCACGGGTGGCCAGCATGCTCTTGGGGCCCTGACCTTTGCGGGGGTCGACCACCAGGCGGCAGGCTTTCAGCACCTCGCACATGCCATCGGTGGGCGGGAAGGTCATGATCAAATCAACTTGACCGCGTGTGAGCGCAGGGAAAGCCGTGTCGGGCGCGCCCACGGCCACAAAGGTCACGTCGTTCGCGGTCAGGCCCACATCCGCCAGCATGTCGATGACTTGGAATTCAGCGCCCGAGCCACGTTGGGTCACGCCGATTTTCTTGCCTTTGAAGGACTTGACCACACCGGGGTAGCCTTCTTTTTCGGTCGCTAATTCGGTTTTGGCACCTGCGGCCATGAAGAACACCGGGTCAGCGAAGCCTGCGGCAATGATGGAAATGGGGGCCTTGCGGGCCACGGCAGCAGCTGCGACTTCGGTCGGGCCAAAAAACACTTCGATGTCACCCGCGAGCATGGTCTGCATGCCCAATGGCGCTGCCGGGATGGTGCGCAGTTCGCAGCGAATGCCCGCTTGCTGGCAAAAACCTTGTTCTTGGGCCACACGCACCAACAGATTGCCGGTGCCAGGATAGTCCTGGAAGCGCACCACAGACTGCGCGATGGCGCTGGCACCCAAAGTCAGGGCGATCGCACCCAGGCTGGTGCGTACTAATGCAGGGGCAGAAAATTTCATGTCGTCTCCAATGGGGTTCTTTGACTTGATCACCGTCAAGCTCGGTGTCTCGATTTAATGGCCCCCAAAGGCCGCGAATTGTTTCTGATGTGACAATTTAGGGGAAAGCACTCAAAAAAACATTGCCCCAGGACGGAGACACCATGCCCTTGCCCCCCAATCGCCCCTCCATCAGCTCGCCCAATGACCCGCGTGAACCGGCTTACAAGGCACTGGATGCCGATGTCTTCACCAAGGTGTGGGCAGAAAACTCGGCACTGACGGCACGATCGGCCAAAGCGCTGCACAGCGTGGGCGTGTTGCGCTCATGGACAGAAGGACAAGTGGTGCTCAGCAGAGGCCAATCCACTTCGACCGCCTTGCTGCTGGTTAAGGGGCGCTTGCGGGTGAGCGTGACCACGCCCGAAGGCGAAGAGCAATTGCTGCGCTGGATGCTGCCTGGGGAAATCTCGGGCTTGAGCTCGGTGTTTGCAGAAACCACTTACCCCGCAGATTTGGTGGCCGTCGGCCCCACCCAGGTGCTGCACATTGAGCGCACCCGCTTGGTTGACCTGATCACCCGCGACCCGGCCGTGGCGGTGGATTTGCTGCGCATTTTGGGCCTGCGCATCAACCAACTGTTTGACACCCTGGCCGATCAAGGCATGCACAGCCTGAAACAACGCGTGTGGGCCACACTGGAGCGCATCGCCAAGTTCAACAGTGTGGCCGTGCCCGATGGTGTGATGCTGCGCGTGAGCCAGTCCGACCTGGCCCAAGCCGCCTCCGCATCACGCCAGCGCGTCAACCAGCAGCTGCGGCATTTTCAGGAGGAAGGCCTGATCCGCCTGGGCTACCGCAACATTGTGTTGCTGCGCAAGGCCCCGCTGCGCTGAGCGCTCTGTGCCGCAGGCGGTCACTTGTGGCTCAGCTTTCACCGCCTTGCCTGATACAGTGAAATGTCCTTTTTGCCAAAGCGCAGCCCGCGTTTTTTCCGGAGCCCCAACGTGACCCCACTGACCGATCTGCACGCCACCCGCGGCCCAGCGCCAGCCCACATGTCGCCCGAAGAGTGGCAGGCCCGCATTGACCTGGCGGCTTGCTACCGACTGGTGGCGCACCACGGCTGGACCGACCTGATTTACACCCACATTTCACTGCGGGTGCCGGGCACCGCGCATTATTTGATCAATCCCTTTGGTTGGTCTTTTGACGAAATCACGGCGTCGAGCCTGGTCAAGATCGACAGCGATGGCAAAAAGGTGGACGACAGCCCGCACGATGTGCACCGTGCCGGATTCGTGATCCACAGCGCCATCCACACGGCACGCGACGACGCCCATTGCGTGCTGCATTTGCACACCCGTGCCGGCATGGCGATTTCGATGCTCAAGTGCGGCCTGTTGCCGCTGAGCCAGCACGCCATGATGTTCCACGGCAAGGTGGCCTACCACGAGTCCGAAGGCCTGGCTGTGAACCTGCAAGAGCGCGAGCGCTTGGCCAGCGATCTGGGCAACCACATGGTCATGGTCTTGCGCAACCACGGCACGCTGGTGGTGGGCTACACCGTCGCTGAAGCCTTCAGCAGCATGTGGCACCTTGAAAAAGCCTGCCAGGCCCAGCTGGACGCCATGGCCTGCGGGCAAGAATTGAACTTTCCGCCAGACGGTGTGGCCGAGCAGATCAGCCGCTTGGGCTTCAACAAGGCCGCGCTGCGCGAATACCCCGAGGGGCGCAGCCCGCTGGGCTGGAAAGAATGGCCGGCCATGCTGCGCCTGGCCGACAAGGTGTCGCCCGGTTACGCGGTGTGACATGACGCTGTCCGGGGATGCGCCCCGACAGCCACGGGCACACACTTTGCTTTGTGGCATACACACTACTAACATCTATTTGTATAGACAGCAAGATGGTGCAATTCCCGATGCCTTTTGGGGCTAAGAAACTGAAAATGTGCTTTGCTGGTGCGGATGCTGGGAGAGATGTTGTTTCCTGCACGCGGGCAGCTTTTTCTTTTGGCATCATCCTGTCTATACAAGTTAAACGGGTGTTGGTGGTGGCTTTGTGCCTGCTTGTCGGTGCCGTTTTCGGCCATGTCAAGCGGGCTTGATCAACAAAAAGGAGTTCCTTCATGCGCAAATCAAACGTCAAATTCGCCTCGCTGATCCTGGCCGGTGCGGTCACGGCCACCCTGGCCTTTCAAACGCAAGCCCAAGAGGTCAAACTGGCCCTAGGCATGTCAGGCTGGACGGGTTTTGCCCCGCTGACCCTGGCCGACAAGGCGGGTTTGTTCAAGAAACACGGTCTGGAGGTCGACATCAAAATGATTCCCCAGAAAGACCGCCACTTGGCCTTGGCCTCCAAAGCCATTCAGTGCGCTGCCACCACCGTGGAAACGCATGTGGCCTGGAATACCAATGGCGTGCCCATCGTCCAGATCTTTCAGCTCGACAAGTCATTTGGGGCCGATGGCATTGCGGTGCGCGGCAACATCAACAATTTTGCTGACCTCAAGGGCAAAAGCATTGGCGTGGATGCGCCCGGCACGGCACCCTATTTCGGCTTGGCTTGGATGCTGAGTAAAAACGGCATGAGCATGAAAGACGTCAAGCTCGTCACCTTGTCGCCTCAGGCGGCGGCCCAGTCCTTTGTGGCTGGCCAGAACGATGCAGCCATGACCTACGAGCCCTATTTGTCCACCGTGCGCAATAACCCGCAGGCCGGAAAAATTTTGGCCACCACGCTCGACTACCCCATGGTCATGGACACGGTGGGCTGCGCTCCTGATTGGCTCAAGGCCAACCCCAAGGCCGCGCAAAGCTTGGCCAATGCCTACTTTGAGGCCTTGGAAATGATCAAGAACGACCCGGTCAAGTCCAACGAAATCATGGGTGCAGCCGTGAGGCAAACCGGCGAGGCTTTTGCCAAATCATCGTCCTTCCTGCGCTGGCAAGACAAAGCGGCCAACCAGAAATTCTTTGCCAGTGAATTGCAAACTTTCATGAAGGACGCTGCAGCCATCTTGTTGGAAGCCGGTGTGATCCGCAGAGCTCCTACCGACTTTTCGGTCATGTTCGACACCAGCTTCATCAAGTAAAACATGTCCTCCGCACACCCGACTTCGACCTCATCGAACGCTGTGCGGCCACGCCGCCGCGCACTGGCTCCACTGGAGCCGGTGCGCGCGCAGTCACGGTGGTTGCTGGGCATCGGTTTTTTCATTCTTTTTTTCAGCGCATGGGCGTATTTCACGCTGGGTGGTTATGTCTCACCCACGTTTTTGGCCAGCCCAGTGACCATGGTGCAAGAGGCCATCCTCTTGTTCACCGAATTCAATTTTTCCCACGACATCGCCATGACGATTTGGCGGGTGCTGGCTGGCTTCATTTTGGCCAGCCTGATCGCCGTGCCGCTGGGCATTGCGATGGGCGCGCACAAAGGGGTGGAGGCATTCCTGGAACCCTTTGTGTCCTTTTGCCGCTATTTGCCTGCCTCGGCCTTTATCCCCTTGCTGATTTTGTGGGCGGGCATTGGCGAGTTGCAAAAAGTGTTGGTGATTTTCATCGGCTCGGTGTTCCAGATCGTGCTGATGGTGGCAGTCTGCGTGGGCGCAGCGCGGCGTGACCTGGTCGAAGCCGCCTACACCCTGGGCGCCGCGCCGTCGGGCATCGTCAAACGTGTGCTGATCCCCGGTGCCGCGCCCGAGATCGCCGAGATTTTGCGTCTGGTGCTGGGCTGGGCCTGGACCTATGTGATCGTGGCCGAATTGATCGGCTCGTCCTCGGGCATTGGCCACATGATCACCGACAGCCAGGCGCTGCTCAACACCGGCCAAATCATCTTCGGCATCATCGTCATCGGCCTGATTGGTTTGGTGTCTGACTTTGCTTTTAAGGCGCTCAACCGCCGCCTGTTTGCCTGGAGTTCACTGTGAGCAGCCAACTGTCGATCCAAGGCGTCTCGCGCGTTTTCACTTCGCCTAAGGGCCAGCCAACACAGGCCCTCACCCCGGTGGATTTTGAAGTGCGCGAAAACGATTTCGTCACCATCCTAGGCCCTTCGGGTTGCGGCAAATCCACCTTGCTGCGCATTGTGGCGGGGCTCGATCAGCCCACCACCGGCCAGGTGCTGCTGGACGGCGTGGCCGTGCAAGGCCCGGGTGCCGACCGAGGCATGGTGTTCCAGAGTTACACGCTGTTTCCGTGGCTGAACGTTGAGCAAAACATCCGCTTTGGCCTGCGCGAACGCGGTATGCCCGAGCACGAACAAAAAGAACGCTCCGATGACTTCATTGCCAAAGTGGGCCTGCGCGGGTTTGAACAACACTTTCCCAAGCAATTGTCAGGCGGCATGCAGCAGCGCACCGCGATTGCGCGGGCACTGGCCAATGACCCCAAAATTTTGTTGATGGACGAACCCTTTGGCGCACTGGACAACCAGACCCGCGTGCTGATGCAAGAGCTGCTGCTGGGCATTTGGGAGTCGGCGCAAAAAACCGTGCTCTTTGTCACGCACGACATCGACGAGGCGATTTTCATGGCCAATCGTGTGGCGGTGTTCAGCGCCCGCCCCGGCCGCATCAAGACCGAGTTGGCGGTGGATTTTCCGCACCCCAGGCATTACACGATCAAGACCTCGCCCGAGTTCATGGCCTTGAAGGCGCAGCTGACCGAAGAAATCCGGGCCGAAGCCATGGCCACGGACACGCATTGAGCGCATCGCACTTTGTCACCCCGGTTTTTGCGCTTTGAAGATCCCCCCATGAACCGCAATGCAACGTCCACCGCCAATCAGCGACACCACACCGCCCGTGGGCCCCAAACCCTGACGGGCGAGCCCGTGGCCTTGTTTCAGCAGGTCAAGGACCACATCGCCCGCAAAATCCAGGACGGCAGCTTGCGTGCAGGTGACCGCCTGCCATCCGAGCACGAGTTGGTGGCGCAATTTGGCATGTCGCGCATGACCGTGAACCGGGCCTTGCGCGAACTGGTGGACCAAGGGCGCATCGTGCGCATGGCCGGTGTGGGCAGTTTCGTGGCCGAACAAAAACCGCAGTCCACCTTGCTGCAAATTGTCAACCTGGCCAGCGAAATTCGCCAACGCGGTCACGACTACACCTGCGAGATGCTGGTGGTCGAACGTGTCGCCGCCACCCTGGAAGTGGCGGCCGCACTGAGCGTGCGCACGGGCGAATCGGTGTTCCATTCGGTGTGCGTGCATTTTGAAGACGGCGTGCCCATTCAACTGGAAGACCGCTTTGTCAACCCGCAGGTGGTGCCCGATTTTGCACAACAGGATTTCACCGTCCAGCAGCCTTCGGAGTTTCTGGTGCGCACCGTGCCCTTTGACGAAATCGAGCATGTGGTCGACGCCGTTTTACCCACGCCTGAGCAAGCCCAACGCCTGCACATGGATGTGGCCGAGCCCTGTTTGCTCTTGACGCGACGCACCTGGACGCAGGGCGTGCCCGTGACCCTGGTGCGCTGCCTGCACCCCGCCAGCCGCTACCGCCTGGGCAGCCGTTACAGCGCCAGCGGCAACCCGATTTCTACTTGATGTCCCGCGAATGGGTGGCCCCTCCTTTTTCATGAACGGACACTGCGCATGACACCCCCATTTTTGAAACTCATTCCCGGCCAAGTGCCTTTGGCCGACTGGTGCGCCATCTACCGGGGTGCCACGCCCACGCTGGACGCGGATTGCCGCGCCGCCGTGCAAGCCAGTGCCGACAGCGTGGCCCGCATCGTGGCCAAGGGCGCGCCGGTGTACGGCATCAACACTGGCTTTGGCAAATTGGCCAGCGTGCGCATTCCAGCCGAAGACCTGGAAACCTTGCAACGCAACATCGTGCTCTCACACGCTGCGGGCGTGGGCGAAGCCACGCCGGTGGCCATCACGCGTTTGATGATGGCCCTGAAAATCGCCAGCTTGGCGCAAGGTGCTTCGGGCATTCGCCCGGCCACACTGGCCTTGCTCGAAGCCATGCTGGCCCAAGGCATCATCCCGGTGGTGCCCGGTCAGGGTTCGGTGGGCGCTTCGGGCGATCTGGCACCGCTGGCCCACATGACGGCCGTGATGATCGGCGTGGGCGATGCCGACACGCCCCAAGGCCGCCTGCCCGCCGAACAGGCGCTGGTCAGCGCTGGCCTGGCTCCGGTGACGCTGGGGCCCAAAGAAGGGCTGGCCCTGCTCAACGGCACCCAGTTTTCCACCGCCAATGCCTTAGCAGGTTTGTTCGAGGCCGAGCGCCTGTTCCAGTCGGCCCTGCTCACCGGCGCTTTGGCCACCGATGCGGCCAAGGGATCGGACGCGCCTTTTGATGCCCGCATCCACCGCCTGCGCAAACACCGCGGCCAAATCGCCACCGCCGAGGCCCTGCGCCAGTTGCTCAGCGGCAGTGCCATCCGTGCCTCGCACCTGCAAGGCGATGAGCGCGTGCAAGACCCGTATTGCCTGCGCTGCCAGCCCCAGGTCATGGGCGCTTGCCTCGATGTGCTGCACAACGCCGCGCAGTTGCTCGAGACCGAAGCCAATGGCGTGTCCGACAACCCGCTGATCTTCAGCGACACCGACGAATCTTTATCTGGCGGCAACTTCCATGCCGAGCCCGTGGCCTTTGCCGCCGACATGATCGCCATGGCCATTTGCGAAATCGGCTCGCTGGCCGAGCGCCGCATCGCCATGCTGGTGGACCCGGCGCTGTCGGGCTTGCCCGCTTTCCTCACCCCCAAGCCCGGCCTGAACTCGGGCTTCATGATCCCGCAGGTCACCGCTGCTGCGCTCGTGTCAGAAAACAAACAACGCGCCTACCCGGCCAGTGTCGATTCCATCCCCACCTCGGCCAACCAAGAAGACCATGTGTCCATGGCCGCACACGGTGCGCGCCGCCTGTTGCCCATGGCCGACAACGCCATGGCCGTGATCGGCATTGAATGGATGGCCGCCGCCCAGGGCTGCGATTTTCATGCGCCGCTGCACACCAGTGCGCCCCTGGCCGCCGCCATGGCACTGCTGCGCACACGCGTGGCGCATCTCGACGACGACCGCCACATCCAGCCCGACATGCAAGCGGCCATCGACATGGTCAAGAGCGGGGCCTTGCTGCAAAGCGGCTCGGGCCTTGATTTGCCCGGCGTGCGTTGAACGACTTTGATTGATCCATTGTTTACCCTCAAGGAGCCCCCATGACCCCCTCCATCGACCCCCGCCTGGACCCGACCCGCGTGGTGCGTGCCCCGCGTGGCACCCAGTTGACCTGCAAAAATTGGGTCACCGAAGCCGCCTACCGCATGGTTCAAAACAACCTCGACCCCGAAGTGGCCGAGAACCCCCAGAGCCTGGTGGTGTACGGCGGCATTGGCCGCGCCGCCCGCGACTGGGCGTGCTTTGACCAAATTTTGGCCTCGCTCAAAGACCTGAACGAAGACGAGTCCTTGCTCATCCAGTCCGGCAAGCCCGTGGGCGTGTTCAAGACGCATGCCAACGCCCCGCGTGTGCTGATCGCCAACTCCAACCTGGTGCCCAAATGGGCCAACTGGGAACACTTCAACGAACTGGACCGCAAGGGCCTGTTCATGTACGGGCAGATGACGGCAGGATCGTGGATTTACATCGGCACCCAAGGCATCGTGCAAGGCACGTTCGAGACCTTTGTCGAAGCCGGACGCCAGCACTACAACAACGATTGGACCGGCCGCTGGATTCTCACGGCCGGTTTGGGCGGCATGGGCGGCGCGCAACCTCTGGCGGCCACCTTGGCAGGCGCTTGTTCGCTCAACATCGAATGCCAGCAAAGCAGCATCGACTTCCGTTTGCGCACGCGTTACGTGGACAAACAAGCCAAAGACCTGGACGACGCGCTGGCCTTGATCGCACACCACACCGCGGCCAAAGAGGCGATCTCGATTGCCCTGCTGGGCAACGCGGCCGACATCCTGCCCGAGCTGGTGCGCCGCGCCAAGGCGGGCGGCATGCGCCCCGATCTGGTCACCGACCAGACCTCGGCGCACGACCTGATCAACGGCTACCTGCCCCCAGGCTGGACCGTGGCGCAGTGGAAAGCCGCCCAGCACGATCCCGCGCAGCACGCCCGCCTGACGGCCGACGCCTCGCAAGGCTGCGCCACCCAGGTGCAAGCCATGCTGGACTTCCAGGCCCTGGGCATCCCCACGGTGGACTACGGCAACAACATCCGCCAGGTGGCGTTTGACCATGGCGTGACAAACGCGTTTGATTTTCCCGGCTTTGTGCCCGCCTACATCCGCCCCATGTTCTGCGAAGGCAAGGGCCCATTCCGCTGGGTGGCCTTATCGGGTGACCCCGAAGACATCTACAAAACCGACGCCAAGATCAAGGAACTTTTCCCGAACAACACCCACACGCACCGCTGGCTGGACATGGCGCGTGAGCGCATCAGCTTTCAGGGCTTGCCCGCTCGCATTTGCTGGCTGGGCTTGGGCGAGCGTCACTTGGCCGGATTGGCCTTCAATGAGATGGTGCGCACCGGTGAATTGAAAGCCCCCATCGTGATCGGGCGCGACCACCTGGACACCGGCTCGGTGGCCAGCCCCAACCGCGAAACCGAAGCCATGAAAGATGGCACCGACGCCGTGAGCGACTGGCCCCTGCTGAACGCCTTGCTCAACACCGCAGGTGGCGCCAGCTGGGTCAGCCTGCACCACGGCGGTGGTGTGGGCATGGGCTATTCTCAGCACGCGGGCATGGTCATCGTGGCCGATGGCACCGACGCTGCGGCCGAACGCCTGGCGCGTGTGCTGGTCAACGACAGCGGCTCTGGCGTGATGCGCCACGCCGATGCCGGTTACGAGCTTGCCGTAGCCACGGCCAAAAAACAAGGGCTGAAGCTGCCCATGGTCAAGTGACTGCAGTGAAGCCGACCATGACCGACGGTTTCAACCTGGCTGCTTTGCCCAGCGCCAATGGCATCTGGCTCCACTTGCACCTGGCCCCTGAGGCTTTGGGCGCGGGCCTGCCAGCGTTGCCCGATGCGGCCATCGTGGTGGCGCAAGGCGTGATTGCCTGGGTAGGGGCGCATGCGGATCTGCCTGACGCTTACCGTCAGCTATCCCGTCACGATGGTCGGGGTGCCTTGGTCACGCCCGGCCTGGTCGACTGCCACACGCACCTGGTGTACGGCGGGCAGCGTGCCAACGAATTTGCCATGCGCCTGGCCGGTGCCAGCTACGAAGAGGTGGCACGTGCCGGGGGCGGCATTGTGTCCAGCGTCAAGGCCACACGCGAAGCCAGCGAAGAAGAATTGTTCGACGCCGCTGTGCCTCGCTTGCAGGCTTTGCTGGCCGAAGGCGTTTGCGCCATCGAGATCAAATCGGGCTATGGCCTGAGCCTGGAACACGAGCGCAAACAACTGCGCGTAGCCCGGCGCTTGGGCCAGGCCTTTGGCGTCACGGTGCGCACCACGTTTTTGGGCGCACACGCGTTGCCGCCCGAATACGCCGGGCGCAGCGACGAGTACATCCGGCTGGTGTGTGAAGAGATGATGCCCGCACTGGCGGCCGAAGGCCTGGTGGATGCGGTGGATGTGTTTTGCGAAACCATTGGCTTCACGCTGGCGCAGACCGAGCAGGTGTTTCAGGCTGCGCAAGCGCTGGGTCTGCCGGTCAAACTGCACGCCGAGCAGCTGTCGGACATGGGCAGCTCGGCACTGGCTGCGCGTTATGGCGCGCTGTCGTGCGACCACATCGAACACCTGAGCGCCGAGGGCATCGCCGCCATGCGGCAATCGGGCACGGTGGCGGTGCTGTTGCCCGGCGCTTATTACACGCTGCGCGACACGCACATGCCGCCCATTGCCGCCCTGCGCGCAGCGGGCGTGCCCATGGCCGTGTCCACCGACCACAACCCAGGCACATCCCCTGCCTTGAGCTTGCTGCTCACGGTCAACATGGCGTGCACCTTGTTTCGCATGACGGTGCCCGAGGCCTTGGCGGGCGTGACACGCCATGCCGCGCAGGCGCTGGGCTTGCAGGCCACGCACGGGCGCATTGCCGTGGACTGCCCCGCCAATTTTGTGCTGTGGCCTTTGAGAGATGTGGCCGAGCTGGCCTATTGGCTGGGCCAGCGCCCAGCCTGCAGCGTGGTGCGCCAAGGGCGCTTGGCGGTCGATGGCATGGCCTTGCACCGAATGAGCCCTATGCCCGAACATCCACCCTTGTGACCTCTTCAGCCATGACTTTTCACACCACCGAACCGCCTTTTCGTTTTCGCCAGGGCTCGCGCCCTTTGCTGATTTCGATGCCGCATGTGGGCACGCATGTGCCGCCTGCATTGGCCGCACGCCTGACCGACGAAGCCCGGCGCGTGCCCGACACCGACTGGCACTTGGAGCGCCTGTACGACTTTGCCGATGCGCTGGGGGCCTCGGTGCTGGTGGCCACGCATTCGCGCTTTGTCATCGACCTGAACCGCCCGCCGGACGGTGCCAGCCTGTACCCCGGACAAAGCGTCACGGGCTTGTGCCCGGTGGATTTGTTTGACGACCAGCCGCTGTACCGCGACCCGCGCGATGCGCCAGGTGAGGTTGAAATTGCCCAGCGACGAGATGCCGTTTGGCAGCCCTACCACGCGCAGTTGGCGCAAGAGCTGGCGCGGCTGCGCGAGGTGCATGGCGTGGCCGCCTTGTGGGACGCGCACTCGATCCGCTCGGTGTTGCCGCGGTTTTTTGAAGGCAAGTTGCCCGACCTGAACCTGGGCACCGCCAACGGCGCCAGTTGCGATCCGTCATTGGCCGAGCAGCTGCTGGCCATTGGCAAGCAAGCCACCGGCTACACAGCGGTGCTCAACGGCCGCTTCAAAGGCGGGCACATTACCCGCCAATACGGCAACCCGGCGCAAGGCGTGCACGCGGTGCAACTGGAGATGACGCAAAGCAGCTACATGCAAGAAAACTGGCCGTTTGACTATCTGCCCGAGGTGGCAGCGGGGGTGCAGCCGCATGTGCGAAAGATGCTGGAGGCGGTGTTGGCGTTTGTGGAGACCTGAGAGGCCAAAGGCATGCTCTGGCCAAGTGCTCAGGCCTTGCTGAGCCGATGCTATCTTGTAGGTCGGGCCTTTATGGTCCGACGTTTCCCCTTGAATCAAGCCCAGTGCTGCATCAGTCTTTGCCGAGCCGATGCCTGCACATTCACCAAGCTCAGATCCCCGCCATAGTGCGCCATCACGCGGTGGTCCATCCAGGCGAACCACAGCGGTGGGCAATAAGCCACCGAAATCATGGTCGCGTAGCCTGCGGGCAGTTGCGGCGCGGCGGCGAAATGTCGTAACGCCTGGTAGCGCCGACTGGGGTGGGCGTGGTGGTCTGAATGCCGTTGCAGCTGGTACAGCAAGAGGTTGCCCACCAAGTGGTTGCTGTTCCAAGAGTGCTCGGGCTCGCAACGCAGGTAGCGCCCGGCTGTGTCTTTTTGCCGGAGCAAACCGTAATGCTCGACGTAATTCACCACCTCCAGCATAGAGGCCGCGTACACGGCCTGCACCAGCAAAAATGGCAAGGCCATCCAGCCCAGCCATGCCACCAGAGCACCAAACAAAACCAGCGTCAGGCCCCAAGCCTGCAGGTTGTGGTTTTGGGGATGACAAACCTTCATGCCTTTTTGGTTCAAACGCTCTTGCTCCAGCGCCCAGGCCGATTGCAAGCTGCCCCACACCGAGCGCGGCAAAAAAGCCCAAAAGCTCTCGCCCATGCGTGCGCTGGCCGGGTCTTCCGGAGTGGCCACCCGTTTGTGGTGACCCCGGTTGTGCTCTACAAAAAAGTGGCCATACGCACTGGGGGCCAAAGCGATCTTGGACAGCCACCGGTCCACGGCCTCCTTTTTGTGGCCCAACTCATGCGCGGTGCCGATGCCAATGCCGTTGATCGCGCCCACCGTCAACACCAAGGCGGTATAGCCAAACCAGGTCAGCGGCTGAGTCGCTGCGATCCATGCACCCAACACTGTGCCGATCATTTGCAGGGGAACATAGGCCCACACCATGGCGCGGTAAAACACATCCTGTTCAAGTTGCGCCACCGCCGACTCGGGTGGGTTGCTGAAGTCTTCGCCCAACACGCGGTCGAGTATTGGCAACAACACATGGATGACCCATGGGGCCAGGAGCATCCACCCCCATTGGCCTGTCCAGACGAAGGCCAGCAAGGAGCCCGAGAAGGTCAGGGGTATCGAAGGGCTGAGCAGCCACAACCAGCGCTTGTCTTGCCAAGCCTTATCGAGTGGGATGCTTGAACTGTTCACGGCTGATGCCTGCTGAGGCGTTTCGGGCCAACAAACTCAATAAAAGTCCGCATAACTTGTCTCCCAATGTGATCCCATTTTGAGGGGTTTTTGGGCCAACGAGATGTCACCATGTCAAGGGGTTTGCTGGGAAAAACCCTGATGCACACAAGACAGGTCGCGGCACGCTTGAGCCCTTATATTGGACGCACAAAACATTTGGACAGGGGGAATTCATGGAATTTGACTACGTGATCGTAGGCGGTGGCTCGGCCGGTTGCGTGCTGGCAGCCCGTTTGAGCGAAGACCCCGCCGTGCAGGTGGCCCTGATCGAAGCCGGGCCGCCAGACACCAGCGCCCTGATCCACTGCCCCGCAGGCATCGCGCTCATGGCCCGCACAGAAATCGTCTCGCAAGGCCTGAACACCGTGCCGCAGCCCGGCTTGAATGGCCGCATCGGTTTTCAGCCGCGTGGCCGCACCTTGGGGGGCTCTAGCTCGACCAATGCGATGGCCTATATCCGTGGCCAACAGGTTGACTACGACACCTGGGCCCAGATGGGTTGCACGGGCTGGTCGTGGGCCGAGGTCTTGCCCTACTTTCTGAAGGCCGAGCACAACGAGCGGATCCACAACGAATGGCACAGCCAAAACGGCCCCTTGAACGTGGCCGATCTGCAAAGTCCCAATGCGTTTGCCAAACGCTTTGTCGAGGCGGGCGTGCAAGCGGGGTTGTCGCACACCACCGACTTCAATGGCCCCACGCAAGAAGGTGTGGGCCTGTACCAAGTCACGCAGAAGGCAGGCGAGCGTTTCAGCGCGGCCAAGGCCTACCTCACGCCCAACTTAGGCCGACCCAACTTACACGTCATGACAGGCGTCACCGTGGACCGCATTGGCCTGGTGGATGGCGTGGCGCGGCAGGTGCACACCTTGCAGGGCCGCCAAGCGCAGACACTGACCGCCCGGCGCGAGATCATTTTGAGCGCAGGCGCTTTCCAGTCGCCCGCCATCCTGCTGCGCTCAGGCATTGGGCCCGCCGCACATTTGCAAAGCCTGGGTATCGAGGTGCTGCGCGACTTGCCCGGCGTGGGCGAAAACCTGCACGACCACCCCGACGCGGTGCTGGTGGCCGATGCGCCGGGGCACACCGATTTGATCGGCGTCTCACCCAAAGGCGCTTGGCAGACCTTGCAAGCCCTGTGGGCCTGGCGGCAACACCGCAAGGGTCCGCTCACCACCAACTTTGCCGAAGGCGGCGCCTTTTACAAAAGCCGCCCTGAAGAGGCGCACCCCGACATTCAGCTTCACTTCGTGGTGGCCAAACTGGTGGACCATGGCCGCCAGCTGACGCTAGGCCACGGCTATTCGCTGCATGTGTGTTTGTTGCAACCCGACAGCCGTGGCCGCGTGCAACTGGCCGACCGCAACCCCACCAGCGCACCGCTGATTGACCCGCAGTTTTTGAGCAATCCGCGTGACCTGCAGCGCTTGCGCGATGGCGTCCGTCAAGCCCAGCGCATCCTGGCCCAACCCGCCTTGGCCGCGTATGGCAAAGAGTGGGCAGCGTCTGCCGATGCGCACAGCGACGAACAACTCGAACACTGGATTCGACAGCACGCCGACACGGTGTACCACCCAGTGGGATCCTGCCGCATGGGTCAGGACCCCATGGCGGTGGTGGA